>CAZIWL010000041.1:0-31189 GCA_964542755.1 uncultured Anaerolineales bacterium
CGTCGGCCCAGACCAGATGGAGCGCCTGCTCAAGGATCGTCTCCAGCACGGGCTCGAGCTCCAACGTGGAGGTAAGCTGCAGGCTTGCCTCTCGCACTGCCCGCAGCTCGGCGACCCGCTGTCTTGCCACGTCAAAGAGGCGGGCGTTCTCGATAGCCGCCGCCACCGGTCCGGCGAGGGCCTCCATGGCCATCACGTCATGCTGGTTGAAAGCATTCAGTTCCTCGCTCTGGAGGTCCAGGACACCGATGACTCTGCCATGATACTTGAGGGGGACATCCAGCTCCGACCTGGTGCGCGTCAAGTAGGCCTTGATGTATCGGGGTTCCGTGCGGACATCGTTGGAAAGCAGCGTCTCCCCACTATGGGCAACCCAACCGATCATACCCTCTCGGATCTCCTGGCGGAAGTCGATGGGCGTCTCGCCAGCGAAGCCGCCGGCGCCTGCCTGGTAGACGAGCGCTCCGGTTTCCTCCTCGAGGAGCATGATGCTGGCCCAGTAGTACCCAAACGCCTCGATAATCAGATCGACGGTCTTTCGGAGCACCTCGTCGGGCTCCAACGTGGAGGCAATGCTCTCGGCCACCCGAGCGACGGTGGCCAATTGTGCGGACCGCTCCCGCTCCGCCTGGAAGAGCCGCGCGTTTTCTATGGCAGACGCAATCTGCGTACTCAGCGTCTCGAGAGTCCTCACATCGAGGGTGTCGAATGCTCCAAGCTCATTGTCCTGGAGATCGAGCACCCCTATCACCCTCTCCCCACTCTTGATGGGTACCGCGAGCTCGGACCTAGTGTCCTCGGTCGCCTTCCGCACATAGTGGGGATCCGTGCTCACGTCATTGCTCAACTGGGCCTCACCGGTTGCCGCGGCATGCCCGATCAAGCCCTCCCCGAGCTCTAGTGAGAGATCGGGAGGCAAGGCATCGACATAGGCCCCAGCGATAGACTGCATGCGAAGTCGCCGATCACCCGTCTGGCGAGCGCCCTCCTCTTCGAGCAGAAAGAGGATCACATTGTGGTAGTCGAAGGAATCGCGCACAGCTGAGACGATAGTGGCAAGGAGCACTGCAGGCTCCAACTCGCTGCTCACGTGCCGGCCCGCCTGACTGAGTAGCGCCGCCTGGGTCGCCCTTCTTTGGGATTCCTCGTATAGGCGTGTCTTCTCCACTGCCATAGCCACCTGGTCGGCTATGGTCGAGAGCAACTGCTCGTCTTCCTGGCCGTAGGCAAACGGTCGGTACGCCTGGACGGAAATCACGCCGTTGACGCGATCCCCGGCTCGCATTGGCACGCCCAGCCAGGAACGGGAGGCTTTTTCGGTACCCCACCGCTCCGCTCGCGGCAGGTCGTCCTTCTCCCTTGCATAGTCCTGGATCAGGAGGGGAGCCCCCTCCTCGACCACAAAGCCGGTCAAACCCGCCTCTAGAGATGCCCGGCGCGGAGGCTCCCGTACGCCCTCATCAACGGATAATCGGAAATCAAGTTCACCCGCATCCGGATCGTAGAGCGCCAGAAAGAAGGCATCCGCCTTGAATGTCGCATCAATCTCCTGGTAGACCGCCTCGATCAGCTCATCGAGGTTGAGGGACGAGCTGGCCCGCCGAGCGACCCGGTTGACAACACCAAGTCGTGAGGCCCGCCGTTCGGTCTCCTCGTGGAGGCGTGCGTTGCGAATTGCCGCCGCGGCCTGGCTGGCAAAGATAGACAAGAGATCAAGATGACTGGCGTCGAGAGCTCCCGGCCTCTCGACGTTGTCAAGCGTCAGGGTACCCATCAGATCCCCACCGAACGCGAGAGGGACACAGACAACCGACCGCCCCTCGCATAGTTCCGCTACGTCAAGGGCCGCCATCCGCGGATCGAACTCCGCGTCGCTGACGACTAGAGGCCTCTGGTGTTCAAAGACCCAACCGGCGTACCCCTGACCAGGCGCGAAGTTGGCCGCCGCGATGGTCTCCTGGCGGAAGCCAACGCCAGTCACAGCCGTGAGCTCTCTCCGCTCTTCGTCAAACAGATGGAGGATCCCCCGGTCAGCAGGGCCGATGCCCTCTACAGCGGCTTCCGTGACTCGCCGGAGGACCTCTTCCAGGTCGAGCGTCGAGACAATGTCTTGACTGGCTTCCAACAGCGAGCTGGTCTCTCGTAGGCGGCGCCGGCTCTCGTCGTAGAGACGCACGTTCTCCAAGGCCGTCCCCAGTTGGACGGCAGTCGCCTCGAAAGTGTCGAGCACGTGTTCATCAAAAGCGGCCACTCGGGGGCTCTCGGCATTCAGCACGCCCTCCACTTGCCCACCTGCCCGGACTGGGACCGCCAGCTCAGACCGCATTCTGGGGACGCACTGGAAATAGTAGGAGGTGTCTGACGTGTCCTCGATCAGAATCGAGCGACCACTGGTATAGACGCGGCCGGCCACGCTGGCGTCCATCGGCAGACGGAAGGCTTCGTCGACGGGTGCTGAGAAGCCGATGAGCGACGGGTGAATCACCATGAACTCGCCGGAGTCATCGGGCGCTGAGAAGCTCAGGTGGTCGACATCCAGCGAACGGTGGATGGCGCGAAGTACCCGCTCAAGCAAGTCGTCTCTGTCCAGCGTCGAGGAGGCGGCCAACATGACCTCGCGCAGGGCCTCCGTCTCAGACAGACTCTGGGTCGTCTCCTCATACAAGCGTGCGTTCTCAATGGCGATGGAGGCCTGGTTGGCAAACAGCGCGGTCAGCCAAACGTCGTCCCCTGTGAAGATCCGTTCCTCGGCTACAGCGTCGAAACCCAGCGTGCCGATGATCTCGTCCCCACGCCACAGCGGCACGGCCAGCGAGGCAGTCAGGCCCTCCTTCTCCCACTCGACCGCGCGCCCCTCCCATTCGCCGTAGTCCTCGATCACCACCGGTTCCATTCGCTTCAAGGCCATACCCGCCGTTCCCTCACCGGCGGGGAGCCGGGAACCGGTGCGGTCCACGCTGTATCCATGGCTTACTACCTGTTCGAGGTCACCCGCCTCCTCGTCGACCAGGTATAGGCTGCCTCCCCGCACGTCCAGCAGACGACAACCCTGCTGGACGATGGTTTGCAGCAGTGGCTCAAGATCCAGCTGCGCAGTGACTGCAGCTGATATGTTGTGGAGCGTCTCTAGCTGCGCCGTCCGGTCTCGGGCCTCCTCATACATCCGGGCATTACGAATGGCCATGGCGGCCTGTGTGGCGAACAGCTCCAGGAGATGGGCGTCCTCCTCCGTGAATCCTCGAGATGCTCCGGCCCGGACCTCAAGGACGCCCAACAACTCGTCGCCCCACTGTACCGGCACGCCCATGTGGGATGAATGACCCACACGATCAGCCCACTTGGCCGATCTCCCCTCCCACGAGGCATAGTCTTCGACGATGATCGTCTCGCCAGTCTCCCAGATCCTGCCCGCCAACCCTTCCCCTCGACGCAGGGTTGGATCCGCGGGCAGCTCCCCATAGCCGATGTCGATGGCGAAGTCCAGGACATCCCGGTCGGGGCGGTAGAAGTCGAATCCCCCAGCCGTCGCATCGACCAGATCGATGGCGCGCGTCACAATGGAACGAAGGAGCTCCTCCAGATTGAGTTCCCCGACGATGTCGAATCCCACGTCCCGCAAGGCCTCCAGTTGCTGCGTGCGCTTGCGCAGCGCCTCCTCGGCCTTCTTGCGCTCGGTGATCTCCGTGTATGCAGCCACAGCCCCGACGAGCTCTCCCTCGATCTCGATCGGAGCCCCACCCAGAATCACCTCTACAGGCGTGCCATCCCTGCGATACCTGGTTGCCTCGGCACGGGGAACGACGCCGCCGCCAAGCACGCGCCGTGTCGCGCTGACCGCCTCTTCCATCACGTCTGGATCGCGACTGGCGATCAGGTCGTCCAGATCCTGCCCAATAGCCTCCTCGGGCGAATAACCAAATAGATTCTCTGCACCGGGGTTCCAATCTAAGACCCGGTGATCTCGGTCGAAGGTGACAATGGCGTCCGGGGCTGACTGGAGAACGCCTTCCAGGTAGCGCTGCCGCGTCACGATCGCGTGCTCGAGCCGCTGTCGATCCGAGAGATCTCGAACGATCACCATGTCCGCCGGCACCCCATGGTACGTGATCAGCCCGGCGTTGACCTGTACAGGCACGAAGCCGCTGCGATCTCGCTTCAATCGGACCTCATAGTCAGAAGGAGCGTGTTCGCCCGCGAGACGCCGTTCATACCGCTCAATGACCGTCTCCCGGTCCTCTGGGTGGACGTAGTCGAGGACGGATCGGTCCAGCAGCTCTTGCGCGCTCAGGCCCAGAATCTCGGCGATCCGGGGGTTGGCGTAGCGGAAGCGCATATCTTGAATGATGACGATACCGTCGTCGGAGCGTTCGGCAAGGTTGCGGTAGGTTTCTTCACTCTCACGCAGCATCCGCTCGAGGCGATGATGGCGGATGGCCGCCTCCACAGCCAGCTGCAAATCCCTCTCTGTGGAGGACGCCAAGACGTAGCTCAAGGGCGCGTCGACCCCCGCAGCTGAGAGAAACCTATCATCTGCTCGAGGGGCAAGAAAGAGAACCGGAGCGTCAACTACCTCGTCGGCATGCCCAGCCGGCCCGAGCTCGCCGAATGCGTCCCACAGACTGCTATCTATCAGGAGGAGATCCGGGGGATTGCGCTCCGCGAGGCGGCGCGCCTCGTCGGCCGTGCTCACGACCGCCAGAACCCGATAACCGAGATCCTCCAGCTTCCGCTTGGTTTCCTCCAGCGCCCCCGGCTCATTTCCCGCCATCAAGATCTTACCGTCCATCATGATGCCATTCCTCTCTGGGTACCGGGGTGGACCCGGAAGCGTCGTACCCTATCGGAACCGCTCCCCGGTTCTGTGCGGGAAGGCCCGCGTCCCTGCGTCCGCCGCCTTCGCCAGACGCAGATCCCAGCGACGTTCCATACGCGCGGTGCGCGTGCCCACAGTGCGCGGCTGCGCCGAGCGGGGTGCAGCACTCGCTGTTGGCCTAGCTCCTCGAGCGCCAGATCGAGAACGCCAGCCAGAGCCCCAGGAAACTGACGCCCACAAAACCTGCAATCACTACGACCGTCGCCAGTCCGATCTCCTCCCCCAGGTTGAAGGCAGGAATGAGGAGCGCGAGCCCCAAGATCAAGGCCGCGAGAAGCACGCTCAATGAGATCCGGTTGGCTGACCGATCCATGCGGTCCAAGGCCCGTCCCAGCCCCTTGTGCTCAAGCGTCATGCCGATCTCCCCTCTTTCAGCCTGGCTAAGCAGCTGAGTTCCGATGCGGGGCAGCTGATCAATGAGGTCACTCCAATCGCCTCCGGCCCTGGCCAGTCTCGGACCGAGGTTCTGCGGCAGGACCATCTGGAACAGAAATCGCTTGACGTGGGGTTGGGAGAATGCGACGATATCGAAATCCGGATCCAGCTTGAGGGCCACGCCCTCCATCATGGCCAACGTCTGTCCAAGCAACCATAGCTCCGGCGGCAGCTGGAGGTGGTGGCGAAAGGCAATCGACGTGGCGTCATCCAGTACCTCCTGGGCTCGGACGGCCTTGAGAGGCAACGCCTGGTACTTCCGCAGCAGCCGGGCCAGATCTCGCTCCAAGGCCGTGCGGTCGAGGGACCGGACAGTCGCCCCCATACGCATGAGCCGGTCGACAACCGCCTGCGCGTCCATCTGGATCACGGCGATGTACAGACGCGTCAGATTGGAACGGAGGCGGCGGCTCAAGTGCCCCACGAGGCCAAAGTCCATCGCGCCGATGACCTCTCCCGGCATCACGACGAAGTTCCCCGGATGCGGATCGGCGTGGAAGAAACCCTCCTCCAACACCTCCTTGAGCACCATCTGAGCGGCATGCACGGCGATGCGATGACGGTCATACCCGACCTCGTCGAGAGCTTCGACATTGTCGATCTTGATGCCGCACAGGCGCTCCATGACCAGGATTCGGCGAGTCGTAAGCTCCCACGTGATATCCGGCACGTAGAGGTGAGGATCCGTAGCAAAGGTCTCTCGGAAGCGCTCAGCGTTGTGGCCCTCACGGTAGAAGTCCAGCTCCATGCGCAGGGTGGAGGCAAATCCACGCGCGATCTCCGGGAGGTCATGGACGCCGACCAGCGGAATACGACCCTCCACCAACTCAGCCACATCCTGGAGTATCTCCAGGTCAACCTCGATGATCTTCTGGATGCCCGGTCGCTGGACCTTGACGACCACAGATCGACCATCCTTCAGCTTAGCGGCGTGTACTTGTGCTAGAGATGCGGCGGCGATCGGCTCCTCCTCCAGATCATCGAAGTGATCCTCAATGGAACCATTCAATTCGGACGCGATCCGCCGGCGAATCGCGTCCCAAGACTCAGCAGGGACGGCGTCCTGCAGCTTCGTCAGTTCCGCGACGTAGGGAGGGGGAATAAGATCGGGACGGGTGCTGAGAACCTGTCCCAGTTTGATGAAAGTGGGTCCCAGCTCTTGCAGCGCGAGGCGGAGCCGCTGAGGGGCGCCAAGAGGCGGCGCTTCCTCCCGCCACCGACGGACCAGGCGTCGAGGAAAGGCCAGATAAGGCTGGAGCTCAAGAACATCAACCAGCTCCCCGAGCCCGTGGCGAATCAAGACCTGCGCAATCTCTCGATAGCGCCTAAGATGCCGGATCGTCCGCTGCGGACCTCTCACCATGATCGCTTCGTGGGCGGCCTGGCGACGCCCCTTAGCACCAGATACCCTTCCATCCCTGTGCGAGGACGATCCCCGCAGCGAATCAGACCACTGACGTCTCTAGCGCTCTCTCGATGTCTGGAAGCGCCCCTTCAGCAGCTCGCTCGCCCAATGCTATGATTTCCGCAGCGCGGGTGAAACCGAGGAGAACGCTCACGTCTGGAGGTACATCAGGACGCACGATCACCTCAGGAGCGGCCTTGGCGAGGCGCTGTCTGTTGATCTCCTTCATCATCACATCCAAGGAGCGCAGCATGACCTCGAAGGTGCTGGCCAGTCCCTTTGGCACGTAGCGATGCTCCTGCAACAGATGGATCATGGCGGAGAAGGTGTTGTTGCTCCCAATCACGTCAACTGCGATGACGACATCCGCGCCCATCTGACGCGCCACGTCGGCTGGGAGATTGTCCAGGAGCCCGCCATCGACCAGCAGCCGGCCATCACGCTCCACCGGCTTGAAGAGTCCCGGGAGAGCTATCGTTGCGCGAACCGCGTCGGTCACACACCCCTTGTCCAGAAGCACGGGTTCGCTGGCCACGAGATCAACAGCTATGACGCACAGCGGCCGCACTAGATTCTCGAACGTGCAGTTGCCCAGGTGGGCTGAGAGATAATTGACAACCTTCTGTCCCTCGAAGAGGCCGCGCCGGGGCAGTGTTGGATCGGCGAGGGAGAGCAGATGGCGCGGACTGGTCATCCGGAGCGCCTCTCGTTCGAGGTAGTCGGGCGTTAACCCTGCAGCATATGCGCCGGCCACTACGCCGCCCATGCTCGTGCCGGCCAGCACGTCAACTGGTATCCCCTCGCGCTCCAGGACCTTGAGAACACCGATATGGGCGAGACCGCGCGCACCCCCGCCGCTGAGGGCGAGGCCGACGCGGGGACCTTTGTGGGTTTCGGATGGCGCCATAGGCTTCGAGCCGGGGTCAGACGGTCGCCGTCATCAAACCGGCTCTGTCCCGGCGCGGACCTCCTTCTCCAACTCATCGACGCGGCGGATCAGCGCCTCGAACTCCTTCCGGCTGACCGGCGTGACGCGCCCCACCTCCTGACCGATCATGTCCCGCAACTCCTCGCGCTCCTTCTCGCCTTTCTTCAAGAGGGCATCGGCGAGCTTGTCAGCCTCCTCAGGTTCGACCCCCTCCGTCTCGACGAGCTCGTTGACAGCCTCTCGAACCTTCTCGCGCGTCAAGGTGAAGACCCCCAGTCCCATGAGCAGCGTCTTCTCCAGAATGTTCGCCATTGCTGAACCTCCCTCCTTGCTTGTCAGACTCTCTCGAATGGTGGGTCCTTAGAGGATATCTCCGCGGCACCGAGAACATGCACGTGCTGGCGCGAGCGTCCACCTCCAGGTATTCCTGTGTGACGGCTCTCATGCAATTATACCGACGGGCAACCCGCGGTCAAGCACTGGGACACAGGCGGGGGGCAGCAACGAGGTAGCACGGTCGCCCGCCCCGTGCTCTCCACGTATGCCGTGCTATCCACCAAGCTGGTGTTTGTGTCATACCCTGCGCGACCATCCGTTGGTGCACCCAACTCGGTCTGGCTTCTTGACGAGACCCGGAAGCGGAATAGAATAGGTGCCATGGATAGACCGGCGCTGATCACCTTGAGCACAGATTTCGGGGTGCGCGATGGCTACGTGGGCACGATGAAAGGGGTCATGCTAGACATCGCCCCTGACGCCCAGTTGGTCGACATCACCCACCAAGTCGCGCCGCAGGCCATCCACGAGGCAGCGTACATCCTCTACACCGCCTACCGCTTCTTCCCTTCGCGGACCGTCCACCTGGTGGTCGTGGATCCAGGCGTCGGAAGCAGTCGTCGTCCCATCGCGGCTCAGCTGTCGCACGGTGCATTCGTCGGGCCGGACAACGGCGTCTTCAGTTTCGTCATGGCCGAGGAGCATGTGGAAACGATTGTGGAGCTGGCGAACCCGCGCTATCGTCTGCCCGCCGTGAGCCAAACGTTCCACGGGCGCGACATCTTCGCTCCGGCCGCAGCGCATCTGGCAGCAAGTGTACCCATCGAGGAGCTCGGCCCCGCGCTGGAGGATCCCGTTCTCCTTCCTCCCCCACGACTGGACATCACGTCGCAAACGGCCAAGGGGGTGGTGCTGCATACGGACCACTTCGGGAACGCGATCACCAGTATCGGCCGTCTCCTTTGGAGAGACGGCGATCTGTGCCTAGTTCCCGCCTTTCGGCGAGAGAATGAGGAGTTCGCGCGATTCCGGGCCAGTGAGGCGTCCGTCAAAGTGGCCGGTCGAGAGCTACACGGCCTCCACGGCACGTACGCAGACGTAGAGCCGGGGAGCTTGGTGGCCCTGATCGGTAGTGAAGGGCACCTGGAGATCGCCGTGCGTGAGGGCAGCGGAGCCAAGAGGCTTGACCTTCAGCCGGGGCATCCCGTCTTCCTGAGCTGGTAGACGCACCGCGGAGTACAATAGCGGAGGACGGGCCAGGCCGCGAATTCGCTGGCACCGCAGACAGCAGCTCGGGGTGAGCATGGGGGGAACGACGCGCGCGGGATGACAGGTATTAGGCGTTGGGCAGGCCAGCCATCTCCTTCGCGGTCCCGGTCGGGAGCGTCATCACGAAGGTGCTTCCCGCATTCCCCGAATTCGTGGTCCTTGAGGGACTCTCGACCCAGATCCTTCCGCCGTGAGCCTCGACGGCCAGCTTGCAGAAGGGGAGCCCCAGGCCGGTGCCTGCACGTCGTCCCTTGATCGAAGCCACTTGATGGAACTTCTCGAAGAGGACACCCCGCTCCTCCCGGGTAATCCCCGGTCCCTCATCGCTGACGCCAAGCCGGACGTTCCTCGAGGGGTCCTCCGGATCAGGACGGGCCCAAAGAACCACACGACTACCATCGGGCGCGAACTTGATCGCATTATCCACCAGGTTGTTCAATACCCGCCCGATCAGAGCGGCGTCCACCCAAAGAGAGGGGAGGCGCCCCGGTACACTCACGTCGACGCTGATACCTGCTGAACGAGCCAGTGGGAGGAAGCCGGCGGCAGCCTCCTCAAGAAGCTCCTTCGGGTCCGCGACTTCGCATTCAGGCATCAACTCGCCGCTCTCTAGTGCGCTGACGTCCAGGAGTGCATTGACCAGACTGAGCATCCGATCACTGCTCTGTTGAGCCATCTCCGCGACCGTACTGAAGAGCTCAGGATCACTGTCCGAGAAAGCCTCCTCCATCATAATCAGGCCATTACTGAGGATCGTTAGCGGCGAGCGCAGATCGTGGACCAACATGTGGGTCAGGTCGTCCTTCAAGCGCTCCAACTCGATTTCCTCGGTCACGTCGCGGAGTACCAGTAGCCATCCACTGATCGTCTCCTCCGTCCTCACCGGGGTCAGGGTCCTCTCGACGTGACGGCCCGAGGGCTCGAGAGTGACGACGACCTGTCTTGTGGGCTCCTCACTGCCGCCACCCACCTGTAGGGCTTCACAATCGGCTATCAAGTCCTCGTTATCGTAAGCCAGCAGGTGGATGAAGGGCCGGGACATCTCTCCGACATGGGTGTCAATGGGACGCCCCTCCACCTCCAGCTGGGCAACGCCCAGGAGATCGCCCAGGGCCCGGTTGACTGCCAGCGTGCGGAAATCAGTGTCCAGGAGAACGATGCCCTCTCTTGCAGTACGGAGGATGGAATCCAGCTCCCGGACACGGTGTGCCAGCGCTTCGTCCGTACGCGCGTACAGCCGGGCATTCTGTATGGCCACGGCGGCCTGCGCGGCAACCGTCGCCAGGACCCGCTGATGCGACGGGCCGTAGGCGCTCGACGACCTGTAGGACTGGATGGCAATGACGCCGAGCGGCTCATCGCCAGCCAGCATTGGCACGCCCAGCCAGCAACTGGCGAGTTCACCGATAGACTCGACGCCTAGTTCCTCCAGGGTCGAGGCCACTCCACCGCGGATCAGAAGCGGCTGACGGGTTCTGAGGACGTATTCCGTGAGACCGGATCCCGTTCGACGTGTACGCCACTGGACCCGTTCCCCCGCCTCCACGGCGAGAGGGAAGGAGACCTCGTCCAGATCGGGCTCGTAGAGGGCCACGTAGAAGTTGCGAGCGGACATGAGATGGGCGACCTCTTCATGGATCGCCGAGACTACGCTACCGATCTCAAGGCTTGCTGTCAGGGCTTGCCCCACTGCCTGGAGACCTCTGAGCTCCTGCACGCGTTGTTTCAGGCGCTCACTCGTGTAGGCCAGGCGGCGGGTGATCAACGAGACCACGACCATCGTCAATTCGAAGACGGCAAAAAAAACCGTCCCCAAACGAGTGTAGATGAGGGCCATAAGAGGCGCCAGGACTAGGGGGCTACCTTCGTAGAAGAGCAAATTGGGGAGCGAATTGGCATACTCCCTTAACGGTCCGCGCCCGCGTGCCATGATAGCTGGGAGGAAGACGACGTGATTGATCAGGAGATAGGTGAGTGCAAAGGCAGCGAGAGCCAGAGCCTCCCGAGATCCGACACTGGCGAGGGGAACCTCTCCGCCCAGGGCCTGAAAGACGGCGCCGCCGATCAGCACACTCGCCGTGTGTGCTGCTGCGTTTGCACCGCCGGTAGCGGCGATGGCTGAAGGCGCGGTCAGCCGCGGAAGCTGGAGCCGACCAGCCCAGCAAACCTGGAGCAGAATATGGGCCAGGGCTGCAGCAAAGGCGATCCAGCCTGTAGTCACAGCGCCCATCACCAGGTAAGCAGCCACGGTCGACGTCGGAAGCAGAGAAACCACCCCGGCGGACAAGGGCACGCCAAAGAGATCGGCAAACAGAATCAAGCCGCCGAAGAGGACGGCAGGAAGAAGCACGTCCGACGGGGGAGGACTAACAACCGTCAGCCAGACCAGCACGGCGAGCGTCGCTGCACCGGCCGTCAGGTACACGCCCGTGAGGTATCGTCGCTCCATGGAGGGCTCTCCTCAGCGCCCCGGATCTGCCTTGTTAGATCCGATTGTCCCGAATGGCTAAGGTTCGTCGCAGGCTTGGGCCGAATGGTACGCGGTCAGCGCGTCGAGGACACGCTCCGGCGTCAGGGGCAGCTCATCAATCCAGACACCGATGGCATCTTGGACAGCGGCAGCGAGGGCGGGTGCGAGCGGTAGAAACGGCATCTCACCCATCCCTCGCGCGCCCCAGGGCCCTCGTGGATCAGGTTCCTCGACGATGATGGATTCGACCTGCTCCGGGACATCTGCAATCGTGGGAATCAGATAGGTACTCAAGTGGGGTGTCTGGATCTGTCCACCTTCGGTGATGAAGTTCTCGCAGGTAGCCCAGCCAAAGGCCTGGGCCACGCCCCCCTCGATTTGCCCTTCGATTTGCTGAGGATTGATCGCCCTTCCCACATCGTCCGCGCAGACGACGCGCCGTACGTCCAGCTCACCAGTCTCCACATCCACCGTCACCTCGACCACCTGCGCTACATACCCATACGCAAAATTAGGCAACCCCTCGCCGGTCTCCGGGTCGAACTGTGTCGTCGCTGGCGCCATATACGTCTCCTCGGTGACGGCGGGTCGATCGCCCTCCTCCCAACGCTGGAGGACCTCCGCCGCTGCCCTGCAGACGGCGTTCCCGGCCATGAACGTCATCCGAGAGGCAGATGTTGAGCCAGAGCTGCCCGGGCTGGTTGCCGTGTCTGACGTCTCCATGCGGACAACGTCCAACGGTACGCCAAGCGCCTCAGCCGCCATCTGGCGAATCACCGTGTGGGTGCCTTGTCCCACGTCGGCACTCCCGATGCTCACAAGAGCTCGCTCGATTTCTTCGTCACCATCGAGCACGATCTTGGCCCAACAGTTCTCCTGGTAGCCAAACGAGAATCCCACATTCTTGAACCCCACCGCCAGACCGATCCCGCTCCGGACGGCATCCTTGGGTGCGTCCGATCGGGCGGTCGCCCTGGAGGCCGGTCTTTGCCAGCCTTGTAGGGCATCCCCCTGGTCATCTTCCGCACGCTGCCAGCCCATGGCCCGCGCGCAACGCTCAGTCACGTCGGTTAGATTAACGCCACCCGGAAGACAGGTGCGCACCGTCGTGGGAGTATCGTCGCGGAGCAGATTCTTCATGCGCAAGGCCACCGGATCGGCGTCCAGAGCCTCCGCCAGCTTGTTCATCTGCATTTCAGCCACATAGATGCCCTGTGGCGCACCGAATCCCCGGAAGGCGCCGCTGGGAGGGTTGTTCGTGTAGACCCCGTCGACGTCCACCCTGACGTTCGGGAATGCGTAAGGTCCGGTGCAGGTAATGGCAGTATTGCCCAGGACTTTGTTCGTGGTGTAGCAGTACGCCCCGCCATCGGCCACGGCCCTCACCTCTGCCGCGACGAGCTTCCCGGCGCGCGTGGCGCCCCATTTGCAGCGGAACCAGACCGGATGCCGCTTGCAGTGCCCGAGGATCGATTCCTCCCGGCTCCATACGATCTTGACGGGCTTCTGTAGTTTCTGAGCTGCCAGGGCCAGCACGATCTGCACCGACATGTCCTCACGCCCACCAAAGGCACCGCCGATCGCCGGGTAAACGACCCGCACTTGGTCCGGCGAGATGTCGAGCGCGTGAGCGATCTGTTGTTGATCCTCCCACGTCCACTGGCCCGCTACGACCACGGTCACACGGCCTTCATCGTCGATGTACGCCAGCCCGGATTCCGGCTGAAGGTAGGCGTGTTCCTGTGCTGAGGTTCGATATTCACCCTCAATGACCACATCGGCGTCCTGCCAGCCGCGCTCCGTGTCACCTTTCCGGATCTGGTGATGGCAAATCAGGTTGCCATCGGTGCTCAGCTCCGGGTGAAGCTCACTCAGCTGGCGGTGGGGATGGAGCTGCGGCGCGCCTGCCTCCAGGGCCTCAAAGGGATCGGTCACGACAGGCAGCGGTTCAAACTCGACCTCGATCCGGTCGCGGGCTCGCTCAGCCCCCTTCACTGACTTGGCGACGACCAAGGCAATCTGATCCCCCACAAACCGGACGACATCCGCCCCCGGGTTATCAGAACCCGGCCCACAGAACACGGGTTGATCCGGCGTCTGGAGCCCGTACTCGTTGATGGGAACGTCCGCAGCCGTGAAGACCGCGACAGTTCCCGGAAGCTGCTCCGCACGCGACGTGTCGACACGAAGGACGCGCGCGTGCGGCCGACGTGCGAACAGAATCTTGGCGTGGAGCATGTCATCCATGACGAAGTCACCAGGGTACCTGGCCTCCCCGGTGACCTTGGCGCGGGCGTCAATGCGGGTAGCGGACTTGCCGATATGTCTGCTCATAATGTGATCTCTCGTCTCCGATGGGCCCAGATAACTCGGCGGCCGTGGCCCGTGGGACCGGCCGCGCGACGGCCTCGGCCCGCCTCGTCTCCTATCCGCGGGCCTGGACCTGGTTCGTCTCCAGGGCGAGAATCCGCCTCAAGATCGCCGCAGTCGCTGCATAGGTCGAATCGACCCCAAAGTAGGAAAGGCGTTGTGCCCCCAGGCTTCTGCCCTTTCCAAGAGGGGTGTCGGAAGCATAGTGGATGATACCCACATCAAAAGGGACCGTGTCGGCGTAGAGGGTGACAATCTCGTTCGTAGGATGGCGCGTCGGTCTCACAGCCTCGTAAACGGCGGACAGGTACGGACCCGCCTCCATCTCGATGTCCGTGTAGCCCTCGCGGTAGAAGACATCCATGTACCGGTCGTTCTGGAGGAATGTACCGCGCACACTGATCGCCTTCTGGTTGTCGAGGGTGGTCCCGTGAACGAGATAGGGGGCGACGTTTGTGGCGGTGAAGCAATTGTTGAACAGGTACGTGTTGCGGGAGTGCTCGTCATGGATCACGTAGGGGATCATGACGTCGCCAACGCGCCCATTCAACGTCGCAGCTTTTCCGAGACTGTACACACCCCTGAGCGAATCTACGCTGGGCGCGATCTGTGAGAGAATGTGGTAGGCGCCCATCCCCAGCGGGTAGTCGATATTGACGATCACGGCATCCGTGTGCGCAAGCTGATCCAGGCCCAGTCCCTTCAGACGTGGATCAAACCAATCGGGCCGGAGCCGGCTCATCTGAATCACCTGGGCCTCGACATCAAAGACGTGGTGGCTGTCGATGTGCTTGATCCCACAGAGAGCCTCTTCCTCCTCGCGCTGGTCCCAGACCTCGTCATCACGACGAGCCTCCATGAAGTCCCGCAGCGCGAAATAGAGCAAGTTCTCCGGTCGAGAGGGGGTCTCACCATGGCGGATCCGGGCGTATTCATTCACCAGCTGGCGGCGGCCGCTGTCGTGGAGATGGCCCAGTAGATCATCCTCTCGGCGGAGGGCGAACCCCGACAGCATGTTCACGACGCTGTGTACGTTGCTCGAAATGAAGTAGACGGGCCTATCACTCAGGTCAACGGGCGATGCGTCGGCGATAAACGACCACCACCGCCTCGTCGCCTTCCGATAGTCGACACGGGAGCCAGCCAGCAGACGTACGGCAAAGCGTTTGCGCTCGCGGCCCGCGTCACAGAGAAAGTCCGCGAACTGGTCATCCCAGACAGACTCGAGGCGGGACATGTCGTCTGAGCTCAGCCCCAGGACACCCAACAGGTCTTCCCGAATCCTATCCCACGCGGACGCTTTGCCGTCCCGATAGGCCTCCAATCGCTCCAGGATGGAATGGCCGTGCAGTCGCCGATGCATCTTGTTCCATTCGATCTGGAACGCCGTCAGCATGGGTATGAGATCGTCGATGTCGGAGACGCTGGCGATGAACGCGGCCATCGTCTCGTGGCCGTCAAACAAGGTCCGGCGCCGGCGCCCCGGGGCCTCCACCGGTTCCCACTGCTCCACCTTCGAGTAACCACGTCTGGCAAAGACCCGCTCCGACTGCCCCATGACCACCAGCCTTGTGCGGCGGATGGAGCGCGGCAGCCGCAAGGAGCAGTAGATGATCGCCGCCGGATCCAGGGCCTCATCGCGGGCCTTCACGTGGAGGGACGAGTTCATCCCCATGTGGGATTCGACGAAGGAGCGCACTTGCACCTCATCTGTGGTGCGCAGGAGGGAATAGTAGGTACGCATGTAGAGCGAGATTTCCTCGCTGCCCGTCGTGGGGACTGTTCTCTCCACGCTAGCCTTCCACTGCGGCTTTCTCTATCGCCCGGATGATCTTGTAGTAACCCGTGCAGCGGCACAGGTTACCACTGAGGCCTATCTCTATCTGCTCGCGCGTCGGCTCTGGAATCTCCTCCAGGAGGTTGGCCCCGGCCATGACGAATCCAGGGGTGCAGAAGCCACACTGGACAGCTCCTTCATCGACGAAAGCTTGCTGCACCGGATGCAGGTCACCGCTCTGAGCGGCCGACGCGAGTCGCTGCAGCCCCTCGACGGTCACCACGTGCGTCCCGTGGGCTCGGGGAGCCGGAGTCAAGCAGGAAAGGACGGCGATGCCGTCCATCCACACGGTGCAGGCCCCGCATTCGCCCTCCCCACAGCCTTCCTTCGTCCCAGTGAGTCCCAGGTCTTCGCGGAGCATGTCAAGAAGGGTCTTATCGTTCGCCCCCTGCACCACAACGTTCTCGCCATTGACCACACATTCGATGGGCTCCAGTCCATCTCCATAGTGGCAGACCGACTTCCCGGCTAGGCGCGGGTAGCTCCCCCGGGTGGTGCCCCACAGCATCACGGGCTGGTCCGGGAGGGCGTCCTGTTCGTTCTCATCCTGAAGGGAGGTGAGGGCTCGCCGAACCAGGACGGTAGTGATCTTGCGGCGATAGTCGGCGCCAGCTCGGATGTCGTCAATGCACGAGGTGGCTCTCGCGGCCAACTGCGCGGCCCGCTCGATGCTGTCCGTGCTGAGGCGCCGCCCCACCAGAGCTTGCTCGGCCTCGCGCGCGCGAATGACGGTCGGGGCTACACTCCCCAACGCAATCCGGGCATCGGCGACGATCTCGTCGTCGAACGACAAGACGGCTGCGGTGTTGACTACGGCTATGGCATGGACGCGCCGCAGCGCCATCTTGACGAACGTACCGCGCTGGTCCGGCTTCAGCGCCGGGAAGACAATGTCCGTCACCATTTCGTGCGGGGCTAGATCAGTCTCTCGCACTCCCTGGTAGAGCTTCTTCAGCGACAGGGTACGTTTGCCATCCACGCTCTGCAGCACGACTTGGCCGTCGAGAGCCCAGAGGGCCGCAATGGTATCGTTAGCAGGCGAGGCTGTGACGAGGTTACCCGCGATGGTCCCTCGATTGCGGAGCTGCGGCGTACCCACCCGCCAGCAAGCCAACGCGAGAGGATAGCCGCGCTCCACAAGCAGTTCGGAGGCCACCGCGCTGTTGTGCGTGACGGTCGGGCCGACGTGGATCCAGCCGTCGCGAAGCGTGATGCGGTTCAACCCGCCGATCCTGGTTACATCGATGAGGACATCCGTCTCTCGGGTGCCCCGCTCCAGTTCGACTAACAGATCCGTGCCGCCGGCGATGATGCGAGCGCTCGGCGCGTGCTCAGATAGCAGGCGAAGGGCATCCTCGAGGCTGGTGGGAGTATGATACGCTTGCCACATAGGTGATCTCCTGAACTCGGGTGAGCCATTCCACGCGCCCTAAGGTCACAGGATTGGGTGGGCACGCCGGATAAGTATACTCGTTCTCATAGCCTAAGGCAACCGATTGCATCCTTGGCGGTGCCCAGTTTTTGGGTGCAACCTAATCGCCTATAATACGTAGTGCATAGTGCAGCGGGTATCCGTGAGGAGGACAAAGAGGCTTCGTGGAACAGCACGTGAATGAGGAAGAACAGTGGATAGCGGCCGCCCGACAAGGTGACACGACCGCTTTCGGGCACTTGGTGGAGGCCTACCAGAATCCCGTGTATAACCTGGCATACCGCATGCTGGGGAATGGACCCGAGGCTGAGGACGCGGCTCAAGAGGCGTTCATAAGAGCCTACCGGTATCTCGACAGCTACGACCCGAACCGTCCTTTCAGCACGTGGCTGCTCTCCATAGCCTCGCACTATTGCATCGATCAGCTCAGGCGTCGGCGAATTGACTGGCTGCCGCTGAAAGAGGAGATAGCCGAGCCAGTCCGGCTGGCAAGCGCCAGCCCGAATCCCGAGACTGTAGTCACTGAGAGGGATCGGGAGGCCTGGGTACAAGACTTGATGGGCTCATTGTCGCCTACGGACCGAGCCGCTATGACCCTCCACTACTGGTATGACTGCCCGTACGATGAGATCGCTGACGTCCTGGATCTCACGGTGAGCGCCGTCAAGTCACGGCTCTATCGGGCCAGGCGCGCGCTCGCAGAACAGATGGAAGGAGAAGCTTATGCGCTGCAGACGAGCTAGGGACCTCATGTTGGCACGGCTGGATGGGCCAATCGATCCCAAGGCGGACCGGGCTCTGGAGCAGCACCTGGTAGACTGCGACGTGTGCCGGTCGGAATGGCAGAGAGTACGCGCCGTCGAGACCCTGTTCAGGTCGGCGGTGGTGCGTCCGGCGCCCTCTCATCTGAAGGCGCAGATCATGCATCGCATCGACCGTCGAGATCAAGCCCGTCGCGCCGTGGTAGGAGGCATCGTGCTGGGCCTGGGGGCTGCCGCGTTAGCTGGGCTGACGCTGATACCCCTTGGTTTGGGGCTGTCCGGCAGCCTGGGCGCCGCCCCGGCCCTGCTGGCCGGCGCAGGCGAGACCATGACCCAGTTGCTTGTTGTGTTCGCGGGGGTGACGAGGGTCTTCGTGGCTCTGTTAGATCAGTTTGCCCTGCCGCTCGGAGCTCTGGCCCTGGGCAGCGTCTTTGCGGCCTTGATTCTCAACGGCCTGTGGATTGTCACGCTGCGCAGACTTCGCGTTGCACGTTAGCCCGGGGTGCTCGGATCGAGTTGGAGGTCAGGCGGGTGAAGGGATCCCAACCATTCCAGCAGTCCGAGCCCGAGTCTCAGAGATGGCTAGGATGAGAGGTGATGACGATGAGAAAGCTTACTCCACTACTTGCCGCTTCCGCCGTATTGATCACGTCGCTGGCGTGTACGATTACGCCACGTATCCCGGAGATCAACATCAGCGTTCCAACGATCGAGGTCGGAGAGATCAAGGAGATCCGCGAATCCGTTCCGCTCCCGCAAGGTGACTGCTGCGACGTGGACGTGGTGTTCGGTGCCGGCAAACTGGAGATCGAAGCAGGGGTCTCCGACAGGCTCCTGGATGGTGTCTTCCGGTACAACGTAGAGCATTGGGCCCCTGAGGTGATCGCTGAAGGGGATGAGCTAACCGTCAGGCAGGGGGGAGACGAGCAGAGGTGGGGCGTTCCCAGCGGAAGCGTGCGGAACCAGTGGGACTTGGAGTTCTCGCCCGCGATACCGCTGGCACTCAACGTGAAGGCCGGGGCCGGCGACGGGAGGCTCGATCTATCTGGCCTGCGGGTCTCGGATCTGGACGTCGATCTTGGGGCTGGAAACTTCGTCCTCCGCTTCGATGAGCCGAGCCCCATCCCGATGGATCGCTTGACCATAGACGCCGGTGCCTCCAAGATGGAGATTCTCCGGGTGGGAAACGCAAGCCCCGAGGCGTTCAGGGTGCACGGAGGGGTAGGCGATATGAGCGTGGACTTGACTGGCGCATGGCGTCGGTCCGCAGATCTGACGATCCGTGCGGGTGCCGGGACGCTCAGACTGACGCTCCCGGCCGATGTCGGCGTCAAGGTGGAGACTCGGGGCGGGCTGACAAACGTAGAAGCGTACGGCCTGAGACAGATGGGCGGCACATACACGAACGACGCCTACGGTGAATCCGATCTAGAGCTGACCGTCAGCATCCTGACCGGGGTCGGCAATGTGCGCTTGATGGAAGAAGGGATCGTGGAATAGCACATCCCTGAATTGTGGATGGAGGTGAGACAATGGTGAGAAGAGTCATGATCTGGTTGTCACTGGTCGTCCTGGGGGGCATAGCTTTGCCGCTGGCGCCGGTGACGGCGGCCGACCAACTCCCCGACGATGGGGTCGTCATCTGGAACGAGGACTACACGCTCGGTGAGGACGAGACGCTGGACGGTGACCTGGTCGTCTTCAACGGCGACGCGTTCCTGGAAACGGGCAGTCGGGTGAGCGGGAACGTGGTCATCTGGAATGGGAGTGCCGAGGTGGCAGGCGACGTGAGGGGCGACCTGATCGCCTCCAACGGAGCTATCCAGCTTGAGGGCGATGCCCGCGTTCAAGGTGACATCGTCTGCACCTGGAACTGCGACATCGAGCGCGGTGAGGGCACTCGAGTCGACGGCAGGATCATCGAGGGGCCGATTATCCGTGGCATCCCTTTCGGTCAGTTCGCACAACCGGGCCTGAATATCGAGATCCCGCCCTCAGATCCAGATCCTCTGTGGATCTCCAGCGTGGAGCAGTTGTTGCGCTGGATCTTTCGGATGGTCCGCCGCGTGGTGACCGTGCTCGTCGTTGCCGCGATTGGTGGGTTGGTGGCACTCATATGGCCCGAGGCCACCGACCGGGTGGGACACGCAGTCTTTGAATCGCCCGGGACCAGCCTGGGCGTTGGGCTGCTGACGGTCATCGCCGGATCAGCCCTGGTCACGGCACTGGCCATCACAATCTGTCTCTCGCCGGCCGCCATTCTCGTGGCCCTGGCTCTCAGCGCCGCGGGATTGCTGGGCTGGCTTGCCGTCGGCGCCAGGATCGGGCAGCGATTCCTGCGGGCAGTGAAAGCAGGAAAGGTGACGCCAATCTGGAGCGCCAGCCTGGGAACTCTGATCATCACGCTCGTGGCTGTTGGTCTGAGCAACGCCTTCTGTCTCTCGCCTCTGGGTTGGCTAGTCACGTTCCTTATCGGGTCCCTCGGGCTGGGTGCCGTAGTCCTCACCCGCTTCGGGACGGTGCGCTACGTGCCTGATCGGACTCCGGCAAGGACAGAAGCACAGGTCGAACCGGTGATGGTCGAAATTGAGCCTCCACCAGGAGCGTCGGAGGAGAGCAGCGGTGTTGGAGGTGAGGAGTAGTAGGCCAGCTAACCGGGCTGACTCATGTAACTGAGACCGGGGGCTCGATGGCCCCCGGTCTCGCTCATGTGGAACAAACGGCATCCAGGCCACGTCTATCGTATGTATGTGGCTGCGCCGAACTGGGACCCGCGGGGATGGGTCTGTGACCCGACGTTGACAGAGGGGATCTGGTCACCGGCCCGGCGCCCGGGTAGAATCCAGGCATCGTTCCCGTGAGCGGAAGCGCACAACGAAGGAAGGAATGACTATGGACGCAAGATCAGCTATTGCATCGGCATTGTTTGTCGTGCTGCTCGCAGCCTGTGGGAGGGCATCCGAGCCCTCTTCAGAGGCTGTGACGGAAACGCAGGCCCCGGTTGAGCCGACGGTTCCATCTATCGGAGAGAGCCCGCTCTCTCCGCCGACAACCCCGAGCCCCAAGCCACCGGCAGAGACGAGTCCGCTCTCAGAGCCAACGCCCGACGGGGGCGAATCAGGAGCAGCGCAAGCGGATCGGGTGATGGAGGTGGCTAGAACACACCTGGTCGAGACGTTGGACCTACCGCTGGAGAGGGTGGACCGCGTTTCGATCCAGCGAGTGGAATGGCCCGATGCCAGCCTGGGGTGTCCGAGCCCGGAAGAGTCGTATGCTCAGGTCATCACCCCGGGCTACCGGGTTCTGCTAGAGGCCGAGGGAAAAACCTACGAATTGCATACAGACCTGACCGGAGAGATGATTCGAATCTGTGAGGAGGACCAGGAACCAGGGGCTCACGCCGCCGTGAACTATCTGGCCGATGAGCTGGGTATCCCGGCTGAGGACATCGACGTCATGTCCGTCAAAGCCTACGAATGGCCGGATGCAAGTTTAGGTTGTCCCGAGCCGGGCAAGTCCTACGCTCAAGTGGTCACGCCAGGCTATCGAGTCATCCTGGAAGCGGATGGCGTGAGGTATGAAGTCCACACGGACGAGCGTGGACGGACCATGGTGATGTGCGAGCCCAACCGCTAGTGGCCCGCCTGCCCCGTCGTGAAGTACCCTCTGACGTATCCCCGCCGGTGCCTGACTGAGATGACCAGCGGGACTATGGACCAGGAGCTCCCCTTCTCATCGTCATGGGGAGCTCCTTCCACTCGGCTCAGAATTGAGCATCCGAGAGACATGCCGCCAGCTGCGTGGGTCGGCGCCGGCGCCCCCGGGTCACTCTCCCTCCAGCCAAGCAACGAAGCTTTCTAGACTTGCCTCACCGCGCACCCTTAGGCGGGGCATCGTAAAACGGTCCTCGTAAGTCTGAGTCCTTCCCCACTCGGTCGTCACCGCACCCCAATACCCTGCCGAGTCCAGCACGTCAATCACATCGTCGTCCCAGCGACCCGCGGGGTAGCAGAAGAAGCGAGGGGTGCGACCGGTGTGGAACTCGATCGCCTCCCGGATACCCAGTGTCTGGTAGACCAGGAAATCGTAGGAACGCCCTCGGAGATCAACGTGATCCCTCCCGTGGGCCTGGATGTCCATGCCTGCCTCAGACATCTCCCTCATCTGAGACCACGTGAGATAGGCATCGCTCTCGTAGTGCGCCGGGGTTGCTAGGACGAAGAACGTCCCGGTGAAGCCATGGTCCAGCAGCTTGGGAAAGACCACTTCATAGGCGTCGCGGTAGCCGTCGTCAAAGGTGAGAACCACGGGTTTGTCCGGCAGCGGATAGCCTTCGGTCAGATGGAGATGAAGATCGGTGAGGGAGATAGGACTATGGCCCGCCTCGTCCAGATACGCCAGCTGCGCTTCGAACGCGTCCGGCGGCACCGTAAGATCTTGACGGTAGACGTCCGCATCTTCAGGGAGCTCGGAGACGTAGTGGTACATGAGAATCGGGACCTGTGCCTCGTCCGGGAGCAGCACAGCCGTCGCCGTGGGCTCGGGCGTGGATGTCGCAGCCGGGTCCCTCACCGCCTCCTGCACCTCCGCGGGAGGCACGGTCTGTGGAATCTCCCAGCGCCCGTACGTCGGCGACACGAAGAATCCCAAAACGCCGACCAGGGCCAGCAAGGCAGCCGCCCCAACAGCAGTCGTGTGCGGGGTCTCGCGCGTCAGATGGCGCAGCCTCTTCAACAGATCAGCCATAGAGTTGGGCATCACCAAGATAAGATACCCTGATCGAGGGGCCGTGTCAATCTCTCGAGTAGCTACGGGGACACTAACGCGCTGTCACCGCCACGCACGCGGCGCGTGAGTCGCGTATCCTACGACGCACGTGGATCGCTGCAAACCACACTTGGTGCACGAGTCTGTCTTGTCCTGTCGAACGACAGGCACCGATCAGGTCCCTCCACGAGCCGCAAGGCTCGACGATAGGGCACCCGCTAGTCATCCATCAGCTCGGCCTCGATTAAGGCTCTGCGAGGAGTCGGAACCAGGTTTGAGATGGGTGTTCGGGGTGGGGTCAGCCGGTGTGGGACGTCTTCCAGACAGCCAGCGCTTCGCGGGTAGCATCGAAGGCCAAGGGTGGTAGACAGTCAAACGCGAAGAACGCGGCACGGTCGACGTCATCGGCAGGGACGAGCTCTCCGCCAGTCGTTTGCGCCCGGTAGATGATGACGATATCGGCCCCGCTCTCATGCTCCTGTCCTCCGACCACGCTCAACAAGCCCGTGATCTCTACCTGAAGCCCGGTCTCCTCGCGGCATTCGCGTACCGCCGCGGCAGCCGGCTCTTCGCCGTAGTCGACGAAACCACCGGGCAGCGTCCACAGACCCCGCCGCGGCCCCAGTCGCCGCCGAACAAGGAGCACTCGCCCACCGTGCTCCACAACCGCCCCGGCAGCGACTTTGTGCTCGCGAAAGACAATCAGGTCGCACACAGGACAATACCGGCGCCGGCGCCCGTAGGCATCCTTCACCTGCAGGGGGTTTCCGCAGCGGGGGCAGTAGTTAAGCTCGAGTGGGCGAGCCAAGCACTTGCCTTCTTCGGGGTCGCGCCCGGTCAGTCGGGGAGAAGGGCAGCCCGCCAGCGTCGTGCCAGAGCCGGAGTCCGTACTGTCTCACAGGCCGGAGGGTGCCTAACGCCGACGCCAGGCCTGGACGGTGACGATGAGCAGCATCAGAGAGCTGAGGCCGAGAACGATCTCGACCACGCGGAGAGGTATGCGCCTCGGCTCACGGAACTCGGTCACATCCTGCCCCTCCTCGGGGACCGGCGGGGAGACCTCCAGCTCACCAGGTCTCGGTTCCAGCAAGCCCAACGCATCCTCAGAGACCGCCGGTTCCTCCGGTGGAATGGTCGATGTCAGCACCACCGCCGGGGTTACAGTGGACGCCACAGTCGGCGTGGAGAAACCGTCGGGCACCGGTGTCACCGTCAGTGCCGCTGTCGGTTGGGAGAGAGCACCGACCTCATCGGTCACGGCGTCGCCGGCCGTGGGAGGCGAGAGGGCCCCGGCCCCAGCAGGAGCGCGCGTCGCCCTCATGGCCTCGGTCGCTGACGCCTCCTCCTCCATGGCCATCTCCGGTTCCTCCAGCATCTCCTTCTCCTGGGCCTCTGCCGTCGGTGGAGGTGGAGGTGGCGGTGAGGGCAGGGAGGTCGAATAAGACCGCTCCCCTTCCCGTTCATCGGTCGGCGCCGCTTCGAGCGCAACGGCGGGAGCCTCGTCTGCCTGGCGCAGGGGCGCAGGGGCTGAAGCCATGCCGCCGATCCTGGAGAGCAGCAGATCCCCGACCAACACGATGGCGAAAAGGAGGCTCACCACGGTCGTTGCCGCAGTGAGGAAGGGCGCCACCCAGGTAGTCCTTCGACGCCGCGTACCCGCTTTCTTCTCGGGGACCTGCTGTTCCGTCATAGACGGGGTCAGGATGAAGTTCCGGGGCGCCTCAACCTGTGGGAGCTCTCTCATCAATGAGACGGTGCGATGCATGGCCCGCAAGTCCGCGCGCAGCTCTGGATCCCGCGAAAGGCGGGCTTCCAGCGTGCGTCGTTCCTCCTCACTCAACTCGCCGTCGAGGTATGCCGAGAGCAATTCGTCGCGCCGAGCTTGCTCTCTGTCTCCGGATCCGTCAAACAATGACACCATCTTCTCTCGTCAATCCATTCTTTCCAGTCGCCGTCCGCTTATGCACTCTGCCCTTCTCCACTAAGACGGTATTGGACCGGCAAAAGTTCCCCCTGGTCGCGGAGGTAATCGCGAAGCTTGCCGCGGGCCCGCGCGAGACGCGACTTGACCGTGCCCAGGGGCACGTCGGTAACCTCCGATATCTCTTGATAGGTGAGCCCCTGCACGTCCGCCAGGACCAGCGTCACGCGCTGATCCTCCGGCAGGGTCTGGATGCCAACCTCGAGGGCTTGAGCGACCTCCTCCCTCTCGGTCGCCTCCTCCGGGCTCTCCGCCTCGCTGATTAGCGCAGGATTGGCCTCCTCCTCCACCTCGAAATCCTCGATGGACGTGGTGGGATGCCGCTTGCGTCGCCGCAGCTCGTCGTAGCATGCGTTCGACACGATGCGCATCAGCCACGACTTGAATGAGCTCGGGTACTTGCCACGGAAATCCTCGATGTGATGGAACGCAGAAATGAAGGCCTCCTGCGTGGCGTCGGAGGCCGAGGCGGGGTCGCCCATGATCCGATAGGCGAGGTTATAGACGCGGTCCTGGTACGCCAGCACAAGCTCGTTGAAGGCATCCAGATTGCCTCGCTGGGCAGCCGCAATCAGCCTATCCTCGTCAGCCTGTTCCAGGATCATGGTCTCGAGATCAGATCAGCCATCAGCGAAGCGTCCGACGCACCCGGACATCCTCACTACACGGTTGCGCACGCATTGTTGCTCAGACATGATTGCTCCGGCAGTCTTGCTTTACCTCGATCACTCAAGCATTATCCCATGAAGCCGGACGAGCGTCAAAGAGGCAGCTGCGGACGGATCGGACGGCGAGTCTTACTCAACCCTGCTCGGCGGGCAGGATCGGGTAGGTGATCCCTCCGCACGGGAAGACCAAGGCATCAGTTTGACCCGGGAAACGTCGCCGAGCGATCTCCAGCGCCTCGTCAACGCTGTCCACGAAGGTCACGAAGGGGAGGCTGGCGCGGATGTCCTCTGGGATTGTGGGTGCGTAGATCAGTAGCTCGGCGTGGCGCATGGCCTGCAGGGCGAAGTAGAGGAAAAAGCGATCCTCTTCCCCGAGGCCCTTGGTCTTCAAGCGGGGGACTAGCCGGAGCAAGAGGGGTGAGAGGAGCCTCAAGGCCCGGCGACCCAGGGGCAGCTGGCTGTCGGCAAGCCCAAAGACGCCCACGCCCTCGGTGGCCTTCACCAGCGTGATGTGCACACCCCCGCGGCGCACAGCCCGAATCGTGTTCGCCAACGACTTGACACCCTGGCGGAGATCCTGATCCATGGGATGGGAGTCCGTGATGACGACGTCAGCAGGCGCGGGAACCCGAGCGCCGTAGAGACGCTGACTGTCGCCCACCCCCCGGCGGTGAGCCTCGATGGGATCCCCGGCGACGACCCGCACAAGCTCCTGCCGGCTGTTCAGGATGGCATTGACGATGAAGACATCTCCTTTCACCATTCCACCCGCCTCTTCGAGATCAAGGCGCATGGGATTCCGATCAATGGACTGTCCGACCATGTTGAAGGTCTCCGGTGTGCAGTTGAGGGTGTGGTTGTGGGCGATGGTCTGCCGACCGGCGACGCCCGGAACCAGGTTCTTGTAGCCGCCCCCGAAGCTAGCGATGATGTGAGGCTCGATGCAACCGATGGAGACGACGACATCGGCGCGGGAGATCAGCTTGTTGACGAGCACGGGTGTGCCCCTCTCGGTCACGCCCAAGGCGTCCAGCACATCGTCATCATCACAATCATGGTTCTCCCAGCGCACACCTTCGGGCAGGGGGCCGCCGAGTCGACCCTCGACCTCGGCCCGAGTCATGGGACGGTGGACGCCCAGCGCCGTGACCAAGGTAACCCGTTCGTTGTCGACCCCAGCTCGTTCCAACTCCTCAAGTACGGCAGGGAAGATCACATCCACGGGTGTCGGGCGGCTCGCGTCGTCAACGACCAGTGCCACCGACGCCGCCTCGCTCACTAGATCGCTCAGGCGCAGTGCCCCCACGGGAGATGCCAGGGCTGCCCGGACTGCCGCCCGCGGCTCTTCTACGGCACTGCCGCCATCCGGCTCGAGGACACCGCTCAGTCGCCAATGATCCGGGAGACCCACCGTGATTTCATCGCCGCCCCAGGGAAGAATCATCCCATCTCCTCTTGTCCTTTCATCATGTCGCCCGGCTCCTACCGCTGCGCCCGCCAGGACCGGGCGAGATACTTGGGCTCGAGTCAGCCCTCTCGTCCGCCGCAGCAGACTCCATCAAGTCGACCCATCGCGCAGGCCGGTGCCAGTCTAATGCTTCCTCCGCTCTCGAATGGCCTGGATAACCCGATCTCTCAGAGCATCATACCCGGGCTGCGCATAGAACGGGCGAAGCAGCTCACACCCGGGGAATGCATCGCACTCGCCGCAGAGATCGAGACCTCTTCCCACGCAGCAGGAGTTGATGGGACAGTCCCTGCGCTCGGGGTAAGAGGGGGGCAGCCAGCAGCATCGACACCCCGTGTCTGCGTTGACCAGCCTGCTTTGGTCGCCAGCCAGAACACGGACGTACGTCTTGCGACCGGTGTAGTCAGCCCCGCAGTGCCTGATCGGCTGCTCCAGCGATGTGGGTGGCCCCAGTACCGCTTCTTTGTCCACGTCGGATCCAGCTGTCTGAGCTACTTCTTGCCGAACCACTGGTCATCGGCCAAGACCACCGAAGTCTCGACCTGCCTCTCGGGAATGGACCAGTAGGTCCGGAGTAGGCGTCTCTTCTCCTTCTGCGGGACCAACCGAAAGCCGTGCTTCTGATAGAAACGGGTTGCCCAAGCCGCGTCGGCCCACGTCCCGATCAGGATAGGTCGATTCGTCTGACGGCGAAGATGAGCCAGGAGTAGGCCTCCGATGCCCCGCATTTGGCTATCTGGGCGGACATAGGCATGTCGGATGAGGGTCACGTCGGCGACGTCTTGAATACCCATGACGCCGATCAGGTCCGCGTCCATCTGGTAACCCCAGAATACAACGCCGCTGTCAATCGCCTTGCTCAGCTCGGCCCGAGGCATGTAGGGATCTTTCCATCGGTCCTCGGGGATCACGCCCCAATAGGCCTGGGCCGCGGCGTTGATGATGGACAGAATCGCCTCGAAATCCGTATGGTCGCATCGCCGTATCATCTTCAGTTTCCCCTGACGGCGTTACAAACTCCGCAGGCCTCCTCCGTGGTCGGCCCCTGCGGACCTGGCCTGGGTCGACAGCGCGCCTCGAGCATCGGACGGCGAGAACTCGCAACGGGTCCTACCCGAGGATGACGCGTACATCCACGGCCCATGCTCCCGCGCCTTCCTTCCCGACTATGAGGGGATTCAGATCGATCTCCGAAATCTCAGGTACATCGCTCATGAGCTGACCTACGCGGCGGATCGCATCGACAACGGCGTCAAAGTCACGTGGAGGCTTCCCGCGAACGCCCTGAAGTAGTTTCCCCGCGGCGGTCTCCAGCACCATAGCGCGGGCATCGCTCTCACTCAAGGGTGCGAGGCGGAACGCCACGTCCTCGAAGACCTCGACGTAGACGCCGCCCAGGCCGAACATCACTAGCGGGCCAAACTGGGGGTCCCGCTGTGCCCCGACGATAACCTCCAGCCCGGCAGGCATCATCCTCTGAACGAAGGCCCGCTCACCCTCCTCCACGATGCGGTCGAAGGCGTCTTGCACCGCGGCGCGATCGCCCAGACGCAGAGCGACGCCCCCCTCGTCGCTCTTATGAACGACGCCCGGGGCCACCCGCTTGAGCACCACCGGATACCCCAGCTCATCCGCGACCGCGACCGCGTCCCCTGCTGTGGCGACCACGGCCGAGGGAGGCACGGGGAGTCCGTAGGCCGCCGCCAGCTCGGCGCCGCTGTGCGCATCCAGAATCTGCTGTCCGGACACGCCCCTCAGCACGGCCTCGGCCCCGTCTGAGTCAACTCCGGTTAGGACTTCGGGTTCCTCACGGGAGACCCCGCGGATTTCCTGGTAGCGACGCAGCGCGCCGAGGCCAAAGGCTGCCCTCGCCGGGGTCAGATAGTGCGGGATGGCACGCGCGTGGAGGCGACGAGCGGCCTCGTGAATGTCCTCACCGCCGTAGATGCAGCAGACCGTGGGCTTCTCGAAACCCTCGGCCGCCTCACCGACGACCCGCGCGATCTCCGGGGGCCCGGTGAGGGCCTGTGGCACGAAGGCCACCAGTATACCGTGGACCTCCGGGGCTGCTTCAAGCACACCCAAGGCCTCTCGGAAGTGCTCAGGGGCAGCCCCCCCGAGCATATCCACCGGATTGCCCGTCATCGTCCCCGGCGGACAGACCTCCCTCAATGCCGCCCGAGTCTCATCGCTCAAGCTGGCGAGTCGCAGGCCCTGCCGATCCAAAGCGTCTGCGCCCACGGCCGCCGGCCCCCCGGCGTTGGTGAGCAGGGCCACGTCGGTCCCGGTCAATGAGGGACAGTAAGCCAGCGCCAGGCCCGCGTCAATCACCTCCTCAAGATTGTCGACCTGGAGTGCCCCGGCTCGCCAGCAGGCCGCCTCAAAGGCTCTCGACGCCCCCGCGAGGGCCCCCGTATGGGATGCCACGGCCCGCGTTCCGCTGGGCGTGCGGCCCGCCTTAATGACGACCAGGGGCTTCTGGGCAGTCAGCTTCTGCGCGGCGTCGACGAAGGCACGACCCTGCGGGAGTCCCTCGATGTAGGCCACCGCGACCTTCGTGTGTGGGTCCTCCGCCAGGGATGTCAGGGCATCGGCCATGTTGACGTCCACTTGATTCCCGAGACTGATGACCCGCGAGAACCCGAAGCCGACGGTGTTCGCCCAGTCTACCGTGCCCCCGCAGATGGCGCCGGAGTGGGATGCGAAGCCGATGCCTCCCTGGATTGGCATAGCTGTCAGAAACGTCGTGTCGACCCGGGTCGCCGTGTCCAGCACGCCGATGCAGTTCGGCCCGATGAGCCGCATTCCGTACCGGTCCACCACGTCCTTCAGCTTGGCCTCTCGTTCCTCCCCGCCGGACCCCAGCTCGCCAAATCCGCTGGCGACGACGACAGCTGCCTTGATCCCCCTCTCGCCGCACGCCTCCAGTGTCTTGATGGAGAGCTCCGGAGGCAGGATGATCACGGCCAGGTCAACGGGATCGGGGACGCCGTCTACCGAGGAATAGACCTGGAGATCGAGGATCTCCCCTCCCTTGGGATTGACGGGATAGATGTACCCGTCATAGCCGTGGGTTTTCAGGTTGTGCAGTACCCCATAGCTGAGTTTGTCGCGCTGTGAGCTGGCGCCGATGACCGCCACGCCGCGGGGATGGAAGAAGGTGCTCAGTGGATCCATAGGTGTTCTACTCCTGCCGTTCCTGTATAATACGCGCTGCTTCAAACGAGGCAGACAAGCCGCCAGGCCTTTCCACCATCAACCCATGATAACCGCAAGCCGTTCACTTTGTCCAGCAATGGTTCGGAACCAGCCGCCGATACGAGAAGCGCTTCCGGACCTATGAGGAGGAGATGCTGACGTTGGCGCAACATCGCATGCTCGTCACCGGAGGCAGTGGATTCCTGGGGCACTGGGTCGTGAGCCTGGCCCGATCTCACTGGGATGTGACAGCCTGCTATCTCTCCAATCCGGTGCAAGCCGAGGGGGTGCGCTGCCAGCGGCTGGACGTGCGAGACCGATCGGCTGTCCTGGGCTTGGTGGAGGAGACACGGCCTGAGGTCATCATCCATACGGCTGCCCTCAATCCCGGTCAGGGCGATGACTTCGTGGGAGTGAATCAGATCGGGACACGCAATGTGTCTGAGGCTGCCTATGCTGTCGATGCCCGTCTGATCCACATCTCCACCGACGTTCTGTTCGACGGGCAGAAGGGTGCCTACATCGAGGAGGATGCACCATCCCCGATTACGCCCTACGGGCACAGCAAAGCCCAGGCGGAGCGTGAGGTCAAGGAGTCGAGGGCTCGATCCATCATCGTGCGGACGTCCCTAATCTACGGCCCCGGTGCGCCAGCCGGGGAGCAGCACGGCGGCAAGGCACCCTGGGAGGCATGGGACCGCCAGACCCGCTGGGTCGTCGGAGATCTGCGCGAGGGACAGCCCGTGCGTCTCTTCACGGACGAGATGCGCAGTCCCATCTGGGTAGGGAGCCTCGCATCAGCGCTCCTCGAGCTTGCCGGTCGACCCGGCCTGACGGCTGGACGGACAGCCGTACTCCACGTCGCGGGAAGCCAACCCCTTTCCCGCTACGCTTTCGGCGTGCGTTTGGCCTCTTTCCACGGCGCCGACCCAACGGGCATCGTGCCTGCCCTCAGCCAAGAAAGCGGACTGGACCGGCCCCTCGACTGCACGCTGGACTGCTCCCGGGCCAGGAGACTCCTGGAACAGCCCCTGCCCGGCGTGGATGAGGC
>CAZIWL010000042.1:0-4777 GCA_964542755.1 uncultured Anaerolineales bacterium
CGTGTCGAGCCGCCAGTAGCCGCCAGTCTCACCGTCCTCGGCCACGAACTCGCGCACCCGGGTGCCCGGTCGCTGCGAGCTGCGATAGCTGTACGCGATCTGGTCGATGTCGTCCGGCAACGTCTCCCCCGTATTGCCGAGCAGTAACTGGGGCACCTGGCCTGAAAGCGTGCTGATGAACAACGGTATCTCACCTACGGCGAACCGCTCGCTTGGGGTGCCGGGCATGCTGAGCGGCACGTCCTGCCGCTGCATCCTGGCCCAGACAGCGTTGGCGATCGTCCCCACAGTATCCTGCACGCTGGCCCCCAGGAGGAGGGAATCCCCGCCGCACCCGCCGTCACTCATCCGGCTCCACAGGATGTCGCCGTTGTAGTAGGGGTTGAAGGTGTGCCCCACGTCGGCCGGGTTGTAGCTCAGATCGCGGCACGAGACGAACCAGTGATTGGGGATGGTGCTCAGGAAATCGACGCCGCGCCGGCCGTGGGCGACCAGATCCGCCTCGCCCTCCGGAGTCATCACGACGGCGCCCCATGTCATACTGCCCATACGCATCTCGCCCGATGCGTCGATGTAGGTCGCCGTCAGGTCCACCCGGTACTCGCCGGGGGAGCTGAGTGTGATAGGGGAAGCCGTGGCAAGGGGGCTGAAGAAGCCATAGCGATTGGCCCGTCCGGAGATCGTGTACGTCTCGGCCGCGGACAGGTCTGAGCCAGGATAGTGGGTGAGGGTCAGCCGTACGTCGGCAGGCACGCGGGGGTGGAGTTGGAGCGAGGGATTGAACGCATCGCCTACGGCCAGCGGGGTACCCGGCAACACCCCGGCATCGATGTCGAGCGGATGGGCGATCCAGACGTCGTACGTCCCTCCACCAACGTAGCCGTTCCCCCATACATCGCTGACCACGCCGGTCATCGTCACCACATGATGACCATACTCCCCAAAGGCGACACGGAATCGATCCGCGGCAGCCTTGAGCGAGTAGACGTCCTCGATCTGTACCGTGCCGCTGTTCAGGTCGTGCCCGCCGCGCGTGGTCTTGGTGCGGTTGAAGGACTGCGCGAAGGCCTCGCATCCCAGGTCCGTCTGCCCGCCGTCGGGCCCCTCGACGGTGACGCACAGCGCACCGCCGGGTAGCTCGAAGGGAAGAAGCGGAGGTGTCGGCATGCGGCGGTCCGTGAACGAGATCATAGGTAGGAAGGGCTCCATCCGGTACGTGATGGGCTGGCCAGTCTGGACGTCAATGGGCGGCGCGTAGTAAGGTGCGCCCTGAGAGACAATCTCCGATGCCAGTCCGAATGCACCTTGGTCCTCCCTGGCGCTCGTGCCGTAGGTACCCTGGACGAAGTCATCCATCAGGAGCTGCCACATCAGCCGCGGATCCCCGGGCTCGCCCACGGTGATCGGCGGCAGGGGGGCGTCCCAAGGGGAGAACGTGTACCGGACGACGTTCGCCGCCAGCCAGCTCGTGTCGGTTGGGACGCCCGAGACCTCCACCCATAGCACCGGACGGTAGACCCCGGCGGACAGATCGTCGGGTAGGACGGCCGTCGCCCGCAGATCCCCCACAATCCGGTGACCATGGTCGTAGCGGAGGTTGGTGACGTCGAATGAGACCGCGTCCAGCTCCAGCCCGGTGCGGGACGGACGCTGGATAGGGAAGCCGGAGGGCGTCAGCATAGAGGACATGAACGTGTTCTGCGCCGGCAGCGGCCGTCCGTCCTCCGCGAACAGCTTCATCAGCCAGGCACCGCCGATGACGTCGATCGCCCCCAGATCGGTGGTGGCGGTGATAGCCGGGCCGTGCAGGGAGAGGGTCCCCTTGATCAAGAGCTCATCCCCTGGCCCGAACCTGTTGCCGGAGGCCGGGGACGTGCCGGGGCCGGCATACCGGTATACGTTGATACCCCCGCTTCCCTCACCAATCACCAGATCGTCAAACCCGTCGCCGTCGAGGTCCGCAGCCGCGGGGACGGCGTGGGACCCGACCCAGAGGTCCAGATAGTGCATCGTCACCAACTCCCAGCTTGGGCCGCTTGGGGTGCCGTCGTTCCGCACGTAGGCCAGCCAACCGTCCTCCTGGCCCACCAGCAGATCGAGATCGCAATCCTGGTCGAGGTCGAAGAAGGCCGGCGCGGCGTACGGGCCTACGTGTAGATCGGCGTAAGGCTGCTCAGCGGCGGCCCACGTGGGACTCGCTGCGGTGCCCGTGTTCTCCACGAAGGTGAGCGTGCCCTCAGAATCCCCGATGAAGAGATCTAGATCACCGTCTGCATCGATGTCGGCGAAGACCGGGGTGCTCCATCCCCCTACGTCGAGGCCGAGGAACGACGCGGTCACCAGGTTCCAATCGGGGGCCGCGGGCGTGCCCTCGTTCCGGTAGAAGCGCAAGTTCCCACCGGCCTCCGGGCCGTTCCAGTTGCCCTCCCCGACGAAGATATCGGTGTCTCCGTCCCCGTCAATGTCGGCGAAGGCGGGGTACGGATGCGGGTGGTTCGTCCACGGAAGGGTCAGCAGATCCTCCGCCGGACCCCAGTCTGCCCTCGTAGCATCGCCCTGATTGACGTAACGGCGCAGCGTCCCATGCGCCTGTCCAACCAGCATGTCGAGCGTCCCGTCCCCGTTCCAGTCGGCCAGTGCCGGGGCACTGTCGCCCCCGAGATCGAAGGGGAAGTTGAGGGTCTCCTCTGCCCACGAGCTTCCGTTATCTCGGAAGAACCTCAGGCTGCCCCAGTGCTCACCGATGATCAGATCTTCGTCCCCGTCTCCGTCCCAGTCCCCCACCGTGGGACTCGTTCCGGAGCTACCGCTGCCGTAGCCGATCGGATCATTGGCGTTACGCGTCCACGTCGGGTTGCCGACCGTCCCCCCGCGCTCGTACCAAACCACAGACCCGGACAAGCCTGCGAGCATATCCCGGTCCCCGTCGCCGTCCAAGTCCACGAAGGCGGGACGAATCCCATCCCCACCCGCCTCGGCGATGCCGACGTAGTTGTCGGTCTGCAGAATCCAGACCGGTTCGGTGATCGTCCCCGTGTTGGCGAAGTGAGCGAGCCGACCACCCTCCCCCTCCTGATGGGTTCCAACAATCAGGTCGACCACGCCATCCTCATCCAGATCCTCCAGGGCGGGGGCCGGGTTGCCCCCGACAGCCAGAACTTGATCGGGCGATGTCGGCCAGGCGGGCGCCCCCGGTGTCCCCTGGTTGTAGAAGACTGAGAGGGTGCCCGATCCCGATGCCAAGAAGAGATCCGGCGCGCCATCGCCCGTCACGTCCCGGAGCGCAGGGGACGGGCTGCCGCCGCCGCCCGCCCCCGCGTAGTCCCGGGTCTCGAACTGCCAGTCAGGCGTGTTGGTGGAGCCCTGATTACGGTATAAGACGAGATCGCCAAACGCCTCGCCCACCAGGAGCTCCAGGTCCCCGTCGTCGTCCAGGTCGCCCAATGCCGGACGCGTCCAATTGAGGCCGCCCAGATAGAGCCCGGGGACTACCTCACCGTCGTACGTACCCGTGAGAACCCTCGTCCACGCCCCGGAAGGGGTCGGTCTTTCCAAGGTGCCGGTGATAGCCCACGCCGCGCCCACGTAGTTGACCGTGCTGCCGACATCGTCTGCGTTGATCTCGATCCCGCCGACAGCGGCGAACGGCATTTCGCCTCCCTCCCGGGCGTGCGCGTGGGGGATGTGGATAATCGTGCCCGGGAAGGGATTAACCCCCTCGGCGACACCCACGTCCAGGTCGCGCCACCGCCCCTCCATCGGTGGACCGTGCTTGATCATCACGTCCGACCCCGGCGGCGCGAAGATCTTGGCACTGAAGCTCCCATCGGCCTCGGACACGGCTGACGCCTGGTGCGCCGAATTGAGGTTGACAAGCAGCACGTGGGCAAAGGGAAGCACAGCTCCGGCGCTTCCGGACACGCTGGCCTCTCCCAGCTTGTCCACCGGTCCGAAGCTGATCCGCGAGACGTCCGGCGGTTCGTACGGGATCGGATGGACGTAGCTCATATTCAGCGGTAGCGTGCCGGTGACATCCGAGGAGCGCAGATCGAACGTGGCTGTCGTCCGATGATACCCGTCGGGTGTCCGATGCGCCCTGATGTAGTAGATGTCCTCCGGCAGCACCGCCCGGAAGGGCCCGGCAGGATCGTCCCAGTCCATGCTGAACCACATGTTCTCTGGCAGGGGATGCGCCAGAGGTTGAACCTCAAGCTGGAATTCCCCTGCCAACACCTGCCCCCCGCTGCCCAGCACCTGGAGCGACAGAAGATGCCCAGCCTCTAGCGTGAAGTCTTGGGTCACGTCGCCGGAGACACCATCCACCCAGGAGTTGATCTGGGCCAGCCCGTCGATGAGCTCCGGCCGGACGTGGAAGTGGAGATTGCCATCCGTCTCCACGGCCAGACTGTAGACACCCGTGGGCCCAGCCGTCATCTCCTGCCAATCGGTCTCGGAGCCCACACCTATCCAGACGTTGTCGACCAGCAGGCCACCGGGACCGGTGATCGTTCCCGAGACGGTCACGGTAGTGGCCCCGGCTGGCCGAGCGTGCGTGGGGCCCATCAGAACCAGCAGGGCGAGCAGAAGAACGGGGCACACCACCAAGATCTTGCGCATAGCTATGTCTCCCTGGCGCACCGCCGTCTGGGCGCCGAACGCTCCCAAGTCATTGTGATCTCCGATCCCGCGAGTCGAGTTTCGCACGAAAACCCTTCGCCTCAGCGCACCACGTCCTCTCGCATCTTGCGTCCATCCTATCCTTCTTGGCCTTCGTGTC
>CAZIWL010000042.1:4877-31189 GCA_964542755.1 uncultured Anaerolineales bacterium
CGCACCACGTCCTCTCGCATCTTGCGTCCATCCTATCCTTCTTGGCCTTCGTGTCCTTTGTGACCTTCGTGTCCTTTGTGGTTGTCATCAGCTCCCTGCCACGACCGCCAGCGGTCACGGTCCTCCCCGTGCCGCAAGACCACGGGGAGGACCACCTCGTAGGGCAGCTCCGGCAGGCTATCCCCCACAAAGACGTGCTCCCCCTGGATCGTCACGGTGTTTGCCCGGCAGACCCTGTCACCGTCGCGTTCCCCCTGGAGCAGCAGCCCCACGGCAAACGTGTCCGACAATCCTACCAGATGGTCCTCACGCTCGGTCAGATCGAGGTTGGGGAAATCCTCATGGAGCGCGGTCGGATCGAAGCGGATGGTGTACACCCCTCCGGAGGGGGTGACTTGCCCGGTCTCCAGCACGAAGCCAGGCATGCTGATGGCGTAGTCGATGGTCACGTCGCCTAGGCCGTCCGGCACCTGGCCGGTGATATCCACAGGCGGTACCTCCCCATCGATGGACAGGAATCCCGGTCTGGGCGTCGAGATATCGAGACGCGGTTGGTCATCAGGCACCACGTAGAACCAGAAGCGGCCGTCATCGGTCCCCAGGACGCCGCCCGACGGGTATGGCGGCATGGTCTGACCACCCGAGCATCGTCCGTCGTGCCAGACGCGGACATCTACCGACCAGAGGCCCGTTTCGTCGACGGCGAAATCACCCTCCGGATCGTAGAAGTAGCCGATCGAATTGGCCGTCCCTGTTATCACACGCCGCGTCCCGCCCGGTGCCGTCACCGTGAAACCCACTTGGCTCGCCAGCGTCGGCATCACGTGACCGGCGAATCGGAATGTGTCACCCACCTCGAGCACCGCTCCCGGGCGAACGCCGGTAGGCAAGATGAAGATGTGGATATCCTCTCCCTTGAGCGTCATGATCGGGCCGCCCTGAGTGGTCCAACCTCCGTTGCCGGGACCGGCGAAGGGCGGCATCACCCGGCTGCCCGAGACGTCGTCCTCGGCAAGGTGAACCCATCCACTCCCCTGTCCGAGATACTCGGCATCTCCATTCGCGAGATCCCGGAAGACGATCCCCACGTACTGGAACTTATAGTCGTTGGGTAGATCCCCCTCGATTCCCACGCCGAGCTGGTAGTCGTAGAGGTCGTCGAAGCGCCAGTAGCCGCATCCCTGGTGACCACTCTCGGTGACGTCCTCGCGGACCCGCACGCCCGGCCGCTGAGAGCTCTGATAACTGTAGCAGATCTGGTCCTGATGATCCTGCGCCATCAGCGGAGCCAGGCCGGATGACGTACTGGAGAAGGTAGGGATCTGGCCCACGTCGATCCGCGTGTCGAAGTCAACCCAGGGCCCGTAGATGATGGGGTTCATCCGCTGGTAACGCTCCTTGATCCGAGACGCGATGGAGCCGACGTTATCCGCCATATTGGCGGCGATGATCAACGAGTCGCCGCTGCAAGCGACGTCGCTGGTACGACTCCATACGATGTCGCCGTTCTGATACGCATTGTAGAGGTGCGCGTTCGGGACGCAGAGATCGTTGAAGAGAATCCACTGGGGCGCCATTCCATCCCAGACGTCCACACCACGCTGCCCGTGCGCCCGCAGCTGCGCCTCCGCCGGCGGCGTCATCACCACGCTTCCCCAGGTCATCGCACCCAGGTAGACCTCGCCGGCGGCATCGGTGTAGACCGCGGTGACGTCCACTCGGAACTCGCCAGGTTCGCTAAGGAGCGGATCGCTCTGCGTGGGGCCGGTCAATGGACTACCTTCTTCAGCGCCGCCGAAGTATCCGTACCGATTCGCCCGCCCGCTCACCGTCTGGCTAACGGCGCGGGCGGGATCCGAACCCGGGTAGAGCGTGGTGGTGACGTCAACCCGCGCCGGCACGCGCGGATAGACCTGGACGGCGGGGTTCACCACGTCGCCCACCGCCAGCGGTGTTCCCGGCAGCACCCCGGGGTCCAGATCCAGGGGCCGGGCGACCCAGACATCGTACGTGCCGCCGCCGTCGTAGGTCGCTCCCCAGATGTCTTGAACCGTACCCATCATTGTAATGACGTGGTGACCGTACTCTTCGAAATGGATGTGGAATCGGTCCGAGCCCACCTTCAGGGAGTAGACATCGGCCAGCTGTACCGAGTTGCTGTTGAGCTCCTCCCCCGCCCGGGTCGTGGTGGTTCGAATGAAGGACTGGGAGAAAGCCTCGCATCCGAGGTCGCGCACGGTGTGGTCAGGCCTCCGGATCGCCACGCACAGTTCGCCGCCGGGAAGGTCGAAGGGGATCAGCGGCGGGGCCGGCGTGCGCCGCTCCGAATAGGAGATCATCGGCAGGAACGGCTCCAACCGGTAGGTGACACGCTCGCCGCCGCGTGGGTCGACCAGGGGTACCCCGTAGGACGCCCCTTGGGTGACGATGAATGTGCCCGGCTGGAAGCGCTGCGCGTCCTCCCGGGCGCTGGCGCCGCGGGTACCCTGTACCGGTGTGTTCCGCAGCAGGCGCCAGATCAGCCGCCGGCCCTCTGAGGAGCTATTCGAGGCTAGCTCTTCGTCGGCAATCACGACCGGCGGCAGCGCGGCCTCGTCGTGGAGGAACGTGCGGTAGTTCTCCAGCGTCTTTCCGGACAGCCACTCCGTGCTCGTCGGAACCCCGGAGGACCAGACTCGGAGCACCGGCCGATAGACGCCCGGCGGCACGTCCGTCGGCACGTGCGCACTGATCGCCAGACTACCCTCAAGCGTGTGCCCTTGCGCATGGTGGAGGCCGCTCACCGGGACCTCCAGATCCAGATCGTAGAGAGGACGGTCTGCGCTGCGGATGGGAAAGCCGCTGGGCGTGAGGCGGTTCGAGCCGCTGAAGTTCTCGGAGCCCACGGGCCGGCCCTGCTCGTCGTAGATCATCACCAGCGATGCCAGGGCTGAGACCTCAGTGCCCAAGGGGTCAGAGGCAGCGTTGATCGCGTGACTCTGGATCCGGATCGTAGCGCTGATCTCGAAGGACTCTCCAGGAGCGAGGGATAGCGTTGACGCCGTCGTGCCGCCCTCACCCGTGCGCGTGTGACCAGCCCCCCTCCTTATCCATCCCTTCAGAGCCCAGGCAGCGCCGACCGACCCTCGGATAGGCGGGTCGCCCCCTCCCTCCACGATGCCAATTCCTCCAACTGTCGCGAAGGGAACGCTGCCTGGCGGGGCCTCGTGGGTGTGCGGACGGTTGATGATGGTTCCGGAGAAGCGCTGCAGATTCTCGCCGTGATACGCTACCTGCTGCCAGGCCTCATCCGGCGGCCCGTGCCGCACAAGGACGGCGGACCCGGGCGGCGCGTAGAGGGTGGCGGTGAAACTCCCATCTCCCTCAGAGATCACGTGCGCCTGGTGGGTGGCATGGACGTTCCCCAGCAACACGTGCGCCAATGGCAGCACGGCCCCGGGTGCGCCGGTCACGACCACCTCGCCCAGGTCGTTGGGGGAACCAAAGCTAATCCTCTCCGCCCGAGGGGGTTCGTAGGGCACGGGATGGACGTAAGTCGTGTTCAACACCATCTCCGCGGTCAAATCTCCATCGCGCAGGTCGAAGGGCGCCCTGGTGGCGTGGTACCCCTCCGGCTCGTTGTGCGTGAGCAGGTAGTAGATGTCCGGGGGTAGGACGCTCTCGTAACACTCATCCTCGGCGATCCAGGGCAGCAAGTAGTACGTGTCGGGGCCCGGCTTGTTGAGAAGCTGCTGAACCGACAACCACGCTTGACCGGCGGTCAGCGGGTCGCCCTGGCGCCCAATGAGGTCCACCTGGAGGAGGTGGCCTTGGTCAAGGCTGAAGTCCTGCCCAAAGCTCTCGCTCACGCCATGCTTGAGCAGCCCGAACTGAACCATACGCGTCTCGACCTCTGGAAGGACGTCGAACCAGAGGAATCCGTCGGTCTCGATCTGGGCGCTATAGAAGCCGGAGGCGTCCGTTTCCGTCTCGTACCAGTCGAGGTACGAGCCGACGTTGATCCGCACGTCACCAACAGCCAGGCCACCCGGACCGGTTACCGTTCCCGAGATGGCGACGGTCACCGGGTGCCCGGCGGGGGCGGCGACGATTGGATCCCGTTCGCCCACGGGGAGCCTGTCCCTCTGCGAGTTGGCCCTGCGGCGCGTGTCCGCCTCACCCCTACGGGTTGGCGGAACGAGACGAGAGTCTGCGCCATCGTCTACGTGCAGGGCCGCGTCAGCGAGCTGCTCACCAGCGTACGCCACCAGCCCCGCGCCCTCAGCGACAGCGGAAGACGGGGGGATCTCGGTCCAGAGGCCCAGCGTCACCACGCCCAGGCACGCCGCCAGGGCGACGACGATCAAGATGCAGCGCCTAAGCCTGAAATGATCCATGGCTTGTCACGCTCGGTTTTCGTGTCGCCGCAGCAAGTCAATCCAACAAGAGCAGAGACGATCCGGGGCTCTAGCTCCAGCGGAAGAGCCGGTGACCCAGGTGCGGCAGCGTGTAGGGCAGCACGCTTCCGCCCTTCCCATTCCTGCGAGCCCTTGATCCCCACCGGTTTCGCGACCAAGAAAGCACATCGTCAACGACTCAATCGCGACGGAGAAGCGGCCCCTTCCGTGAGCCGCCCCCACGGGGTTGTGCGTGCCACGGACCTCTTACTGCTGGTAAGGCAGTGCCACCAAGAAAGCCATCAAGTCCGCCCTCTCCTCCTCGTTCAGCAGGCCGCGCACATCGTGCTCGCTCCCCGGACTCGGCCGCGTGACCGTCTCGAGTAGGGGATCCGCGCTGCCGTCGTGGAAGTAGGGCGCGCTGTCGTAGAGCCCGCGCAGGGTGGGCGTGTCGAAGGCCGGGCCGATCCGCTCGTCGGGTGTCGAGGTGCCCACGTCGTGGAGTTGGAGGTCTGTGTAGAGTGGCGCCGGGTGACAGGTGGCACAGCCAACGGCAGGATCCTCGAAGATGGCTTTGCCGCGCAATTCGGCCAGGGACAGCGGCTCGCCCCGGGCGTGCGACGGACTCATCTCCACCTGAAGCGAGTCCATGAAGGCCGCCAGGGCATCGAGGTCGTAGGAGCGCCCCTGGTTCGGCGGGTGATTGACGCAGTCCGCGGGAGAGAGGGAGCAGTTCATATCCCCGTCGACCAGGCCACTGCCGAAATTCTCTTTCCGATTGGCGAACTCAGAGTCAGCGGACTCATCCCACTCTCCCGACCAGCGGAGCGGATACGTCTCGATCATGCCCAGGAGGCTGGTCGTGTTCCGCGGGCCGGCAAAGCCGAAGGTCCACGTCCGCCCGTCGTGCTCCCCCTCAAAGTGGCACGTGTTGCAGCTTATCCATTGATCGCGGGCCAGGCGCGGGTCGGCGCTGGTGTGGAAGAGCTGCTTGCCGCGCAGCAGCAAGGGCGGCAGCGGGATGTCCGTCACGGTGATCACGTTTGTGACGGTGTATGCACCGGTATCGATGACAGAGACGGTGCCGTCCAGGGTGTTGTTCACGTAGGCCACGGCGCCATCTTCAGCGAGCGCAATGGCGCGAGGGTTAGCCCCCACCTCGACGTGGGCCGCCCGCTGGCGCATCTCCAGATCGACCACGGTCAGGTCATTGCTGGCGGCATTCACCACCCAGAGCTCACCCCCGCCAGATGTCACAGCGGCATCAAAGGGCAGACCCACTGCCGGTGGATCAATGCCACTCAGATCGAAATGCTGCCCGATGAGGTGCTCCCGGCTAGCGACGTCGACTATGGAGACCTGCGGCCGAACAGTGGTCTCGAAGGTCAGATTCGGGTTACTCGAGAGAGACTGGGTATGCGGGACGTAGGCGCATTCCATCGACGACGGTCCACCGTCCCCGGGTGGGCACGGACCCAAGACGACCGCCTGGATCAAGTTGCTGTCGGGCCATAGCGGGACGGCGGATGATATCAGGGTGATACCGCGCTCCGCCGCCTCACGGTCGCGTTTGTCCGAAACCCTCGGCTTGTCCAAGGTTGTCGAACTCGGCGGTCCAAAGGCCCCTTGGCGGGCACTGGCTTCCATCGACTTCGACCAGGGCCTCAATACGAGGGGCAGGTAAACCACAACGGATGGCGCGTCGAAGACTGTCATGCGGTTGCCGAGCAGATGGGTTACGAAGAGCGTCTGTCCGTCGCCGGTCAGCGCGAGGCCGCTGGGCCGGTCGTCCACCGGGTAGCTGGCCAGCTTCTCCCAGGTTACGGTATCGAGCACGGATAGACGGTCCATGCCCTGCTCCGCCACGTACAGCCAACCCCCGTCCGGGCTGACGACCACCCCGTACGGGCGGTGCCCGACGGCCACCGTGGTGATCACCTGCCGTGCTGCAAGGTCGATGGCCGAGACGCTCCCCCCGCCCCTATTGGCGACGTAGGCCCGAGTCCCGTCGTAGCTCACGGCCACGGTCCGGGGGTCGCTGCCCACCTCCAGCTCGAAAACCGGTACCAGGGTGGTCGTGTCTACGAAGGTCAGGGAGTTGGAGTCGGGGTTGACGACGAGAAGCGTGCCGCCGTCGGCTGTCAGGGCAAGGGAGGAGCTGGAGGACGCTGGAGGCGAAGAGGGTCCATCCGGTGAGGTGGCTGACGCCGTGCCGGGAGGAGCCCGTACGACCGACGCGGCCGAATCGGTAGCGACCGGCCAAGACGCCACCGCCATGGCAAGCGCGAGGAACCCGACGCGCACGACCCGACGACGAGCCTCCATGGCACGCCTCCACCGTATCGGAACGACTCGCCTGCGGCGCAAGCAGGAGCCGGCGCCGATTTCGATGTCAGTCTATCATGCTCCCCGGCGCGAGTCAAGGCACTCGCAGCCGCACCATTCGCGTCGTCGGTGAAGGGTCGTGCCGGACTGGCAAAGGGCCACGGTGCTCGTTCCTTCAATCGCACGCGAACGGACTTGAGCAGAGGCGCTTGATCTGGCGCCCTGACCCCTTCCTAAGGCATGTAGAGATCGTACGTGCCGTCGTCGTACAGGGTGAAGACGTAGATCTTCGCGCCAGGCACCACGTCGTGCGTGCAGGAGAGCATCAGGCCGCGTTCGAAGGGCTGCACGTGCGCATCGTCACACGGACGCTCCTCGTTCACGGCCCAGCGGAGGCCATCCCGCACGGTAGCGTGCTCCTCCCACACCAGGCCGAAGCCCCGCCGCGGCTGGATGTAGCCCTCGGGAGCCGGCCCGTACTGTGGGTCCTGCTCGGGCATGCCCGCGTCCCACGTGTCAGGGTAGCGTTGGTAACCCCCCGCGTCGAAGAAGACGTAGATCGCATCCCCGGCCTCGCGCCAGAGCATGATTCCCTGCTGGAAGTCCTGCGTAGCGGCCCTCATGGTCCCCACCTCGGCCGTCGCGCATCCAATCTTCTCCGCCATCCCCGGTGTGAGGGTGAGCGCGCCATCGAACCAGCCCCAAGCTTCGATGTCACAGGCTGTGGCAGAACCCGTTGAGGAGCCGGACCCAGCGGACGGCGTGGGCAGGTCGGCCAGCGTCGCGTGGGATAGATCATCAATGGCGATGCTCCCCGTCCGCGGGCCGCCCTCCACTCCATCCAGCACCAGGCCGGCGAAGCTGATAGGATAGTCGACCTCGTCATCGCTTGGCCCGTCGATGTGGGTCCACGGCCACGGCTGCCCGGTCTGGATCACCGCCTCGCGCTGGCGCCATCCACTTCCGGTGAGGCGGCCGAAGCTAGCCTGCCAGCGCTCGCCCTGCGCGTCCTTGATCCACACGTTGAGGAAGTTGCCGGAGCCGTCCTCCAGGACCCAAATCCGAATGACGTTCGGCTGACCGGCCAGAGGGATGTCTCGCAAGAACACCACAAAATCGTTCCCGCCGGCGGGCAGATTGTAGCTGAGATCGGCCGCAAACGCGCCGCTGCGCACCCGGTCGGACTGCTGTGTGAACGTACCGTGCGGTTCGTTCCCACGGGTCCAGCCCCCGAAGGTCTCGAAGCCAGTGATGAACCCTGCCGGCTGTGAGGTCGGCGGCACGTCCGCTGTCGGTGAGACTGACGGCGGCGGTGGGGACTCCGTCGTGGGGGAGGGTGGAGTTTCCGTTGTGGCAGAGGGCGGGATCTCCGTCGTGGGAGAGGGCCTCTCACCGGTCGGTTCCGGCGTGAGCGTAGGTGACGGCGAGGGTGTAACCGTCACGCATATGACGCCGCAGCCGCCGGGACAGTCGTTGGGACAGAGGAGAACCTCGTCTTCACCACAAGCCGGCGGCGTGCAGACCGGCTCAGGCGTGTCCGGGGTCAGAAGAGCATCATCTTCCCCGCCGCTGGCCTCTTCGGCATCCTGCCGCGGCGGCAGCGTGACGCAGATCGTCCCACATCCCCCGGGACAGTCGCCCGGACAGTGGTATTCCTCATCTGCCGCGCAATTAGGCGGCGTACAGACGGGTTGGGGCTGCGGCACCGCCGACGGGGAGACAGGCAGTATGGCCCTCAGCGGGCTGTCGGGAACCACCACACCGTGAATGGCGAGGCCCAGGCAGGCCAGGAGCAGGAACCCGCCGCCGGCGATGCCTCCGATGAGCAGGCCGCGTCTTGGTCCGCTTGTCGGCGGCGCAGCCGGAGGGGGATCTACAAGCGCCGGGGTTGGGGATTCCACAAAGGATCCACACGTATTGCAGAAGAGTGCATCGACCGGCAACGGCGCACCGCACTCCGCGCATGATGCGGCGCCCACGGGACTCCGTGGGTCTCCTTCCACCCACTGCCCGTCCCGATAGACGTACCACGCACCCGACTCAGCACCGATGGCCCAGAGACGACCCTGCTCGTCCTCGATGCGGAGACCATCCACCGCTTCCTGGAAGGACCGGTCGCTCAGCTGACCCGACCGGCGCTGGCGGTTGAGGTCCTCGTATCGCCTCTCCAACTCGGTGAAACCCATAGTGCTCCCAATCACTAAGAGGGTCGAGGGCCCTCAGGCGGCTGCGGGGGGACAAACCGCCGGCAACGGGCCCCTGGGGAAGAAGAGGGCATACGCTCTCGCAGGGGCCCGTCACGACGACCGAAGGTCGTACAATGTGCAGATTCTGGTCACATCACCTGGTCTGTGCCGTGTCCCTCATCCGTCGAGCGAGGACCAGGGCAGGTAGGAGAGAGGCCCCACCGTGACGGCGCGTCACTCGGACCCGGTAAGCGCTCCCCACCACAGGAGCCAGAAAGGACGGTCGTCATCTTGGAGCGGCCCATCGATCTCCGGCGGGCTCTCCGGCGTGCTCGCGGGCTGGGGACCTCCGCCCTCCACCACAGGAATGATCACCACCTCCCCGGATTTCGCCATCCGGGCCTCCTCACGGGCCCACTCCTCGACGTAGGCATCCGTGTGGACGTACGTGAGCGTGGCGGTGAGGTAGCGCTGCTTCGCCTCCTGCGTGGCCACAGCATACTCAAGCTGCCGCACCTCGCCCCCAAGCTCCTCCGCGAGGGACACCTGTTGGACAAAGGCCCACGCAAGGCCGCCGACGACAAGGACCGTCAAGAGGATGCCAGCTCCCAAGGCGATGCGAAATCGATTGAGCTTCGGTATCTTCATTGGAACCTCCGCAGTGCGGCACGTGACGCCAAAGCTAGTGTACCCGACACCCCGGCGGAGGTCAAGCCACGAGCGTCACGAGGCATTGGAGAAGCAAGTCCCTGGAAGCTGACCCCGCTGCTGGAACACTCGAGTCCGGAGCGGTCCCCGGGAATCGGTATGACTGGCTTCCTGAGGACAGCTGTCGTCATTGGACGATCTGCCCCAGCCAATCTCGCCCAGATATGCAACGGCCCGAGACGAAGATCGTCTCGGGCCTGGCGATGCCGAAGGTGGGAGTTGAACCCACATGGGCGTAAAGCCCACTGCGCCCTGAACGCAGCGCGTCTGCCTGTTCCGCCACTTCGGCTTGGCACTCCTTTCGGACAATGGTTATTCTACATGAAAAGCCCTCCTTGTCAAGTGAGAGCACCGAGCTCAGCTTGCCAGCCGGCCCGTGGAGAGCACCTCAACTGCCGGTCGACCCCACCCGCAGCTGCGCGAACGATGCCTCTGCCCAGGCTCCTCGTCCCGCCACGCAACCTGGTCAAGGGGCCAGGGGGGCAATCGGCCGATGGGGCGACTCCCCGTTCATCCACTCGCCCGATGTGGTTGATCAGATCCTGGTTTATACTCCTGTCAGACTTGAGGGCTGGGATAGGACCTGGCCCAGCAACCGGAGACGATCAATAGTAATAAGGAGAGGTAGACATGAAGGGCAGACTGCTGGTTGGTGTAGGGCTTGCGGCGCTCCTGGTAGTCGGTGGGGTGGCGTTGTTGGGCCTTCCAACGGCCCAGGCGACGGACGGTTTGGCTCCCGAGGTGGTGGTATCCGAGTTCTACGAGTGGTACCTGGGCTACATTGACGGGGCCGTTGAGAGGCGCAACCCCCTTGTGGATCGCGCCTACCGCTCGAGCGAGCACCTGAGCGCCGGATTCGTGGCTGAGGTCGATGATCAGCTCGCCTCTGCCGAGCACATTCTCGGCGATCCTTTCCTGATGGCCCAGGACATCCCAGTCAACGTGGAGCTAGGCGAGGCAGTCATCGAGGGCCCCGAGGCGAAAGTGGCAGTAGAGATGTACTGGGGCGGAAACCCTGTACCCAGCGAGAGGATGGTGAGCTTGATTCAGGTCGGCGGTCACTGGCAGATCGACGGAGTGACAATGCCCAAGTAGGCACGACGTTGTCAGCTTCGGTGACAGCAAGGACCCTGCACAATGTGCAGGGTCCTTGCTGTCTATGGTATGCAGCTGGAGCCCTGCAGGCCGTCTCCCCATCGTATTACGAGGACAGTCAGCCACAGCACGCAATGCCGCCCCCCAGGCACAGGGGCCCGTCGGTTTCCGGAGACAAGGATGCGTGACGGCAGACCGACAGCAGCTTGAGGGGGATCCAGGGTTGGGATCGAAGAATTGACGAAGCAGAAAGACGAGGAGCGAACTGAGGACCCACAACACTCCGAGATCCTAAGGAACCGGAGCCGCCTCCACCTCCCTTACGAAGACACGTCGATGAACCAGCCACCAGTTCAGCACGGTCCTGAAACGATCCGCTGGCCGCATCAGCGGCCCGATCTGGACGTCGTTGACGCGCTTGTCCACGCCGTAGGTATAGATGGGCACGTAGAGCGGGAGCGAGGGCAGCTCCTCGGCAAAAAGCTCCTGGAACTCATCGTACAGCACCCGACGCCGGTTCTCATTGGGCGTGACCCGGGCACGCTCGACCACCTCACTGATCCGCCGGTGGACGAATCCCGAGTAGTTCTGCCCGTCATCCACCTGGGTCTCGTGCCAGAAGGGATAGGGGTCAGGATCACCGGGGAGCTTCAAGTGGACCAGGGCGGCCTGGAAATCACGCTCCTCAAGCGCTTGCCGCACCTCGTCCGCCGGGACCGATTCAACGTCCACTTCGATCCCCAAGGCAGCCCACTCCTCCGCAAGCAGCTCCGCCCCCGCCCTCCGCATCGGATCCCTCGAGGTGAGGAGGGTGAAGGACAGCGTTCTACCCGCCTTGTGCCTGGTGTCCACGGCCGTCGCGCGAACCCAGCCCACCTGGTCCAAGAGGGTCTCGGCCCGGCTCAGGTTGTGTGGATAGTCGGGCACCTCCCCCTGGTAGGCCCACGTACCTGGCAGGATGGGACTGTCGGTAACCATGCCCTGACCATCTAGCACCTCGTCGATGAGGCGTCGTCGGTCGATGCCGAGCATCAACGCTTGCCGGACCTCTTTCTCCTGGAAAAACGGTAGATCCTCATCATCGAGATTGAGGAACACCATCCCGTACTCAGCAATCTGCGCTGAGAAGAGGTTAAGGTCCGCCATTCCGGCTGCACGATCCAGGTCGCGCGCGGGGATCTTCCCCACGCCCTCCGCGTCCCCCGCCACGTAGGCATCCAAAGCCGCCCCGTGGTCCGCATAGAAACGGAACTGGATCCGGTCGAGATAGGATCGAGCCCGGAAGTAGCGGGGGAAGTACTTCAGGACGACAGAGGTGATGACACCATCCTCACTACTCGTGATCTCCTCTACCTGGAAGGGGCCGCTGCCCACCGGAGCCATGTTGAACGAGGCCTCAGCCAGATTCTGCGCACCGATGCCCGCGATCTTGTGCGCAGGCAGGATGCCGACCGTCGTGTAGTCCAGGAAGGGGGCGAAAGGCTCGGAAAGGGTGAACTGGACGGTGCGTTCATCGAGCTTGTCGATCTCGACCATACGCCACACGTCGGCCCCCAGCTCCGGCGGGCCCGAAAACCCCGGGTCCTGGAGCAGCCTGATCGTGAGGATCACATCGTTCGCGGTCACCGGCGTCCCGTCGTGCCAGTAGGCGTTGGTCCGCAACTGAAACACATAAGTAAGACCGTCCGCTCCGATGTCCCAACTGTTGGCCAGGTCCGGCTCTACTTTCCCGTCCTCGTCCATGCGCGTCAGGCCGCTGAAAATCAAGGAGCACAGATCCTCATCGGGCTGGTTGAAGCCACTCAGAAGGGGGTTCAGACGCTGTGGTCGTCCCGCGATCGCCTCGACGTACGTGCCACCGTGCCCGGGGCGGACGACCGTTGTGTAGTTGATGGCCAGGTACGTGAGCAGCAGCACAAGGAGCACGATACCGACCAGGATGACCAGCATCTGCCAGCGGATGTGGCGGGTCACGGGTGATTTCTCGCGTTCATCCGCCAGATCCAGAGCTATCTGGAAGGATCATGCCGTGCCTCGAAACGAAGCCTAATCGCACCTGTCTGCCTGCAGTGGAGCGCGACCATCCGTAAACACAGGGGGTCTCGAAAGCCTGACACAACAGCGCCTCGGGGCGAGCGACCATCCCCGAGGCGGTTCTAGCGGTAAGGCTATGCGTCAAGCTAACCAGTGACGACGACGTTGAGCACGGTGATGACGAAAAACGCAACTGCCAGACCAACGGTGATCTGGAATATGGTCTTCTCCAGCCCCCGGCGCTTCTGATAGATAGCACTACCGGTGCCGCCGAAGACGCTGCCCCCCATGTCGCCCCGGCGGCCCTGCAAGAGGATAATCGCCACCAACGCAACACTCACAATGATCTGTGCGATATTGAGATAAAGCCCCATAGAATACTCCTCATCCGCTATAACCAAAGATGCGACCGTTGTACGGACGCATAAGATCATGCAGCATTATAGCACGCCCCGCCCAAGCCAGCAAGGCGTCCCGCAGGCGCGGGTGCACTGACGAGTTGTCGCCCCGACCGGTGCATTGCACCTCGCGAGCGGATGCTTGCCTCGTCTCCCAGTCACAACTGGTCAGTCCACGGGCGTCAACGGTCTCTAACCGGCGGTCATCTCCGCGACAAGTCGCTAGCCCAACCCGTAGGCGCTCCCCGCCGGCCCAGGCCGGGTCAACGTCCGCTCCCCGTTCCGTGGGCACCTGCCAGGAGGCTTCGCTCCAAGAGCAAGTGTGGCCTGCCCAGACTCAAGAACACGTAAATCAGGTCCGGAGCGATACGGATCGCGGGCTGACCGTCAGTAGATCGGACGGCATCGTCGGGGGCGCCAGGATGCGGAGCGCACGTGGCACTACCCGTATCTCCACCGGCGTGCTTCCCAAGGGATCGCCATCCACCTGCACCGGCAGCGCCTCATCAGCCTTGATCTCTAGTCTCCGCACTTGCTTGTGGACGATCTCCGGATCATCCAGGTACCTCTGCGAGAGGACCCGGAAGAGATGTCGCACCACGTACCCGAAGCCCAGGCCCTTGAAGACGAAGACATCGAGGAGCCCGTCATCGAGCTTGGCTCGAGGCGCAACCTCCACGAAGCCGCCGTATTGCTGGATGTTATTCACAACGACCAACAGCGTCCTGCCCCCCACGGAATCGCCGTCCAGTGCGATGGTCGTCGGCACACCTTGGAAATCCTGCGCCACGATCACTGCGGCAACCAGATAGGGCAGTGCCCCGAGGCGCTTTGTCGTCCGGTCCCGGGGCTCCATCTCCGTCGTTACTTGCGCGTCGAGCCCTGCGCTCGCCCAGCAGAGGAAGGCGTGCCCGTTGACCTGACCCACATCAATCGCCCGCACCTCCGCGCCAACCAGTCCGCGGGCTGCATCCCGCAACCGCGAGGGATTGGCCAGCGTGTGGGTGGGGACGTGGAGCTGCTTCGCCCAGAGATTGCCGGTGCCGACAGGGAGGACACCGAGGGCAGTCTCGCTCCGTACCAGCCCGTTTACCACCTCATTCACCGTCCCGTCTCCTCCAGCCACGATCACAGCATCCCGGCGTTCTAGGGCCGCATCACGCGCCATCCTGGCCGCATCGCCAGGACCCGTCGTCTTGTTGAGCTCGACCGACCAGCCCTCCCTGGCAAAGAAGCCACACAGCCGTTCCAAATCGGCCGTAACGTCGCGAGGGCCAGCGGTTGGATTGTAGACCAAACGGGCATCCATGGTGAAGAGGATTATAGCATGGGACGCGCTCTCCGGGCAGTCACCGGCTCTTCCCCGCCCACCTGGCCCATTCGCAGACCATTGCTCAACGCGGCTGGTATGCTATAATGCCAGGCTCCTGCCCGAAGGATCGGCCAAGGAAATGCCCATAGCACGCAGCTGCCGGTTTCTCACGTCCATGACCCAGAAAAGCCCGACCCGCATCCTAATGGTCTCGAAGGCCTGCCTGGTGGGCGCCTACCAGCGGAAGCTTGAGGAGATCGCCAGCTACCCTGACGTCGACTTGATGGTTGTGGTCCCGCCGTCCTGGCGAGACGGCAGCCGCGTCAGCCATCTGGAGCGCGCCCACACCGAGGGGTACGAACTCGTCGTGGAACCGCTCCTCTTCGACGGCAGCTTTCACCTCCACATCTACCCGCATCTGGGGCGTCGCCTCCGTGGTTTCGCGCCCGACATCGTTCACATCGACGAGGAGCCCTACAACCTCAGCACGGCACACGCCTTGTGGCTGGCCAAGAGGGCGGGCGCCCAGGCCCTCTGGTTCTCGTGGCAGAACCTCAACCGGGAGTACCCTTTCCCCTTCCGCCTGATCGAACAGTATACCCTGCAGAACACAGACCACGCCATTGCCGGGAGCGAAGGCGCGGCAGAGGTCTGGCGGGCCAAAGGCTACGAGGGCCCGCTCGCCATCATCCCCCAGTTCGGCGTGGACCCCGACATCTTCTCCCCCTCGACGAACAGGCTTCTCACAGGCATCCGGCGCGATCCTGCGCGTGGTTTCTCCATAGGGTATGTGGGACGGCTGGTTCCTGAGAAGGGCGTCGATCTGCTGTTGGACGCCGTGGTGGACCTGCCCGGTGTCTGGCGTCTCCATCTCCTCGGCGACGGAAGCGAGAAGCAAGCGCTGCAGGCGCAGAGCCGCCGACTGGGCCTGGCCGCCAACCTCTCGTTCCAAGGCTGGGTCCCCTCGATCCGCATGCCTTCATTCTACCGTCAGCTCGACGTCCTGGTCCTCCCGTCACGTTCCCGTCCAAACTGGACGGAGCAATTCGGACGCGTGCTGATCGAGGCCATGGCCTGCGGCGTCCCCGTGGTCGGATCCGACTCGGGCGAGATTCCTCACGTCATCGGTAACGCCGGGCTCGTCTTCCCGGAGGACGACGCTGAGGCCCTACGTGCTTGCTTGATCCAACTAATGCGAGAACCGGAGACGGCCTCAGCGCTGGCCCAGCGGGGAAGGGAGAGGGTACTGGAGACGTTCACCCAGGCGAGGGTCGCCGCGCGCACTGTCGATGTCTACCGCGAGATGCTAAGGTCGGGAACCGCGGGCAAGTCCAGCGGCCACGAACCAGAGCACTGATCAACGGATCGGCCTCGGCGCCGTCTTCCCAGCGGTCCGGGTCCGCGAGTCCACCCGGCGCAGCCAGAACAGAGGAGCCAATCATGTTCAGTTCACTGGAGGACGCCCGCCACTACGTGGAGACCCAGGGCATACAGATGGTCGATCTCAAGTTCACCGATCTCTGGGGACGCTGGCACCACCTCACGGTGCCGGAGAACCAGTTCACGCCGACGCTGATGGAGGCCGGTGTCGGCTTCGACGGGTCTGCGGTGGGGCTCAAGTCGGTGAAGGCGGGCGACATGGTCCTGGTGCCCGACCTCTCGACCGGCTTCGCGGACCCTTTCTGCGACGCACCAACCCTCAGTTTCATCTGCACCACCCTGGAGGCCGATACCAAGGCAGCCTTCGACAACGATCCGCGGAACGTCGCCCGACGCGCGGAGGAGTACCTGGTCAAGACCGGCATCGCCGATCGGAGCAAATGGGGACCGGAGTTTGAGTTCTACATCTTCGATGCGGTGGCCTACGAGAACCAGATGAACCGCGCGGGATACAGCGTTGAGTCGAGAGAGGCCACCTGGCGGAGCGGCGTGCCCGGTCACGGTCACTACATCCCCCTCCACGGCGGCTACCACGCCATCCCCCCCAAGGACGCCTTGCACAACCTGCGCAGCGAGATGAGCCTCCTTCTCGGGTCCATGGGCGTCCCTGTGAAGTACCATCACCATGAGGTAGGCGGTCCGGGACAGTGCGAGATCGAGACGCCCCTGATGGACCTCCTCCAGGCCGGCGACGCGACGATGATCGTCAAGTATGTGACCAAGCTGACGGCCCGGCGTCACGAGCAGACAGCGACGTTCATGCCCAAACCGATCTACGGCGAGGCCGGGTCCGGCATGCATTTCCACCAGCACCTGTTCAAGGGTGAGGAGAATGTATTCTACGACCCAGAAGGGTACGGCCTGATGAGTGAGACGGCCCTCCACTACATTGGGGGCCTGCTCCACCATGGGCCCGCCCTGTTGGCCCTGACGAGCCCCAGCACCAACTCCTACCGCCGCCTGGTGCCCGGCTACGAGGCGCCGGTCAACGCCTTCTTCTCTGTCGGAAACCGGAGCGCCGCCGTACGCATTCCGCGCTACGCCACAGATCCCAAGGAGGCGCGCTTCGAGTTTCGGCCCCCCGATGCCACCTGCAACGTCTATCTCGCCCTGGCGGCCCAACTCATGGCCGGCATCGACGGGATGCTCCGCGAGATCGACCCCACCGAGGCGGGGTTCGGCCCTATCGACGCCGACATCTTCTCCTGGAGCGACGAAGAACGTGGTCAGATCAGTCCGCTGCCCAGCTCCCTCAAGGAGGCCCTCGACGCGCTCGACGAGGATCACGGCTTCCTCTTGGTGGACGAGGTCTTCACGGAGGACCTGTTGGAGCGGTGGATCGCCTTCAAGATGGAGCAGGAGTACTACGAGGTCCGCAACCGCCCGCATCCGTACGAAATGGAGCTGTATTTCGACGCATAGCCAGTTCCCTGATTGGACCGCAGAGTGAGGACACCATCGAAGCGGCTCGGTCGCGGATCGCAACGACGTGGCAGCGACCGCGACGCGCGGCTCAACACCTGGATAAAAGCGGATCTCGCCCAAAGTCCGTCGTCGACGCTCGTAGAGACCTGCTTTTTGACACGAACACCCACTGGGACTATAATCGAGTTGTTGCGTCGCCTCCTCATCGCGGGCCAGGTGGCGACAGACACATCTATCCACCCCGAGGATCTCACGACGGGCGGCCTCCGTGTTCGCCGGCGCGAGACATGACCATCGCTCTCAGAGGAGTTCAATTTGACCATCAGATTCGGAACCGACGGCTGGCGAGCCGTCATATCGGACACCTTCACGTTTGCCAATCTACGCCTCGTCGCCCAGGCCATCGCTGACTATGTCCTTGAGGAGGGAGGCCCCGAGCCGCGGGCCGTTATTGGGTTCGACACGCGCTTCCTTTCGGACCGATACGCAGCCGAAGTCGCCCGCGTCCTGGCAGGTAATGGGATCGTCGCCTATCTCACACGAGCAGATACGCCCACGCCGGCCATCTCCTATGCGGTGTTAGACAAGAAGGCCGCGGCCGGCGTGATGATCACCGCCAGCCACAATGCCCCTCGCTACAACGGGCTTAAGCTCAAGGCCAACTTCGGCGGGGCGGCGCTGCCGGAGCAAGCCGAACACGTCGAGGCCTTCCTCACCCGCAACCAAGAGCGGGCCCGCTGGCCCAACGTGATGGACTACGACACGGCCATCGACCAGAGCCTCATCCGCCGCTTCGACCCCGCCTGGGCCTACTACGAGCACCTGGGTGAGCTGATCGACCTGGACCTGATCTCCGCCAGCGAACTCCGGGTCGTCGCGGACGCCATGTACGGCTCGGGCCGCAAGTGCATCGCAGATATGCTGGCCCGCTCCCGCTGCCGCGTCGTGGAGATCCGGGGCGAGATGAATCCCGGTTTCGGCGGCATCCATCCCGAGCCCGTGGGCCACTATCTCAGCGCCCTTGCTGCCGCGATCCAGGCTCATCATGCGGACATCGGGCTCGCAACCGACGGGGACGGCGACCGCCTCGGCGCTATGGACGACCTGGGCAACTTCGTTGACCCGCACCACATCTTCGGCCTCGCCTTGCGCTATCTGGTGGAAGAGCGGGGCTGGCGCGGGACAGTGGTGAAGAGCATCTCCACGACCCGCATGGTCAATCGGCTCGCCGAGCAGTACGACCTACCCGTGAAGGAGACGCCCGTCGGATTCAACCACATCGCCGACCATATGCTCAACAACGACGTGCTGATTGGAGGCGAGGAATCTGGGGGACTGAGCATCAAGGGCCATATTCCCGAGGGTGACGGGGTGCTGATGGGCCTGTTGATGCTGGAGGTGCTGGCCAGTGCCGGATGCCCACTCCACGAGCTCGTGAAGACCCTCCAGGCGGACGTGGGGCCCGCCCATTACGCGCGGCGGGACATCCCTTTGAGGACGCCGGTCACCAAACGGAAGATGGTGGAGAGAATCCTCGATACCACGCCGGATGCCCTGGGCGGGGAGACCATCGAAGAGGTGAACACGCTGGATGGCGTCAAGTACCTCTTGGCGGATGATTCCTGGCTCTTGATCCGTCCATCGGGCACCGAACCCGTGCTGCGGGTTTATGCCGAGGGTCGGAACCCAGGGATGGTGGATACCCTGCTGGCCCACGGAGAGCAAGTCGCCGGAGCGCAGAAGCCTTGCGCCGGTACCGGATCAGGGCTTTCTGGAAACTAGCATCCGGAAACGCAGCCCCCTATCCCACGAGAAGAGACACCTAACGCCCATCATGAAACCCTTCTTCCTGGCCATCGAAGGACCGATTGGGGTCGGCAAGACCACGCTGGCCCGACTCCTGCAGCCCCGGTTCGAGGCAGAGCTCCTGCTGGAAGCCTTTGACGAGAACCCCTTCCTCTCAGACTTCTACGGGGACCGCGCGCGCTACGCCTTCCAGACCCAGATGTTCTTCCTCCTTAGTCGATACCGTCAGCAGCAAGAGATAGCGAGGGTAATCGCGCGAGAGCCTCTGATTGGCGACTACACGTTTGGCAAGGACGCCCTCTTCGCCCGCCTCAATCTGGAGGGCGATGAGCTTGATATGTACCACCGGCTCTACACTGTGCTCGCCGACCGTATCGTCCGCCCCGACCTGGTGATCCATCTTAAGGCGGACACCGACGATCTGATGGCGCGCATCGCGGCGCGCGATCGCCCTTACGAGCGGGAGATGGACCGTGACTACATTGCCCGCGTCGCGGAAGCCTACGCGCGTCACTTCTCCGGCTATACAGCGGCCCCCTTGCTCACGGTCGACACCACGAATCTCAATTACGTCGCTGACGGCAGCGCCCTCGCCTTCGTGGAGGGCAGGGTGCGCAGGGCCCTGGGCATCGGCGCCTACCAGCAGGCACTCCCCCAGATCGAGGAAATGGGCAAGAGTGCTGTCCGAGAGCCGAGGCCGACTGAGCCGATCATATCTCCACCGGCTGGGCAGGCCCTGGGGGCATTCCTGGCAGCCAACGAGATGATGGGTCGATTGGGAGCCCTGCTCGCGGAGGCCGCCACGGAAACCGGCATAGACCCGGACTCGAGGCTACAGACCACAGCGCGGGCGGCCCTGGACCACGTCCAGGATCTGGCGACGGTCCTTGGGATCGCCCCCGAAGCATGAGGCCCGCGTCGGACGCAAGTAATGGAGAGCCCGCGATGACAGAAGCGGCTTCGATGCTCCAGGCGTCGGGCATCAGCGACACCCTGGAGGCCATCCTCGGCAGCGCCCACCAACTCGTCGACGGTGTCGAGGGGCGCATCTTCCTCGCCCAGCACGATGGTCTAGCCCTCGCGGCGGAGATTCCCGCGGCGAAGGGGCCGAGATCCCCCGAGTCGGAGGCTGACTACCGTGCAGCGGCAGCGCGGGTGGTCAGCGACGCGACGTCTTTTCTGACCGAAAACCTTACAGACGTGACGGCGGCGAAGGGGCGCTCGGGGGAAACCTCGAGACAAAGAATCGCCGCCTTCCCCCTCAGGATCGGTGAGCGGATTAGTGGTGCCTTGATCCTGGCACTCTCCCGGGAGCGGCCGCTTACAGACAGGGATCGGTACGTGCTGACCCTGCTCGCGGACCAGGCGGGGGGCGCGCTAGAAAACGCGCGGCTCTACGAGGAGGGACAGCGTCACGTGGAGGAGCTGATGGCCCTCCACAACATTGATCTCGCCATCACCTCTACCCTGAGTCTCGACGAAGTACTGCAGCGGGTCTACGAACAGATCTCCCAGCTGATGGACGTCACGACCTTCTACATCGGGCTCTACGAGAAGAGAAGAGACCGACTCGACATCTCCCTCATCGTCGATCGCGGGGAACGGCTGGCCCCCTTGACCCTCGATATGCAGGAAGGTGGCGGCTTCGCGGGTTGGGTGGTGCGAAACAAGGCACCGCTCTGGATCGAGGACTGGGAAAAGGAGCAAGCGTCGCTCCCGGTCCAGGGCATTGCCCGGGGTATGCCCACCCGGTCCTTGATGGTGGTGCCGCTCCTGGCGAGGGATGAACTCGTGGGGGTCATCTCCACCCAGTCGTACGAACCGTATGCCTTCGACGACGGGCACCGTCGCCTCCTCTCCAGCATCGCCAACCAGGTCGCCGTCGCTGTGGACAACGCGCGTCTCTTCGAGGAGGTCAACCGCCGGCTCAAGGAGACACGTCTCCTTCAGAGGATCATCCTGGCCGCCTCCTCCGCCCTCGAATTCGAGGGCGTGGTGGAACACGTCATGGAGACGCTCCGAGAGACACTGAACATTGAACGCCTCGCCTTCGCTCTGCCCGACGAGAATGGTGACAGGATGATCGTGCATTCGTCGACACGGTCCGATGCTGTGGGGTCGGCAGGGCCGTGGCGCCTCCCCATGGATGACAGCATCGTGGGCCGTGTCTACCAGACGGGCCAAGCGCTGCTCTTCACGGACATCAGCGACGTCACCTCCTCTCTGGAGGGTGAGCCCTCCACCCGCACTGAGCTGGCGGTCCCCGCACGCGACGGAGATGAGGTCGTCGGCGTCCTCAATGCAGAGAGCCCCCTGCTGGAGGAGTTCGACTATGACGACCTGGCTCTTTTCTCGACGGTGGCCGCCCAGCTGGGCGTGGTCCTCAAGAACGCGCGTCTCTTCGAGCAGACCCGTCGGCGTTTGATGGAGACCGAGCTCCTGCAGCAGGTGATGATGGCCGGGGCAACGAGCCTCCATTTCGACCAGGTTCTGGAGCGTACAGTGGACATCCTCCACCGGACGTTGGAGATCGAGTACCTCTCCTTCGCCCTTCCCGTCGACGCACGCTCGGCTCTCAGACTCCACCCTTCGCAGATCGGTTATGACGCCGAGCTGCCGCGGAAGAAGATACCCCTGGATCAGAGCGTGGCCGGGAAGGCCTTCACGTCCGGGCAGCCCCAAGTGGTCGACGACGTGCGCCAGGTGCCCGAATACTACGAGGGTGCACCCCAGGTCCGCTCCGAGATGAACGTACCGGTGAAGGTCGCCGAGCGGGTCGTCGCGGTCCTAAACGCCGAGAGCGCGAGGCTCAACGCCTTCGACGAGAGAGACCTCCGGCTCTTTGAGGCTGTGGCGGCGCAACTAGGGATCGTGCTGGAGAACGCCCGCCTTTACGAGTCTTTGCAGGAACAGAGAGACGAGCTCAGTCAGGCTTATGAGGAGCTGAAAGAGATCGACCGTCTACGCACCGAGTTGGTCCAGAATGTGAGCCACGAGCTGAGAACGCCCTTCACATTGGTCATGGGCTACATCGAGCTGCTGATGGCGGGCGACTTGGGGCCTCTCTCGGAGAAGCAGCGAGAGGCCCTCTATGTGGTACGCAAGCGCGTCGAATCCCTCCAGCGCCGCACCCGCGATCTGACGACCCTGGACACCCTTTCCGGGAGGGAGATTAGGGGCCACCCCACATCCCTGCTCGATGTGGTGCACACGGCTGTGGCGGAGATCGAGCGGCAGGCGACCACTGTGGGCGTGCAGCTTTCCCAGGAGGTGCCGGATGCTCTCTCGCCGGTGTTGGGGAACAAGGAGCATCTGGTGCAGGCCGTGACGCACCTCCTCGACAACGCCGTCAAGTTCAGTCCCGACGGAGGGACCGTCACCGTCCGGGCGTGGGAGGAGGATGGTTGCGCTTGTATCGCCATCGACGATGAGGGAATCGGTATCCAGCCCCAGCATCTGGAGCACGTTTTCAAACGGTTCTATCAGGTGGACGGGAGCATCAACCGCCGGTTTGGGGGCATGGGGGTGGGATTGGCCGTGGTGTGGGAAATCATTGAGGTGTACGGCGGAACCGTGGACGTTGAGAGTAGACCAGAGGAGGGAAGCAGCTTCATCATCTCCCTGCCCCGGGCCAACAAAGACGACTATGAGAAGGCCATCTCACTCGCTCAAGCAGGGATCGAAGAGATCGGAGGTACTCCGACGTGACCTGCTCCAGGAACGAATGCTGGACAGATCGACGCTCGCGCCGTCGAGGCTCCAGCTTCGGCTGGCCGTCGGCGAACTGCCGAGGGAACGGGACGACGGTGGGCAGGATGCCGTACGCATCCCTCTTGCCGGACGATAACCTGACGGTCGGCGGAAGCCGTGTGAATCCGTATGACGGCATCCGTGGCTCTGGCGCCAGCGGAGTCCTCCGTCCTGATTGGACTGGGCACACTTGCCCCTCCCGATGAAACGATTCGTCGCCATCGCGGGCAACATTGGCGTGGGGAAGTCGACGCTGACCGAGCTACTCAGCGAGCGCCTGGACTGGGAACCGTTCTTCGAGGCCGTGAACGACAACCCCTATCTTCCCGACTTCTACGAGGACATGGAAAGGTGGAGCTTCCACTCGCAGATCTACTTCCTCTCCCGGCGGCTCCGCCACCACTGGCAGCTGCTCCAGAGGTCCAATTCCGTCGTGCAGGATCGCACGGTCTATGAGGATGCAGAGATCTTCGCTCGGAATCTCTACCGCCAGGGATCCCTGGCGGAACGCGACTACCAGAGCTACTGCGAACTCTACGACGTGGTGACCACTGTCCTTCCTCCACCAGATCTGATCGTCTATCTTCGAGCCTCTGTCCCAACGCTGCAGGATCGTATCCAGCGACGGGGCCGCTCCTACGAGCGCGGGATATCGACTGGTTACCTGGCACAGCTCAACGAGCTGTACCAGACCTGGATTCACGGCTTCACACTCTGTCCTGTCTTGACCGTACCATCCGACGCCTTGGACTTCGTGACAAACCACAACCACCTGGACATGATCGCGAAGAAAGTACTCGAGAAGCTTCATGGGCGGGAGGAGGTGGTATTCAAGGACGTATGAGTGTAGACAAGCGAACCGATAACCGCAGAAGGATCGAGCATCTCGAGATGCAGGTGCGAGAGCTCGCGTTCCTGCACGAAACGAGCCAACTCCTCACAGCGACGCTCGACCTGGACAGCCTGCTCCGCTCGCTGATGACGCAAGTTCGGGACTTCTTTCAGGTGGAGGCAGTGTCCGTGGCCCTGATCGACGAGGATGAAGAGCAGCTTACCTTCCGAGTTGCGGTGGGCGAGGCGTCCGAAGCCGTGACCGGACTGAAGCTGCCCCTGGGCAAGGGCATCGCAGGCTGGGTGGCCCAACGTGGCGAGTCGATCCTCGTTAGAGACGTCTACAGCGATCCTCGTTTCTTCTCGGGCGTCGATGAGAGGACCGCGTTTCGCACCCAGACGGTGCTGGCCGCGCCGATCAAAACCGAGCAAGGCCCGATCGGCGCCATTGAGGCGCTCAACCCAGCCGCCGACGTCGTGGACGAGCGACACCTCCAGGTCCTCGATCGGGTCGCCGAGCAGGCTGCCTTGGCGATCCACAATGCCGGGCTCTATCAGCGCGCCCGCCGTGCTGAGCAGCGGTATGAACAGCTTTTCCACGGCAGTCCCGTTCCGGTACTCGTTATGGATTTCGACACCAGGATCATCGATCTCAACGAGAAGGCAGCGGACTTGATCGGGAGACCACCTGACGAGCTGATCGGAACCTGCTGGTGCGACTGGTTGGGTGATGCACAGGAGGCGTGTGAGGCGTTCTTCGGGGACACGCCCGAGATTGGAAAGGCGACCACCCAGATGATGATCCCCTCTCAGGACGGTCCGCGGACGCTGCGGGTGCACATGACGGCCATCAACTACGGAGGAGAGCGGGCGATCCAATGGATCGGGCACGACATCACGGAGCTGACGGAGCTGGAGAGGATGCGGGACGACTTGATGCACATGATCGTCCACGACCTGCAGAACCCTCTCAGCAATATCGTTGGCAGCCTCCAATTGATGGATCACGCGCTCTCTCAGGGCGACGACGCCATCCCGATGATGGACGTCCTGCGCGTCGCTATGCGGAGCAGCACGCGACTCCAGAGATTGATCAACTCCCTACTCGATCTGCGGCAGTTGGAGGAGGGGAAGGCAGATCTGGACAGGGTCATAGTCCGTCCCGGTGACCTCGCCCAGGAGGCTCTCGATGTCGTCCGCCCGGTCATCCACAAGAAGGGACAGGACCTCACGGTGAATATCCCTCCGAACCTGCCGCCGGTGGCAGTCGATCAAGACATGATCATCCGCGTGCTGACCAACCTCCTTGACAACGCAGCGAAATTCACCCGGACCGGCGGTGCGATCGGCCTCTACATTGAGCAGCGGGAGGAGAGCCTGGCCTTCACAGTGTCCGACAATGGCCCTGGCATCGCATCCGACGCCCTGGACCGGGTCTTCGAGCGTTTCACGCGCCTGGAGAACACGAGGAAGACGAAGGGAACCGGGCTCGGACTCCCATTCTGCAAGCTGGCCGTGGAGGCGCATGGAGGAAAGATCTCCGTAGACAGCACGCCCGGAGAGGGAAGCGAGTTCACGATCACGCTGCCCCTGGAGGGGGAATGACAGAACGCCTTTACTACGACGATGCATACCAGACGAAGTTCACAGCAGAAGTCCTGGAGAGGCTGACGTGGGAAGACCAGCCAGCGGTGGTATTGAATCGCACCGCCTTCTACCCTGCGTCGGGAGGCCAGCCCGCTGATCGCGGTCTACTGGGGGGCCATCGCGTCCTGGATGTGGTCGAACGGGAGGAGGACGAAGGCGTAATCCACGTCCTGGATGATCCACTGGAGGATGATCCTGTCGAAGGAGAGGTAGCGTGGATCCGAAGGTTCGATCACATGCAGCAACACACGGGCCAACACGTCCTCTCGGCAGCCTTTGACCTAGTCCTGGGGGCACATACGGTCGGATTCCATCTCGGTGCTGAGGCAAGCACCATCGACGTGGACCAGGCGGACCTGGAGATGGAGGACATCCATCCCGTTGAAGCTCAAGCCAACGACGTGGTGTGGGGCGACCGTCGCGTCGATGTGGAGCTCGTTGAGAGAGACGCCCTCGGACACATGAACATCGAGCCGCCTCCCGGCGTCGAAGGCCCCGTTCGGCTGGTGACGATCACTGGTCCTCGACCACGAGGACGCCGGCCCTTTGACGTCAATCCTTGCGGCGGCACGCACGTCAGCCGCACCGGCGAGATCGGACTGATCAAAGTCACCGGGGTCGAGCACCGGGGTGACGATACGCGCATCGAGTTCCTCTGCGGGCACAGGGCGCTCCGCGACTACCGGGAGAAACTGGGCACAGTCTCCACCCTGGGAAGAATGCTCACGGTGGGCACGTGGGAGCTGGATCAAGCCGTGGAACGCCTTCAGACGGAGAACAAGGCGTTGAGGCACGAGCAACGTGAGCTTAGAGGGCACCTGTTGGACCTGGAAGGAGAACGCCTGGTGAGCAGCGCGGAAACCAGGGGACCTTACAGCGTCGCTGGTGCGGTCTGGGAGGGCAGGCGTCCAGATGAGTTGCGGATGTTGGCCCTCAAGGTAGCCGAGCACAGCCGTCACGTAGCACTCCTCTTCAGCAC
>CAZIWL010000043.1:0-31086 GCA_964542755.1 uncultured Anaerolineales bacterium
ACAAAAAAGAGCCAGCCCCCGTCTGGGGACTGGCTCTTGTTATCAGGCTTGGCGGCCCGGGCTAATCAGCCCAAACAAGTCGACCCAGACGGGTGACTGGCGCTCCTCGGGCTCGTCGGGCGTCGACGGATTCGATATTGGGGTGCTCAAGGGCCTGTAACGTTCTCATTTCACGTAAGGATAGCACAGATTCGGGTCCTGTCAAGCCGCGCATACTGTGGGGGTGTGCTAACGACTTGTCGCGGAGATGGTCGCGGCTTGGAGACCGTTGGTGCCCGGGTACTGACCTGTTTAGACTGGTATACGAGGCAAGCTAACGCTCGTGAGGTGCATCGCACCGCTCGGGGCGACAAGTCGTTAGTGCACGCACCCTGTGGGGACGGGGACACGGTGTGCCGCTGCTCCTCAAGGCCTGCGATGGCGGCGACTGCGGCACGTTTGCCGGTCATTGCCTGGGTCCGCGCCCCTTCTACTCACTCAACGATCACCTGGCGCTCAGCACTTCGAACCGCGAAGTTTGCCGACCGAGTGCCTTACGGGTGCCTTGCGAGACGTTACTCACCGGCTTGTGTTGGGCACAGGAGCCGCGAAGGGCCGCTCTTGCCGCGCTCTTCCTCCACAAGCTACAGTTGCAGGCTTACTGCGTAGCAGAAGGATTTGCAGCCCGCCGAATCCTATGATAGCATCCTGTTCAGTCGTCAGACGCCGTACGAAGAGGAGTCCGCCTCAGCCGGCGGCTTCGGTGTAGCGTCCGGAACGCATCATCGATCACTACTGGAGGCCCAGGTGCCAGACCGAGCGAATGAGAGCCCATTCAGGACCGGCAGTCTCGTCCTGTACAAACACGACCCGGCGCGCGTTCAATCGATCGGGCGCAAGAAGCTGACCATTGTGCTGCCCGACGGGGAGACAGTGCGGGTTCGACCCAAGGACATCGACCTACTGCATCCCGGTCCGGTGGAGAGTCTTGAAGGCCTTTCTGCCCTTGACGGGGAGATGGAGATGGCCTGGGAGTTGCTGCAGGGAAGCGCCACGACGCTGGGGGAGCTCGCGGAGCTGGGGTATGGTGCCTATACGCCGGGCACGGCGTGGGCGACGTGGGCGTGGGTGGCGGATGGGCTTCACTTCGAGGGAACCCCGGAGCAGATCGTTGTTAAGGGCGCGAAGGAGGTGGCCCAGGAGAAGGCCGATCGACAGGCGCGGATCGCCGAGCAGCGAGCCTGGGAGGCCTTCCTGACGCGGGCGGAGGCTGGTGAGTTCGTTCCTAAGGAGGACGAGCGGTATCTGACCGAGGTGGAGATGCTGGCGCTGGACCAGCTTGACCAGAGCCGCGTCTTGAATGAGCTGGGACGGGCCGAGAGCCCGGAGAACGCCCACGCCCTCCTGCTGGAGTTGGGCTATTGGGACGAGACCGTAGTGCCGTATCCGGAGAGACTGGGTCTTCCAACCGCGTCACCGGACGTGAGCCTGCCGCCCCTGCCCGAGGAAGAGCGGGTTGACCTGACCTACCTTCCTGCATTTGCCATTGACGACGAGGGGAGCACTGACCCCGATGACGCGATTAGCCTCGAAGAGATGGATTCAGGCCGGCGCCTCTGGGTCCACGTGGCGGACGTGGCTGCAGTGGTGCTGCCGGACAGCCCCCCGGACCTGGAGGCGCGCGGACGAGGCGAGACGCTGTATCTCCCAGATGGGAAGGTCTCGATGCTGCCGCCGGAGACGGCCGCCCGACTGGGGATGGGGCGAACCGATGTCTCGCCAGCCCTCTCCCTCGGCCTGGATCTGGACGGCGAGGGCGGCGTCGTCGGGATGGAGGTGGTGCCGAGCCAGGTGCGAGTGACGCGAATGACGTACGAAGAGGCTGACAAGCGGTTGGAGGAGGCGCCGCTGGACGCTCTTTATCAGTTGGCCCGGGATTTCCACGTCCGCCGCCAGGATAACGGGGCTGTGCGCATCGACCTCCCGGAGGTGCGGGTGCGGGTGATCGACGGCGAAGTGGTGATCCACCCGCTGCCCGAGCTGCGGAGCCGTGTGCTCGTGCGCGAGGCGATGCTGATGGCGGGGGAGGCGACGGCGGGCTATGCCGCCGGGGAGGGGATCCCGATCCCTTACGCCACGCAAATACCGCCGGACACGGAGAAGCGCCCGGACGACCTGGCGGGGATGTTCGAGCTGCGGCGCTACATGACCCGTACCCAGTATAGCAGCCTGCCTGGGCCGCACGCGGGGCTGGGGCTGGACCGCTACGTGCAGGCTACCAGTCCGCTGCGCCGGTACTTGGATCTGGTGGTCCACCAGCAGCTGCGAGCCCACGCGAGAGGAAAGGACATCCTCACTACAGACGAGCTGATGGAGCGTATAGGTGCAGCGGAGGCCGTGGCTGGGGATGTGGGGTATGCGGAGAGGTTGGCGCGTGAACACTGGACGCTCGTGTACCTGCTCCAGCATCCGCAGTGGCGGGGTGAGGGCATTCTTGTGGAGCGGTGGGATCGGCGGGGAAAGGTGCTGCTGCCGGACTTGGCGTTGGAGCCGACAGTCCACCTACGGGGAGACGTCCAGCTTAACGACCGACTGACCGTCGAGGTCGTGGACGTTGAACTGCCCACGCTGCGCGCGACTTTCCGCACGGTCTAGGCCATGGATCTCGTTGGATGACGGTGCACACCGGTTCGGTTAGGCGGTGGTGGGACGCGGCGGCCCTCCGGACACGATAATGAGAAGCAGTTGTCCAGAGCGCATGGGGGCGGGGAAGGCGGACAAGCAGGTCTAGCTGGAAGACCCGATTAGGCGTGAGATGATGTCCAGCATCTCCGATGGGCGAAAGGGTTTCAACACAAAGGCGTCGGCGCCCGCCTCCAGGCACTCATCGGCGCGGTCCATGCCGGAGGTCATGACGACGGGGATGTCCTCGATCTGTGGGTCTGTCTTGAGGGCCCTCAGGGCGCCGAGGGTGTCCTGATTGTGGATGTGGACGTCCATGAGGACGAGGGCAGGCTGCTCCACGCGTACCGTGTCGAGGACCTGGTCCGGTTGTGTGCACGCCACCGGCTGGTATCCCTCCATCTGGAGCACGGGCTTCAGGAGTTCCCGAAAGACCCGATCGTCATCGACGATGACGACTTTGTCCATGGCTAGCTCGTCCTGTCCTCTTCGTCCTCATCGGAACAGAGGGCGGTGTCGAAGACGTCGTCGATCCGATCGACCAGAACGATCTCCAGATCCTCCAGCACTTCCTCAGGGACGTCCTCAAGGTCTTTCTCGTTCTGGCTGGGCATGATGAAGGTCTCGAGCCCGGCCCGGTGTGCTGCCAGGGCCTTCATCTTGATCCCTCCCACCGGCAGCACCTGACCGCGGAGGGTGATCTCTCCTGTCATTCCCACATCGCCGCGGACGCGGCGACCGCTGAGGAGCGAAGCGAGAGCCGCCGCTATCGTGATACCCGCGGACGGGCCGTCCTTGGGCACGGCACCCTTCGGAACGTGGACGTGGATGTCAACTTGCTCGAAGATGTCCTCCGGAATCCCTAGGTCCCTGGCCTTGGACCGGATGTAGCTCAGGGCGGCCTGGGCCGATTCCTTCATGACGTCACCCAGCTGACCGGTGATGATGAAGCCCTTGTCGCCGGCCATCTTGGTGGCCTCACAGAAGAGGATGTCGCCTCCTGCCTCCGTCACCCCGACGCCGGTGGCGACGCCGGGCACCTGGGTACGCAGTGCCGTGTCCGGGAAGTAGCGGCGCCGGCCCAAGAACTCGGAGACGTTCTCCGAGGTGATCTCGACGGGCCCGTCGCTGCCCTCGGCGATGCGGGTGACGATCTTCCGGCAGACCTTGCCGATCTCGCGCTCCAGGTTGCGCACACCCGCCTCGCGCGTGTAGTCACGGATGATGGTGCGGAGTGCATTGTCCTGGAAGCTGAGCTCCTCGGCCCAAAGGCCGTTCTCTCTCAGCTGACGCGGGATGAGGTAGCCCTCCGCGATATGGACTTTCTCCGACTCCGTGTACCCGGAGAGCTTGAGGATCTCCATTCGGTCCCGGAGTGGCTCTGGGATCGGCTCCAGGAGGTTTGCGGTGGTGATGAACATCACCTGAGAGAGATCGAAGGGCACGTCAAGGTAGTGGTCCCGGAACTCCGAATTCTGTTCGGGATCGAGTACCTCGAGGAGAGCGGAAGCCGGGTCGCCCCGGAAGTCCTTGCCGAGCTTGTCCACCTCGTCGATCATGAAGACGGGGTTCTTGGATTCGATGCGCCGCAGGGCCTGGATCACGCGGCCCGGCAGGGCGCCGATGTAGGTCCGGCGGTGCCCCCGGATTTCGGCCTCATCGCGCACGCCGCCCAAGGATTGACGGACGAACTTACGGCCCAGGGCGCGGGCGATGGACTGACCGAGGCTGGTCTTACCCGTCCCGGGCGGCCCCACAAAGCAGAGGATAACGCCCTCGCGCTCTTGCCGGATGTAGTCGTCGGTCTTGCGCTCCTCAAGCTCGTCCTTCCGCTCGAGCCTCAGCTTCCGCACGGCGAGAAACTCGAGAATGCGCTCCTTGATGTCGTCGAGGTCGTAGTGGTCCTGGTCGAGCACCTTCCGGGCGTGCTTGATATCCAGGTTGTCCTCCGTCTGGACGTTCCAGGGGAGGCTGGTCAGCCAGTCCAGGTAGGTGCGCACCACGCTGTACTCGGGGGATGCCGTGGGCACACGACTGAGGCGCTCGAGCTCCCGTTCGGCTTCTTTCTCGGCCTCCTCGGGCATGTCGAGCTCCTGTACCTTCTGCCGGAACTCGTCGACCTCCATCTGCTCGTCACCCTCACCTAACTCGCGCTGGATGGCTTTCTTCTGTTCACGGAGGAAGTACTCGCGTTGGCGCTGCTGCATCTCCGATTGTGCCTCGCTCTTGATCTTGCGACCCAGTTCGAGGACCTCAATCTCCTGGCCCATGATATTGAGCAGCCTGCGCATCTTCGAGGTCAGGCTGTCCAATTCCAGGATGTGCTGCGCCTCCTCAAGCTCGGTGTCGATGTGATTGGCGATGGCGTAGGTGATCTGGAGCGGATCGGTGACGTCGGTCAGGACAGATCCCATCTCATCAGGAATGGTCGACGAAAGCTCGATGAGGCGTTGGAAGTGCTGAACCACGTTGCGTCTGAGGGCCTCCACCTCAAGGGAGGAGTCGGTGTTCTCCGGGATGGTGGTGACCCGGGCCATCAGGTAGGGGAGTTCGTCCGTGAACTCCTCGATGCGGATCCGCACCAGCCCCTGAACGATAAGGGTCAGGGTCCCATCTGGGGCCTTGGCAAGCCGGTGCACGGCGGCTGCCGTTCCCACCCGGAAGACGTCCTCGGGCTGCGGAGACTCAATTTCGGCGTCACGGCTGGCCACCAGGCCGATGATGCGGTTTTCGCTAACCGCGTCATCCACCAGCCGCACGGATCGCGGTTGGCCGACTCGGATGGGCACAGCCGTCATCGGGTAGATGACCAGGCCCCGCAGCGGCAGGATGGGCAGGGTCGACGGCACCTCGAGACGGTAGCCATCGTCGGCCCCTTCACGAAGGGAAGCACTGAGTTCATTCATGATCATCGGGTTGATGAGAGGGTTCAGCCAGTCACTACTCATGATTCTAGTATCCGCCATGCCTAGGGTGATTGTCCTTCGCTCGCTCCATCGCTCAGGTTGTGTGTCTGTGACGTCCGTCTAAGTGGTCTGCACACCGGAAGGTTTCTGATAGTAGCCCATTTTACCACAAGTGTGCCGCCCATTCAACCGCCATCAAGACCTCGGGTGCCCTAACGACTTGTCGCGGAGATCGTCGCCGGGTGGAGACCCCCGGCGCATGTGTACCGACCAGTTGTGATTGGCATATGTGGCAAGCATACGCCCGTCTCGTGAGGTGCAACGCACCTTGAAGGTGCATCCGCACCCGTAGGGGCGACAACTCGCGGGTGCATCCCAAGACCCCTTGATTTTCTGCTGAATCCGATGTATCATATGCCGTTGATGCGTTGGAGTTATCGGGTCGGGATGATCGAAGCGGTCTGTTCATCATCGATTTCGTGGCCCTGTCATCCGAGAAAGAGAAAACGAGCCCCCTCGGAAAAGGGGGCAGGGGAACACTGCGGACGGTAGGTCGCTCAACCCAGATTGGTGCAGCTATTGTTTCTTGTCGAGGGTGCGCAGACACCGCGTGCATATGTACAGGCGACGCATCTCGCCGTCGATCATCACGCGCTTGCGCTGAACGTTAGCATTGAACTGACGCTTCGTCCTCTTCTTGGAGCGCGGGATGGTGTTTCCGAAGGTTGTGCCCTTGCCGCAAATCTCGCATTTCGCCATTGATCTTACCTCCAACTAGGTTCGTTTCTCTTGAGAACAGGCTGCCAGGCGGAGGGCAGCTCTTTCTGCTCTTCATACTCAGGGTCTATTGCCAGGACCGGTCGTTCTGGCACGGACTCACAATTATACGCCGGGCGGTTCTTTCGCGCAACTGTGTGCTGCCGTGGGAAGTTGTGTGCGGACGAAGGCCTGCACGTTGGTAGGTTGGCCGCGGACGGGGCGCAACGCGGGCCGAGGGCTCGAGACGTCCGTCGGCGCGAAGGGCGCGCGGCGCGCGTCTGTGATGGGTTGATCGCGAGGAGGGAGTATGCCGGAAGTCGAGCATAGAGGTCGAATCGACGTGTCGCCGGTGGCTATCGCCAGCATCGTGGACGCTGCCGTGAGATCCTGCTACGGCGTCGTCGGAACATCGTCCAAGGACTTGGCATCGGGCATTGCTACAGCACTGTCGTCGGAAAGAAAGCGCGGAGTCGAGGTCCGTATCGAGGATGGTCGGATTGGGATTGACGTCTACGTGATCATTGAGTATGGGACTCGCATTGCCGCCGTGGCGCGGAGTGTCATGAATGTCGTGAAGTTTAGCGTGGAGCGAACGCTCGGCGTGCCGGTGGCAGAGGTCAATGTTCACGTGGACGGGTTGCGTATCAGTAACATTGACTGAGCGTCGTTTCGGCCCATCGTCGAGAGACCTAGGATTCCGAGGGAGTGATGGATTGACCGCAGAGGAAAGAGACGTTTCGAGGGAAGCGGCGGAAGCACGGTACGTCGTAGACGGACCCGGGTTGAAGCGGCTGGTGAAGGCTGCTCTGGGTTGGCTCCAGCACCACCAGGCTGCTATCAATGCGCTGAATGTTTACCCCGTCCCTGATGGTGACACCGGCACGAATATGGTGCTCACGATGCGCTCGGCCTGGAGCGAGATCTCCGAGTCCCCCGAGCGAAACGTGGGGCGCGTCGCAAAACAGATGGCTCACGGCGCGCTCATGGGGGCGAGGGGCAACTCCGGGGTGATCCTCTCCCAGGTGTGGCGCGGATTCGCCCGCAGCCTGGATGAGAAGCCCGTGATGCGAGCCGATGACCTGGCGGATGCCTGTCGGGAGGCGTCGGACACGGCGTACAAGGGTGTGGTGAAGCCAGTCGAGGGGACGATTCTGACAGTCGCCAAGGCGGTGGCGGACGCCGCGGAGGACGCCGCGGAGCGGACAGATGACTTGGTCAATATCCTGGAGCGGGTTGTGTTTGCAGCACATGAGACCGTTGTTTTGACGCCCTCCTTGCTCTCAGTGCTTCAAGAGGCGGGTGTGGTGGACGCGGGAGGACAGGGCCTGTTCGTCATCTTGGAGGGGATGCTCCGCTACATGCGGGGCGAGCCGGTGGAGGAAGACGTGCGTCTCAGCGAGGCGGTTCATTTGACGTCGGAGTCGATGGTCCACGGCGACCTGGGGTATGAGTACGACGTCCAGTTTCTGGTGGTTGGCGAGAATCTGGAGGTCGACGCGATCCGGAGTAGGATTACCGAGATGGGGGATTGTCCTCTGGTCGTCGGGGATCCCGGCACGATCAAGGTCCACGTTCACGTCTCCGATCCGGGGGAGCCTATCAGCTATGGGGCCAGCCTGGGCTCGCTGCAGGATGTGGTGGTCGAGGATATGCAGGCCCAGTACCAGGACTTCATCGTCGATCGCCACCGTTCCAGCAATGAGAGGATATCCCCGGGGCGGAATCAAGACCCGGGCGAGATTGGGGTGGTCGCAGTGGTGCCAGGGGACGGCCTGGCCCGGGTTTTCCAGAGCCTTGGGGTCGGAGCCGTGGTCCGCGGTGGTCAGACGATGAATCCTAGCACCAAGGATCTCCTGGAGGCCGTTGAGGGCCTGAAGACAGATCGGGTCGTGCTGCTGCCGAATAACAGCAACGTGATTATGGCTGCGGAGCAGACCCTGGAGTTAACCGAAAAACACGTCGAGGTCGTGCCCACGCGTTTCGTCCCGGAGGGTATCGCAGCCCTGCTATCCTTGAATTACCAGGCGGGCATGGAAATGAACGTCGAGGCGATGAGGCGGGCGATGGATGAGGTCGAGACGGTGGAGATCACCGTGGCCACCCGATCCGCCACGATCAACGGGGTCGATGTGACCGAGGGTGGGGTGATCGGACTTCACAACGGCGAGTTGGCTGCGAGCGGGCACGAGATTGGGGGCGTCGCGCGGCAGGTGCTGCAGCATGTGGGCTCGGAGGATGCCGAGATCATCACTCTCTATTACGGTGAAGGTGTCACCGAGAAGGAAGCTCAAGCGCTGGCTGATCTGCTTCAGGAGGATTGGCCGGAACAAGAGTTCGAGGTTATCCCGGGTGGGCAGCCTCACTATCAGTACATTGTCTCTATAGAATAGAAGGCATACGGCTCATCCGGAGGATGGCTCGAGCTTGAGCGAGGGTTGAAGGCTCCCCGACGGGCTGCCTTCTCCTCACGTAGGGGCGACCAGGTGGATCGGTCCCAACGCGACTGGGGGAGTGAGTGATCTCAGGAATCCTCGCCCGGGTCCTCCGCCAGAGCCCATCCAACGCGAAAACGACCAGGACGGACTTGGATGTCTGACGTCGAGCACCGACGTACACTCCGAGGTCTGTATGGTCTAGGCTCACGTTCTACTAGTTTGGGGGGGGTCCGTGTCCAAAGTCCATGTCGTCACTGACAGCGCTTTGCGCCTGCCAACTGCGGTAAGCGAGGGGGTTTCCGACTCGGAGGTTGCCGAGGAGCTCGACATCACGATTGTGCCATTGACGGTCGAGATCGAGGGAAAAGTCTTCAAGGATGGGGTCGATCTCGACCACGAAGAGTTGCTCCTGCGCATGGCGAGTGAGCGGGTCCGACCGGAGATCGTAGGCCCGACGGCAAGGGATTTCCGCCGGGTCTATGGCAGGCTGACCCGCAAGACGGATCAGATTGTGTCGCTCCACTCGTCTGCGAGTCTGAGCCTGGTTCACCGGGAGGCCAAGCGGGCGACAGGGGCCTTCATGGGCCGGTACGACATCACTGTGGTCGATTCGGAGACGTTCTCTCTTGGGCTGGGTATCCTGGCGGAGGGCGCTGCAAGGCTGGCAGCGAAACCCATGCCGCTGAGCGCCGTCGTGCGGCACATCCGGGGCATGCTGCGCCATATCTACATATCACTTACCACGGACACGCTGGACTATCTGGAGTACAGCGGTCTCATTAGCGCCAGCCAGGCGGTGCTCGGCACCATGCTGGACAACAAGCCCTCCCTGGCGGTAGAAAGGGGCAAAATCATTCCAATGGAGAAGGTGATCGGTCGCGATGATGCGATCGGCAAACTGGCGGATTTCGCCAACGAGTTTCCCCACATCGACAAGATGGCGGTGTTGCAGAGCACGCCGTATGCGACGGAGGAGACCGAGATGCTCAAGGACGACATTGAGGTGGTGGCGGAGGACGGTCAGCTCCCGGTTCTCCTTTACGGTCCGCTCCTTGCCTCACACGTGGGCCCCGACGCTATGGGGATGCTCGTGTATGAGGGATATGGTGGACACTAGCTGATGACGTCAAAGGCGGTCGACAAGCTGAACAAGATCCTCCATCTGGAGGCAGAGAGGTACGAGGACAAGGCGGTGGTCGGTGGACTGGCCTCCTATGCGCAGACGTGGAAGCGTGAGGCGGGAGAAGTCTATGGAGCAGAGGCCTCCGACTGGGTTGAGGAGATCAACCAGCGGCTGCGTACGTACACCGACCTGCCGGACACCTCGTCCAGGCGAAAGGCCCTGGACGCGTTGCAGGAGGTGATCTCACGGGAGCCCAACGAGACAAGCGCTGGAAAATCGGAGGCGTCCTCTCCGAAGCCGAAGGCGGAACGAAGATCAAGCTCTGCCGCAGCGACATCGAAGGCCAGCCAGACGCTGGACTCCCCGATCACGGTGCTTCACGGGATCGGTCCAAAGCGGGCTGAACGAATGGCCGTGCTCGGGGTGCGAACGATCCGCGACATGCTGACGTTCCTGCCGCGTCGATACAACGACTACTCGGAGTTGAAGCCGATCAACCGGTTGAGTTACGGTGAGGAAGTGACGGTTGTCGCCCGAGTGCGGAAGGCGGGGGTGAGGCGCCCGAAGGGCGGCCCGCCGATGTTCAAGGCCACACTTAGTGACGGCACAGGCAGCGTGGATGTCACCTGGTTCAATCAACCGTATCTGGCGAACAAGATCAATCAGGACGATCAGATCGTGGTCAGCGGCGAGGTGGACGAGTACATGGGGCGGCTGTGCTTCACGTCCCCGGAATGGGAGCCGCTAAGAGAGGATCTGCTCCACACCCACCGCATCGTGCCGGTGTATCCCCTCACCGAGGGCATCAGCGGCAGATGGCTGCGCCGGCTGATGAAGCGGACGGTGACGTACTGGGTCAGGCGGTTACCGGACTATCTACCGTCAGCTGTCCAGCAGGCGGAGGGACTCTTGGATCTGGAGACGGCTATCCTCCAGGCCCACTTCCCAAGCAGCATGGAGCTGCTGGAACGGGCGCGACGGCGGCTGGCCTTCGATGAGCTCTTCGTGCTCCAGCTGGCGCTCCTCACGTACCGTCATGAGTGGCGGTCCGACCCCGGTCAGCCGATCAAGGTCCGCGAGGACGTACTTGAGGCCTACCTAGGTGGGCTGCCCTATGAGCTGACGGAGGCGCAGAAGCGTTCGCTCCAGCAGATTCTGGACGACCTGCGGTCGGAGGAGCCGATGACACGCCTGCTGCAGGGCGATGTGGGGTCGGGCAAGACGGTGGTGGCCGCGGCCGCGATGGCAGTGGCAGCTTCGGCGGGTTCCCAGGCGACTCTTATGGCGCCAACGGAGATCCTGGCCGAGCAGCACTACCGCACGATCAGCGGTCTGTTGGGCAATGTGCTTGACGGAGAGTTGCAGGTGGCGCTTTTGACTGGGAGCGTCACAGGCGAGGAGCGAGAGAAGGTCTACGGGGGTCTGGCGGACGGGACGATCGATATTGTGGTTGGGACGCACGCCTTGATTCAGGAGGCAGTGTCGTTTGACAGACTGGCTCTGGCTGTCGTTGACGAGCAGCACCGCTTTGGCGTCCGGCAGCGGGCGGCGCTGCGGCAGAAAGGGTACAATCCACATCTGCTGGTGATGACGGCGACGCCCATTCCGCGCTCGTTGCAGCTCACGGTGTGGGGACACCTGGACGTCTCCGTCATCGACGAGATGCCGCCGGGCAGGGAGCCGGTGGTAACGCGGTTGATCCTGCCCGCGGAGCGCGAGCGGGCGTACGGGTTCGTACGCAGCCAGGTGGAGAAGGGGCGCCAGGTGTTCATCATCTGCCCCTTGGTCGAAGAGTCGGACCAGATTGAGGCGAAGGCGGTGGTGCAGGAGTATGAGCGGGTGCAGAAGCGGGTCTTCCCGACGCTTGAGGTGGGCCTGCTGCACGGGAGGATGTCGGGCGAGGAGAAGGACGAAACGATGGCGTGCTTCGCGAACGGGGAGTTGGACATCCTGGTAGCGACGTCAGTGATCGAGGTGGGGATCGACGTGCCAAACGCCACCGTGATGCTCATAGAGGGGGCGGAGCGCTTTGGGCTGGCTCAGCTCCACCAGTTCCGTGGTCGGGTGGGGCGCGGAGAACATGCTTCGTACTGCCTGCTCATCTCTGATTCGTCGTCCGATCGGGCCCGAGAGCGGCTCAAAGCGGTGGAGGCAACGAGCGACGGCTTTGTGTTGGCCCAGAAGGATCTGGAGATGCGGGGCCCTGGCGAGTTTTTGGGGACGCGGCAGTCAGGCCTGTCGGAGGCGGTGCTGGCGATGGCGCTGGCCGATGTGACAGACCTGATGCTCGTCGAGCAGGCAAGGGGAGCGGCTCGGCGTTTCTTCGATACTGACCCTGAACTGGACAACCCGGCGCACCGTCTGCTGTCGAGACGGGTGGATAGGCTGCTGGACAGAGGAGGCGAGATCAGTTGATTGAGACAGCTCTCTATCCGGGGACGTTCGACCCGGTCCACTACGGGCACATGGATATTGCGAGGCGGGCGTCAAATCTGTTCAAGAACCTGGTGGTCGCGGTTTACGATCGGCCGGCCAAGAACTTGATGTTCACTGTTGAAGAGCGCGTGGCGCTGGCAAGGATCGCTCTGGAGGATCTGCCGAATGTCCGCGTGCAGCCGTATGGAGGCTTGACGGTGGAGTTCGCGCAAGAGGTTGATGCCCAGGCGATCGTGCGCGGATTGCGCGTGATTTCGGACTTTGAGTTGGAGTATCAGATGGCATTGACCAATCGGCAGTTGGCCTCTGGGATCGAGTTCGTCTGTCTTATGACGCGTCAGACCCACGCGTTCCTGAGCTCCAGCATCGTGAAAGAGGTAGCGTTGCTCTCAGGGGACGTGGAAGGTATGGTACCACCGCACGTTGCCCGCGCCCTTGAGGCCAGACGCCGCAGGCGGGAGGAGAACCACGAGCCGGTACCGGTCGTCTCGTTGCGCGACTAGAGAATCGGAGGCTATGATGGACATCCTGCACCTGGTTGACCGCTTAGAGGAGATGATCAAGGAGAGCCGGCGAGTGCCGTTCAGCCATCTCCGGTTGGTCGACGAGCGCCGAATCTGGCCCCTGCTCGATCAGATGCGCATTGCGATTCCGGATGAGATGCGGCGAGCTGAGCGCATCCTGCGGGATAAGGAGCGCACTAAGGCCCAGGCCACGGAGGAGGCGGAGCGCATCATCGAGTTGGCCCGCCAGGAGGCTGCGGAGTTGGCGGCCAATCATAAGGTGGCCCGTTCCGCTGAAGAAGAGGCGACCGTGATCCGTCAGCGGGCGAGGGAGGATGCACGTAAGATCGTGGCAGGGGCGGATGATTATGCCTTTGACGTGCTCTGTGATCTGGAGCAGGACTTGAAGCGGTCGCTGACGGTGATCGAGAATGGCATCCGGGCGGTCGAGGTCCGCCAAGGGCGGCGCGAGGCGAGCTCAGGGGCCGCGGGTTCCGGGGACGACGAGGAACCGGCGGAGGAGGCTCCAGCGTCTGAGGAAGCCTCACGTTCCGACGCGAGCCCGTCTTGACATGAGGGGCACACCCCACTATAATACGCGACGCAGAGGCAGGATTCTGAGAGACAGGACTAAGGGAGAATAAACAAGTCATGGGTGCTGTACCAAAGCGTCAAATTTCGAAATCACGAGGTCGCAAGCGCAGCAGTCAGTGGAAGATCAAGCCGCACCACCTGATCACGTGTGAATGGTGTGGCGCGCCCAAGCGGCCCCATCACGTTTGTATGAACTGCGGGACCTATCGAGGCGAACAGGTCATCAAGATCGAAGAGGAGTAGCGCTGAGAGATCACGTTTTCGGCGGCGCGCTACCTTAACAGTCTAGAGAGGGAGCCATTGGGACGTAGGTACGCCTATCTGTTTCCAGGACAGGGCTCTCAATACGTGGGCATGGGGCACGATCTTTACGAGAACTACCCCGCTGCCCGCAACGCATTTGCCCAGGCCGACGATGTCCTGGGCATTCGTTTGTCGAGGATGTGCTTCGAGGGCCCGAGCGGGGTGCTCGACGACACGGTGAACACACAGCCCGCTATCCTGGCGACGAGTGTGGCCGCGCTGCGGGTGTTGGAGGTTCTCGGCCTTGAGCCGCCGGACTACGTGGCCGGGCACAGTATGGGGGAGTTTAGCTCCCTGGTCGCTGCCGGTGTTCTCTCTTTTGAGGAGGGGCTGAGGCTGGTCCGCGAGCGCGGTGCGCTCATGAAGGACGCCGGTCTGCGTAGGCCCGGCGGTATGGCGGCCATCCTGGGTCTCGAACGTCCGTCCGTGGAGGACGTGTGCGTTGAGGCGTGCGAGGAAACGGGTGCCTACGTGGGCGTGGCGAACGACAATTGCCCCGGGCAGATCGTCCTATCCGGCGCGAAACCTGCCCTGAGGTACGCGATGGAGATTGCCCGCACTCGTGGGGCGAAGCGGGCCATCCCTCTAGCTGTGAGTATCGCCGCGCACTCTCCTCTCATGGAGGATGCCGCCGTAGCGTTCGCCGAGCGGCTGGCCGCCACCCCGCTGGAGGAACCAACGGTTCCGATTGTGATGAACGCTCTCGCCCAGCCCGTGAGGGCCCCCGAGCTCATCCGCGATGCGCTGGCGCAGCAACTGACCTCACCCGTACGCTGGACCGAGTCGATGTCCTGGATGGTGGCGCAGGGGGTTGACGTGTGTGTGGAGATTGGGCCGAAGGACGTGCTCACCAATCTGCTGCGGCGAATTGATCGATCGACGGAGCGGATGACCACCTCGGACGCGGTGGCACGCTACGGTGCGGCAGCCGCGCCGAGTGGTTGATCACAAGTCCTATCCGGGACCTTTGCACCTCCGGATGGTATTGGGATGGAGTACCGCGTGCGCGAGCGACGTTGACGGAGGATGATCGTGGATCTAAGGGAGAAGGTGGCTGTCGTAACGGGCGCTTCGCGCGGCATTGGCCGTGCGATTGCGCTGGAACTGGCCCGCCGAGGGGCGAGTGTCGTGGTCAATTATAATCGGACCGCGGAAGCTGCGCAGGAGGTGGTGACCACCATCGAGGAAGAGGGCGGGCAGGCACTGGCCGTGCAGGCTGACGTCGGAGAGCTCGAACAGGCGGCCGAGCTGGTAAGGGCCGCCATTGACGCTTTTGGCGCCATCGATATACTGGTCAACAATGCCGGAACGACCCGGGATCAGCTGCTTATGATGATGAGCGAGGAAGACTGGGACGTGGTGTTGAGGACAAATCTGAAGGGTGTCTTCAACTGCTGCAAGGCGGCAGCTCGGAAGATGATGCGGCAGCGCTCGGGGCGGATCATCAACATCAGCTCCGTCTCGGGCATCGCTGGTCAGGGCGGGCAGACAAACTATGCTGCCTCGAAGGCGGGAGTGATTGGCCTGACCAAGAGCCTGGCCAAAGAGCTGGGCCCCCGGAACATCACGGTCAACGCCGTGGCGCCGGGGTTTGTGCCTACGGCTCTAACCAATGACCTGCCTGAGGACATGAAGGCGAAGGCGCGGGAGGCGACGCCTCTGGGCCGGATGGGTCGACCGGAGGAGATTGCCTACGCGGTGGCCTTTCTGGCGTCGGACCTGGCCGGCTTCATCACCGGCGAGGTTCTCACGGTCGATGGTGGCTTGGTGATGCAGGGGTAGCTGACCCGGGTTCGGGAGACTGGCGGGAGGAGCCGGACATGGAAACAGAGGCAGAACTGGGCAGGATCAGCATCGCGCCGGAGGTCCTGGTGACGACGGCTCGCTTGACGGCGCTGGCGGTGCCGGGTGTCGCCCGTTTGATTGCTCCACCGGGGATGGGCCGACTGCTGCAGGCCAGCGGGGTCAAGGTGGACGTCGTCGATGAGAAGATCCACGTCGAGATCTACGTGATGACGGACCCTGATGCGAACATGTTGAGTGTGGGCCGCAAGATTCGAGCGGAGGTTACTCGGGCGTTGGAAGAGATGGTGGGCGTTGATGTTCAGGCGGTCGACGTTCACATTGAGGATGTTGCCTTTGCCTGATCGACGTTGAACGTCCAGCGGGACGCACCAGCGGTCAAGAGTCGGCACCAGGCGCGCATGGTTGCGCTGCAGGCTCTCTACGAGATCGACTGTGTCACCCATCCTCCGGCCGTTGTACTGTACCAACGTCTATCCACGACCAACCTGCCTGAACCCTACGAGGGGTTCGTGCGAGACCTGGTCACCGGTGTTCTGGAGCATCAGGATGTACTGGATGCCTTCATCCATGAATACGCGCCGGAGTGGCCTCTCGACCAAATGGCCTACATCGATCGGAATATCCTCCGTATGGCGATGTACGAGTTCGCTGTGGAAGGGAGTACGCCCGTCAGAGTTGCCATCAACGAGGCGGTGGAGCTCGCCAAAGACTTCGGGTCTGACAGTGCGCCTCGCTTCGTCAATGGGGTGTTGGGCAGTCTGGTCGGGCGGCGAGAGGCCATCGCGGAGGCCGCAGAGCAAGACGGATAGCTGAGAGGAACGCGTCGTGGATTTTCTAAACGTCGGCCCTTGGGAGCTGGTGCTGGTACTGATTATCGCCATCCTGGTGGCGGGGCCAAAGCGCATGGTTGAGATAGCCCGGACGTTGGGGCAGTACTCCCGACAACTGCGGGATCTTTCCCGGGAGTTCAGCAGCGCCCTCCAGGCAGAGATCCAGGCCACCGAGGAGGAGGCGAAGCAGACGGGGCTCGACCTTCGAGGCGTACATAAGGATTTGGAGGACGCCTTGACCGGAAACCCTGCACAGGGTAGAACCGGGACCACGAGCGGGGAAGAGACCGAGTCCCCCGCCGGGAAGGGTACTCTGGGAGTGCTGGAGCCCGGGGCTGGGCAAGGTGAGGCGGAGGAAGCATGACCGAGCAGGCCCGCATGTCCATCCTGGAGCACCTGTCGGAGCTCCGGGACCGTCTGTTGAAGGCCGTCATTGCCCTGGTCGTCGGTGTGCTGATCGGGACCGTGCTGACGCCGCGGGCACTGGAGTTGTTGGTGGCCCCCCTGGGCGACCAGACGCCGATTGCGATCGCTCCCACCGAGTCGGTGGGCGTCTACTTCAAGGTGTCGATCGTCATCGGTTTTGTCGTGGCTATGCCGGTGATTGTGTATCAGCTCTTCCGATTCGTCGCCCCGGGGCTTGAGCCTCACGAACGACGATATGTGATCGTTGGGGCTCCTGTGGCGTCTGTGAGTTTTGCTGCCGGGGTGACATTCGCGGCGCTGGTTTTGATTCCCGCCGCGATGCCGTTCCTGAGAGGTTTCCTGGCCGGAATCGTCGAACAGCGATACTCGATCAATCGGTATATGTCCTTTGTAAGTACGATTCTTCTCTGGGCTGGCCTGGTCTTCGAGACGCCGTTGGTGATGTTCTTTCTCGCCAAGCTAGGGGTAGCTACACCCACGGGGTTTGGTAAGGCGCGGCGAGTGGTCGTGATCGCCGCCGCTGCCGGGGCCGCCGTCATCACCCCCACGACAGACCCGGTCAATATGCTGCTCATCATGGGGCCGTTTCTAATTCTGTACGAGATTGGGATTCTGCTGGCCCGCCTCGCTTGATGCCGGTGTCGGCATCTGTGTTGGACCAGGGGACGGTACGTGGACGAACTCTCCGATGTGACCCGCACGATGGTTGCTTCTGCCGGAACGCTTGTCTTTTCGACTGTCTGCTACACTAACGGAAACTAGACTTTCGCTGCGCGAGGAAGCCAGGGACTGCTGAGTTCCGGTGCGTGCGTACGGATGCTCATGTTGGGGCTGCTGGTCTGGATGGTGCCTCCGCTGGTCTGGTCGACTTGGGGCCGGGCCGAGGGGGAGGATTTGGACGGAGAATCGTGTAGGAAGGTGGAGGCATGAGGCGACAGCGAGTGATCATCATGGGGGCCGCGGGGCGCGACTTCCACAACTTCAATGCGTATTTCCGCGGCAACGAGGACTACGAGGTGGTGGCGTTCACGGCGGCGCAGATACCGAATATTGAGGGGCGCTGCTATCCGGCCGAGCTGTCCGGAGAGCTCTATCCGGGGGGTATCCCCATACACCCTGAGGCGGACCTGGCCAAGCTGATTCGGGAGCTAGCTGTTGACGAGGTGGTCTTCGCCTATTCGGACGTCGCGCACGAGTATGTCATGCACAAGGCATCGGAGGTGCTGGCGTCTGGGGCTGACTTCCGGCTAATGGGGGCCGACACCACGATGGTGGAGAGTGTCAGGCCGATGGTAAGCGTGTGCGCTGTGCGCACCGGGAGCGGGAAGAGTCAGACAACCCGCCGGGTCTGTGACGTCCTGCAGGAGATGGGCAAGCAGGTCGTTGTGATCCGACATCCCATGCCCTACGGCGATCTGGCCGCTCAAGCTGTGCAGCGATTCGCCAGCTACGAGGATCTGGATCGTCACCACTGCACGATTGAGGAGCGTGAGGAGTACGAGCCGCATATCGACCGTGGCCTGGTCGTCTATGCCGGCGTGGACTATGAGGCGATCCTACGCCAGGCGGAGAAGGAAGCGGAGGTCATTGTCTGGGATGGTGGGAATAACGATCTACCCTTCTACCGCCCTGACCTTCACATCGTCGTCGCCGATCCCCACCGACCGGACCACGGGCGGCGGTATCATCCCGGCGAGGCGAACCTCTGGCTCGCTGATGTCGTATTGATCAACAAGGTGGATACGGCCGGTTCGGACGCGGTCGCCCGCGTACGCGAGGACGTCTACGCGGTCAATCCAGATGCGACGATCGTGGAGGCTGCTTCGCCTATCTTCGTCGCGGACCCCAGCGCCATCCGAGGGAAGAGGGTGTTGGTGATCGAGGACGGCCCCACGCTCACCCACGGCGGGATGGCGTACGGGGCGGGCGTCGTCGCCGCGCGCCGCTTTGGAGCGGCGGCGTTGGTGGATCCCAGGCCCTATGCGGTGGGGTCGATCGCCGAGACGTTCGAGAAGTATCCCCACATCGTGGATCTCCTCCCTGCAATGGGGTATGGGGATGGGCAGGTCGCCGAGCTGGAAGAGACAATCAACGCGGTGGACTGCGACCTGGTCTTGGCCGCAACTCCCATTGATCTCCGACGGGTGATCGAGGTGCGCCACCCGGTGGATAGGGTTCGGTACGAGCTTCAGGTGATCGGCCGACCGACGCTGAAAGAGATCCTCGGGAAGCAGTCCACTTAGCGAGAACCCCATCAGTAGACCTGAGGCGCCAGGCAGTGCGCGCACTGCCTGGCGCCTCACCGTGCTACAGCGTCCCGGCCAGATGAGGCCGGAGTGCGGCTTCCCCGGCATCGTAGACGCTCTCTCCGCCGACCAAGGTCATCTCAATAGGTATCTGCCAAAGCCGCTGGACAGGCGCCGTATACGGATCCTCGCTCCAGACGATCACGTCGGCGAGCTTTCCGGGCTCGATGGAGCCCTTCAGGTTCTCCTCGTGCGCCGCATAAGCACTTCCCATGGTGTGTGCGCGGAGAGCTTCCTGGATGGTCATCGCCTGGTCCGGTTCATAGAACTGGTTGGAGTAGGTAATCCGGGTCACGGCGCCGAAGAGGGTCACCTGCGGGGTGTGCCAGGGGGTCGACGGACAGTCGGAGCCCAGAGCCACAGGCACCCCGGCGTCAAGCCACTCTCGGGTGACGATTGCGCGTCGGGCGCGCTCCTCGCCGAAGAGGTCCGGATACATGTCGCCCCCGATGCGGATGAACTGGGGCTGGGTGCTGACGACGACGCCGAGGTCCTTCATGCGTCCTGTGGCCTCCGGAGTGGAAAGGACGCAGTGCTCGATGCGGTGGCGAGGATCGGGGCGTGGACTGTCGTTCATCGCTTCCTCGAAGGCGTCCAGGGTGAGATCGACGGCGGCGTCACCGGCACAGTGGACGCAGATCTGGAGGCCGGTGTCGTGGAGGGCCTTGACGGTCTCTTTGTAGGTCGCTGGATCCCACGTCGGGAGATCCCAGCGGTGTCCGTCGTGCGGTTCGTGGCAGTAGGCCATGGTGAGTTGGCCGTCGAGGAGGAACTTGTAGCCGGCGAAGCGCATATGCTCGTGTGTGAGCGCGCCCTCGTCGTACTCGATCTCGTTCAGCGCGCGATTGAGGTCACCCGGCCACTCCAGGGTGTAGTAGACGGCACCCCGCAGCGCCATGCGCGACTGACGACCGGCCTCTATGTAGCTGGCTACCGTGTCGGTGCCCCGCACGTTGTTGTCCTGGAAGCTCGTGACCCCGCAGGACGCGAACAGAGGCTGGGTGGATGCGATGTTGTCCTGGACCATCTCCTGGGTGTAGACTGGGACGTGGCGGCGCAGCACGTCCATCGCGCGGTGGTTGTAGAAGACGCCGTCAGGCTCACCGGTTGCGTCTCTTCCGATGATGCCGCCCGGAGGATCCGGCGTATTGGAGTCGATGCCCGCGATCTGGAGGGCGAGGGAGTTGGCCGATCCGTAGTGTCCGCCCTGGTGGATGATCCAGACGGGATGGTCAGGAGAGACGGGGTCGAGGTCGTGGCGGGTGGGGAAGTCGCCGTCCTTGACGGCGATGAAGTAGCCCTTCAGCCATTCGCCCTCAGGGGTCTGGGCGATGAGTTCCGCCAGTTTGGCACGCATTGTTTCCAGGGTGGTGACTTCGGGCGGCAGGAGGGGGAGGTAGTAGCTGTGCATAAGGCCCATGACCTGGAAGTGATTATGGGCGTCGATGAGGCCGGGCGTCAGCGCCCGACCTCCCAGGTCGATGATCGATGTGTTCTCGCCGATGAGGGTTCTAAGGGAGGCATCGTCTCCGACCGTGTGGATCAGGCCGTCCTTGATGGCGACGGCCTGGGCGATGGTGTCCGCTGGGTCGACGGTGATGACCTTGCCGTTGATGAGCACGAGATCGGCCGCTAGGTCAGGCGGTGCCGTCGGCACGACGGTGGTCGTTGGCGTCGGCGGCGATGCCCTGGTAGGGGTCAGGTTTGGCGCAGTGGTGCTCGGCTGGGTTGGCCGTATGCTACGCTGGCGGCCGCAAGCCAGCGCGGCGCCGGCTAGAGCGGTTCCAGCGCTGATAAGGAACCGGCGACGCGTGACGCTGTCCGGGTGGTTATCGATCTTCTTGTCCATTGAGGGCCTCTCTCCTTCGTCGCGGCGTCCGTAGCCCGCGCATCTCGTTGCCAGCTTGCCTGCCGCGACATGAGAATGCCGGCGCGGCACACGTCTAGCCGCAGATTCCTCAAGCTCTCCGGCAGGCTGCGGCTCGGGTCCGAGCCCGTGAACTGGGCTGGTTCGCCACTCGTATTATCCCATACTGTCTACCGCAGGACGAGCGGCAGGTATACCTCGAAGCGTCCCACTCGCGTAGTCACAGAGCTGAATACCGCGTTGAGCCGACTGGACGCTGTGATCCAGGCGGTGTTCGTGATGACGGCCCCTTCAATGGCATCGGAGGGCACCTGGGCCGTCATTTGCACGACACCGGAAGCTCCCGGGGCAACGGTACCCACGTACCAGATCACGCGCTGGCCCTGTCGCATACAGGTGGTACCGCCAGTACAGCCTGCGTAGCTCATGTCTGTGGGGATGAGGTCCCCAATCCGGACCTCGTCCACGGCCGAGTTCTCGGTGTTCTTGTAGGACAGCGAGTAGGTGATCGTCTCGCCCGGATCCACGGCCCAGGCGCTGGGGGACTTGTCGACAACCAGGCCTCTCCCGAGCACAAGATACGATTTCCCCGCTGCGATCTCGTTATCGTCGTTCCACTGTGAGCCGACTATGATGTCCGCCAAGCCATCCCCGTTGACGTCTCCATCCCCCGCCAGACCTTCGCTGGCTTTGTCCATTTCCCCCTCGCCATTGAGCGCAAGGACGGCACCAGATGTGGCGGCGGCATCAAGGTCTACCTGGGTCTGCCAGCCTTTGGCGCGGCCGAACACCAGGTACGCCCGGCCGGTGTCCGTCAGTACGTCGGTGCTGTCGTATCCCTTGGCACCGATGAGGAAGTCGTCGTACCCGTCGCGGTTCACGTCGCCTGCGCCGGCGAGGGACGAGCCAGCTTGATCATCGATGTGGGATCCCCTGAACGACGCGTCGGCGCCACCCAGATTGAACGGGTTGAACCAATCCATCACCGTTCTACCGAACACCAGGTACACCTTGCCGGCCGTCTCTCCACCCTCGTCGTTCTTGTAAGCGCCAATCGTGAAATCATCAAGACCGTCACCGTTGACGTCGCCCGCTCCCGCCACCGTGTAGCCGGCTCGGTCGAGACTGGCCTCGCCCCAGAACGTGGCATCCGCATCGGCCATGGAGCAGCTCTGTTCCCAGTTTGCCTCGTCCCTTCCGAGAAACAGATACGCCCTACCGTTGTTGTAGGCTCCATAGGCCCCGATGAGGAAGTCATCGCGACCGTCTCCATTGACGTCGCCCACACCCGCCACGGATCGCCCCGCGTAATTGTAGGAGTTGAAGCCAACGAAGGAGGCGTCGGCTTGTGTCACGGTGACGGTCTGTCCCCAGTTTGCCTCCGGGCGACCGAGGATCAGATAGACCTTTCCCGCGCGTGGCCCGCCCTCGTCGTTCAGGTAGGCGGCCACGAGAAAGTCGTCGCAGCCATCGCCGTTCACGTCGCCGGCGCTTGCGATGCTCTCGCCGAGTTTGTCCTCCACGGCCTCACCGACGAAGGAGGCGTCGGCGTCGGTGAGACTGAACCCCGTCCCCCAGTCGGCCGCTCGTCGACCGAGAATCAGATAGACCTTGCCCGTCTCAGTCAGAACCGGTGAGGTATCGTAGTGGTCCGCGCCTATGAGGAAGTCATCGTAGCCGTCACCGTTGACGTCGCCGGCTCTCGAGACGAGTCGACCTGCGTAGTCTGACGCGGTCTCCCCGACAAAGGATGCATCGGCGCTCGAGAGTTCGAAACCGGTGCCCCAGTTGGCCTCGGGTCTACCCAAGAGGAGGTAGGCGACGCCCGACCGCAGCCCGTCGTAGGACGCATTGTAGGCCCCGATGAGGAAGTCATCGTAGCCGTCGCCGTTGACGTCTCCTGCCATCGTGACGCTCCGCCCTGCGTAGTCGACGAAGTCCTCTCCCAGAAAGGTGGCATCGGCATCGTCCGCCAGCGGGACCACAGCTCCAGTCAGGAAGAGCACTGCGCATAGCAGTGCGCCCATCAGGAGCATCGATCGATTACCTCGGTCGGTGTGGTCTCTCCTATCCATCTTGATACCTCCTAAGATCCTCCCTCGTGCGACGTTGACCCGTACCGCGTTACCTGGTGTCGATCCTCTCCCACATGACACGGACTGCTTCCGGTGCAGGTGCGTCTCGTCGTCGTTCACGGCTGATAACGGTGGATGTTTCATGGATCCGACGGCCCTAGGATGTGCGCAGGACCAGGGGCATGAAGATCGCGAAGCGGGGTTCCTTGATCCGGCCGTAGATCTTGAAGGTCGTGCCATTCCGGCCGTCCTGCCATACCGTGAGGCCCCGGTTGGCGTCCGGGCTGAAGGCTGCGTCTGGCCGCTGCTGCCACCCGGAGAAGGCGAAGAACGGCACATTGGTGCCGTAGAGGCTTCCGTCGGCGTTGACGTTCTGAACGTAGATGTCCCAGCCTGTGGGGGCGTTCCGATCATCCTGCCACGTGACTACATAGCGCCCGTGGTCACTGACATATTGGACGCGAGGGTACATCTGCAGATCGGGAAGGGTAGAAGATGATAGGCGGAGGGCCGAGCCGAGCGGTGTCCCGGTATTGCCCAGCCGTTGAGCGTAGATATCGGCGCCCGTCGTGCCGGAATCACGATAGTCGTGCCACACGATCAGGTACTCGTTGTCATCGCTGTTCCAGGCCGCCGCGCCGTGCGCTTGAGCGTCGCTGGCGGTGCTGATTGGGAACTCGGTGAGAACGGTCTCGTTGACGAGGACTCGGGCCCCGTAGATATCGCCCTGGTCTGCGCGTTCGTCACCCCAGACCACCAGATACACGTCATCGTAGTTGTTGTAGACGACGTTGGGTTCCACCTGCTCGCCGACGGCCGTGCAGAGGGGGAAGTCGGTGCCTGGGCGGCTGCCGTCGGCGGCGAGCCTTCTCCCGTAGATGTCCGTTCCGTCAAGGGTCTGGTATTCGAAGGCCACGAGGTAGTGGCTGTCGTCCGGGCTGAACGCGATGGCCGGATTCCGACGCACGTCGACACCGTCGGAGATGTTGAAGGCGGACCCGGCAGCGCCCCCGCTCCCATCGAGGAGAATGCCTTCGATGTCCCCTTCAGTCTCGTCGTCCCAGGCCACCAGGTAGGCGTTTGTGTAGGGATCGTGCGCCACGATGGGGTCTGTAAGCTCACCGAGTTCGTCGCGGACGACGATGGTGTCGGACATGGGGATGCCGGTGGTCAAGACCAGCTGCGCATAGATGTCCGCGTCGCCGTCTCTTTCGTCTTGCCAGGCGACGAGGAACCGCTCATCGACTGAGTTATACGACACACGAGGATTCCGTTGGCTTCCCAGTGGGGCTGAGATGTTGAAGTCGTGCCAGTTCAGTGTCCCTAGTAATGCCCCGACGCGCTGTCCGATGATCTCCGATTGGCGGCCACTCCGCCAGTCCTCCCAGACAACCAGGTACTCGGCTCCCCCCGCCCGAGATTGGGCCGCGAGGGCGGCAGTCCATTGGTCTCCCGGGCCGTTGTGGATGACGAAGTTGCCCTGCCCCGCCAGGCTTCCATCGGCCCCACGAACGCGTTGACCATAGATGTCGGAACCACTCATCTCTCTGTTCCGGAAGTCTTGCCAGACCACAAGCACTGGTTGACCTGGGCTACGTAGGCTACCTGAGGCTTTTCCTGGGTGTCAGCAGCGGTGGAGATAACGATTTCATCCCCCTGTGTGTTGTCGTCCTCATCGATCCGCTGGGCGTAGATGTCGGTATGTAGACTGGGCGGAGCGTTGCGCCAGTCTCTCCAGACCACTAGATAGTCGTGCGTGATCGCGTTGAATGCTAGATCGGGCTCGGTCTTGGAGGCCGGTTCGTCGGAAATGACAAACGCCGAGCCGGATAGAGAGCCGTCGGCGGCGGCAGCTTGCCCTAGTATATCGCCACTGTCCCAGTAGACCACCATGTAGCTACTGCGGTTGCTGTTGTAGGCCGCTCGGGGGGTGCTTCCCCCAGGCGCAATGGCGAAGCCTTCCGGGGCGAGAAGCACGCCGGACGGGTCTAGCAGTTGGCCCTCAATCTGGTCAGCTTCCGTGTCGTCCCACACCGCCAGGTAATGATTGGTGCTGGGGTCGTAGATCACGTCGGGGTCGATTTGATGGCCGTTGTCGGTGTTCAGGGCAAAGTTGGTACCTGACAGAACCCCCGTCGCTTCGATGAACTGTCCGTACACGTCGGTGTCCACACCGCCTCGAAGATCCTGCCATATGACCAGGTAGGTGCGGTTGGTTGTGTTGTAGGCTACTGCGGGGTCAAGTTGATTGTCGGCAGCCACGGCGATCACGACATTGTCGCGCAGCGGGATGCCACTGGCGGACACGACCTGGCCATAGATGTCGGCTTCGTTCGTACCTGGGCGTCTGTCTTCCCACACCACCAGATACTGATCGTCGTGCGGGTTGTAGGCTGCCGAAGGCTCCCAGTCGCTGTCCCCGGGAAGGGAGATCATAAAGTCATCTCCAGCGCCGGTCACCGGGTCGACGTCCCGCGAGTCGAAGGCCAGGGACGTGGTGGTGGCCATAAGGCTGATGGCCAGGGCGGCGGCAAACAGCAGTCTCTTGTCCACGTGCGTACTCCTTTCCATGTTGGACGTCACAGGGATGGTCCTCGGCTACCTGCCCGCCGGGGGAAGGACCATCCGTAAGGCCCTGCCCGGCGGGGTCAGGCGTTGGTCGCGGGCGCGGCGGGCCGGGGGGCGGCGAACCCGTGCTGCTCTGCTTGGCAACGGCATGTCGCAGTGTCAATCGCCGCGGAGCACCAGCGGCAGGTAGACCCCGTGGCGGACGGTGAACGGCTCGGACCGCGGACCGTACTCCTGGCCGCCGGAGGTTGCGACGAATGACGCCGTGTAGCTGCCTGCATCGTCCGGCGCCCAAGAGAAGGACAGCGTCTCGCCGGCGCCCCCGGCGACAGCCTGGACCTCCCCAGGCACGAATTCCACCAGGTCGCCGTGCTCGTCATAGACGGCGAGACTGCCGAACGCTATTGTGGGGTCGCCGCTGACGTTCTCGAACTGAACCTCGAAGGTCCCCTCCCCCCCCACCCACAGGGTCTCGGGCACCACCGGCGTTCTGAGCTCTCCGGCCCTGATGGTGATCGCTCCGTTCGCGACTGCCTGAACCTGGCCCCCCTGCGAGACGACGAGCCAGACCCGGTAGGCGTCACCCTCCAGCGGCCCGGTCCACGTGACACTCAGGTCGTGCGTTCCGCCGGAGGGCACCTCGATGGGGGCTGCCTGCTGTAGGCCGACCACCGTCCCGCTCGAATCCTGAACGAGGAGCGTAGGCGTTACTGTCTCGGATACCTCGCCCACGTTCGCTATTGATGCCGCAATCTCAATGGTCTGGCCGGGCGCGTACTCGGTCTTGTCCGTCCCAAAGTCAGTCAAGGCCAGCGTCTCCGGGGATTCGTACGTGACAGCTACGTCCACGTGCCTGTAGAGGGTAGCCTGGTCGCTCGTCGCGTCGTACGTCACGGGCGTGACGACCACCCGCGCCGACTGATAGCCTTCGAGCATCCGACTCTGCACCGTGGCGCTCACCGGATAGACGCCGGGCATCGTGGCGGTGTAGCCCCCGGTCGGACCGTCGGGGATAGCGACGCCGGATTGCAGGGTGGGGATGTCCAGGTCTGGCAGGGCTACGTCCTGGGTGGGAGTGAAGACCAGATTGCTGATCGTGGCGCTCAAAGGGAGCACCAGATCGAGCGTAGCTTGAGGCAGCACGACCTGGCCATCGATGGCTCGCTGCGCCAGGTTTTGCACGTCGATGAGATCGAAGCCGCCCGTTGTGGTGGTGATGTCGTAGGTGGATGCATCGACACTGGCTGTTACCACGTAGGATGCTGCGGGAGCCGTCACGTGCTGCCACTGCATCGGGGCCATCGTCGGCCCTCTGTCCGATGGATCCTCGGCACGACTTCGTGCTGGACCCGATAGGTCGCCGAGCGCTGCTGGAGCTGACCACAGGGGCGATGCCCCGTCGACCTGCTTGGGCTGCTCGGATGCCCCGGCCAGGGTGACGCCGTGGCCATGCAGCCGCATCCACGGCAGACCGAAGTAAGTGAAGGTCTGCACCGTCTTCCGATCCCTGTCGGTGGTCACGGCGTATCGGCGCTTGGCCTGCTTAAGACACCATCCGAGGGGATCGCTCAAGGTGGGGCGGGCTTTGGCGAGAGTCCAGACGTCATTGTTGAGGATCTCGCTGGCGCATAGCACATTGTTGTCGAAACTGCCATAGACCTTTCCTGCGGGAGCGATGATGCCCGACGCCCCGTTGTGGATCAAGCTGTAGACCATGGTGTCGTCGTAGGCCTCATCTCCGTGCCATCCGTCGGTGTAGCTGAAGCCGACCCGGGAGGCGTTGAAGTGGAAGAAGGGCCGATTCGTGGCCATCAGTCCGTCGGGATCGTAGTCCGGGATCTCATACGAGACGAGGTACCCGGCAGGGAAACCTCCTCCCGCGGGAACCTTGCAAGTGTACGTCTCGCCTCTCTCGGCCGCGGCCATCACCGCGAAGCCCTTCTCCATCTCGGCGAGGACCTCAGCCTTGGTGGCGTTGCTGTCCAAGAGGTCCTCGTTCAGCTGGTAGCCCATGTAGCCCTTCAAGACGTTCTGCGGATCGTTGTCAGCGCCAGGGACCCACCAGTCCAGCCCACCGCTCATCAGGATGGCTCGGGTCTGGTCCTCGTTAGGGCCCTGGGATGCGTTCTCGAAGAAGGTCCGCATATCGGCGGCGGTCGCTCCCACGATCCGTCCGACCGCCGCGTCGACCTGCCCGTGCTCCCAATCTCTGAGCTGCACTGAGTTCACGCCATACGGGTTGTCGGTCAAGTAGAAGTTGTGGCTCACTAGCTCGTCACAGAGCTCCTCGTCACCCCAGCAATTGGGGGAATCGTCCTCGGTCTGATCCCCTATCGCACCGGGAGTGCCGTAGTCCCACTTGCGGTAGAAGGGGATGACATTGTCGTCGCCGAGAATGACCACATAGGGCGGGAGGGCGTCGACGCCAATCATAGTGACCTCCGCTCCACCCTGCCACGTTAAGATTTCAAAGGTACGCCACGCATCCAACCAGGATGCCAGTTCAGCGGCGACTACGTTGGCGGTGAGTTCATCATAGTAGTTTACGTCGGTGTTGTCCCACTCTGAAAGGGATGGCACGTACCGATCGGCGTAGATCACGGCAAGGGTACGGCCTGAGGCCTCGATCTGCTCAAACACCTCGGCTAGCAGGTCCCGCACCTCGTACCGATGGTAGGTGTCGTAGAGGAGAGACCGATTGACGACGACCCAGCCCTGGGGGCGATTCTCCCGACGAACCACGGCGGTCTCGCTGACGGTCCACGGCCAGTCCGCCGCGCCGGCTTCTACAGATACGAAGGCGTCACCCAGCCCACCGCCCGTGCCATAGGCGGTCAGGCGGGTCTTGAAGATGACCTGCTTTCCGAATCCCTGCACCGGCTCGGGGGACAGGTCCACCGTGGCCGTGTAGACGCGCGGCGCGGACGTCAGGTACGTCATAGGTGTTGTGGGCGCCAGGATTCCCCAGCTGACGGCGTCCCACCCGTCGGAACGCGTTCCCGCGTCAATCACCTCGAACTGCGTTGGTATCGCTGTGAGAGCTACCTCGACGTCATCGGCCCACTCCATTCGGGTGGTACGGAGTGTCACTACGAACCAGACCTCCGGGAGGAGGTCCGGGTTTGCCGGGTCGTCGCCTTGCCAGGCGTAGTGGACGGTGACGGGTGTCCCTGGAGGAGCATCCTCAACGGCTAGGGAGGCGTCGGGGGGAAGAACCGCTTGGGACGGCGCGGCTGTGCTCGAGGCCGCCAACGCAGAGCCGCCGGGCAGCTGTGGACTCAGCTGTGTCCAGCCCGAGGATGCAAGATCGAGAGACCACTGGGCCTCGCCCTGGAGGCTGGACATGCCGCGACCGCCGATGACGAGCACGCGACCATCGGCGTCGTCCATCGTCGCCGAGTGCCAGGCACGCGTTCCCGGCGTGGAGCCAGCAGGAGAGAGCTGGGACCAGGTCAGCGTGCCGGGGGCCAGCGACAGCGTCCACGTGTCGTTCTGGAATCCGGCGCTTCCCAGGCCTCCAAAGACGATCATGCGGCTGTTGTCAGGGTCGGCTACGGCCGTGTGACCCCGCCGGGCGTCCGGCGGCGGACCAGCAGGGGTGGGCTGTGACCAGGTATCGGTCGCCAAATCAAGCATCCACGTATCGCTCAGCACCGCGTCTGCATCCCGGCCTCCGAAGACGACCATGCGCTGGCCTGCAGCGTCATGGACTGCCGTGTGCTGGGTGCGTGCCGCGGGAGGCGCGCCGACAACGGTCACCAAGCTCCACGCCTCGGTGCCGGGCGTCAAGTCGAGTGCCCATACATCGTTGAACATCGTTCCACTGCCTCCGCCGCCAAAGACCACCATTCGGCTCCTGGGCGCGTCGTAGATGGCGGTGTGCCAGCGGCGGGCACCCGGGCCATCGCCGTCGGGGAATAACTTGGACCAGCGCTCGGCGCCGGGCGTCAGGTCGAGCGCCCAGACGTCACGGAAGTTGTGGTAGCGGCTGTGGCCTCCGTAGACGATCATACGCTGGTTAGCACCGTCGTAGATCGCCGAGTGCTGTCCCCGGGCGGGTGGAAGCGGGCCCCTGGTGCGCACTTGAGACCACGCCTCGCTGCCGTCGGTCAGGTCCAGGGCCCACACGCTGTTGAAGAACTGCCACCCATTCGACCCGCCAAACACGATCGTGCGGTGATTGGCTGGGTCAGCCACAGCGGTGTGGCCAAAGCGGACGAAGGGAAGCCGGTGGGCGATCGGCGCTAGGCGCGCGTCAAGCGAAGTCTCGACCCTCTCCCCCCTTTGCTCCGCGGACACGGCAGCAGGGAGCAGCAAGGCCAGGCTCAGCACCAGGGCAAGTCCCCGGTGCACCCCCACGGGTCTCCGGAAACCATACATAACTACACCTCCTCTTTTTTGTGCCCGGCGAGAGACTTCCACGCGCCGAGCCCTTTGTTGAATGTTGGGACAGACCCCGCGATCCGCAGGTTCAGCGGAATCGACTTCCGGCTGACATCGACAGTGGAGATACGCAGCGGCAGTACAGTGTGGATGGATGTCGACGGGGCCGTGCCACTCCATGACGGCATTCGGCAGCCACGCGATGCCGATGCGGCCACGGCGCTGTCTCCAATCAATCTCTCGCTTCGCCCTCAGCCGACGGCCCGCGTGTGCCACGGGTTGGTGCATTCCGCGAGGCCACGGGGCTTCCGTCCAGACGGTTGGACGATCTGTGGGAGGCTCGTGAGCATCAGTCCGGCTTCAACGCTTGTCGACCGCTCCCAAGCTATGCGGAGGCCCATTGCTGCCCCGGGACGAGTCGTCGGACGCGAGGTGCTCCCACTGCGCCAGAACCCACGAGTCTCTGAAGGATGCCCTATGTCGCACCAGTGTGGCAAAGTTGAATGAACGGGCTTGAGCTCAGGGAGCATGGCCTGTCGGCGTCTCGGCGAATTCAGGTACATGCCCTCCGGCATAGGCGATGCGCGGTAACACATCCACCGGCTTCAGGTTACACCTGGGGCCTTCAGCGCGCCTAGTTTGAAACCAACAGTTTGCCAACAGTTGGTAGCCTAGGCTGGTTCTAGAGGGGAGGTCAGAAGAACGTAGCCGCGGCCCCGGCGGGTTAGGATGAGCACCGGGTCGCGAGGATCAGGTTCGATCTGCTCACGGAGTCGCTTGACCAGACTCTCGATCTGGTAGTCATAGACCTCGGCCTCGTACTCGGGCCAGACAGCGTCGGCGATTTGCCGTCGGCTGCAGACCCGGTCACTGTTTCGGTAGAGCAGGTCAAAGAGAGCACGTTCCTTGGGAGAGAGGTGAATGTGCTGGCGATTCACCCATACCCCCGGCGCGGAGCCCGTCGGGCCCTCGTTCTGATCGACTACGAGCAGAGGAAAACCCGGCTCGCGGATGGTGGCCTCGGGATCCCGAAAAGTGAAGACAGCGTTGCCGATGCTGATTCGGTCACCATCGTGCAGCGTCGTCGAACCTTCGATGAGCCGAC
>CAZIWL010000044.1:0-29952 GCA_964542755.1 uncultured Anaerolineales bacterium
GATCGGTTTCCACGCCAATTCGGTAGGGTGGGCGGGAGCGCCCAAATCCCCCAGCGTGTACGACTCCAGGACCTCAATCATACTCCGCGACAAATGCTCCCATATATGCCTGGTTGGACAGTCTCTCTCCTGCGGGCATGGTGCCTGGTCGGATTCTTCGAGGCACGGCGCCAACGCCAATGGCCCCTCCACAGCCTCAACCACGTCGCGTACCCTAATCCTGTCCGCACGTCGTGTGAGACGGTAGCCCCCACCGGGGCCCTTAACGCCCTCCACCAGACCGGCATCCTGAAGGGGCCGAAAGAGCTGCGCTACGTAGTCCGCAGAGATGCCTTGCCGTTCAGCGATGTCCCGGCGACCCACAGGCTCCTCGGCATCGTGGTTGGCTAAATCCACCATTGCCCGCAGCGCGTACCTGCCCTTCGTCGACACTCGTATCATAGTTTCCTGACGCTCTCAGTGCCCCATACTGTCCGAAGGCTTGAACGGAACCCATTATACAACAGTTGAGTGAACTTGTCAACTACTATCCCGGGGCATTCTCTCTTTCTGGGGTGGCTTGAGAGGGATGTTGCGCGCCGCTTGCTACCTCAGGTCAACGGTGGCGGCCAGAATGGGTGCGGAGAGCACTCGGGGGGCGGCTGAACCACCCGGACGTCAAGTCTCGTTCTGTGTGACTGTTGGTGCGGTGGAGTGCCTGATGGTGCAGTTGCTATGGGCGAAGCAAGGGGGCGGGTTGTTTGAATCCCTCTCGGAGTGGGCGGGTCCCGGACGGAGCGCAAGTCAACAATGCGCGTGCGCGCGCCCTGGTCTTGCTGTGCCAAGAACCGAGAGTGTCCAGCGAGGTGACGTACACCCGGATCGCTGGGCCGCGATACTGATCGCGGCCCAGATGCGCGGGGGGATGCGTTCAGGGACGGGCCCGTAGGCTTGGGCGCGAGCAACGCGGGTATGGGCCTATACTAACGGACGTGCGACGGGCTGCGCGGAGACCGAGCCTCGGTATCCGCGCAGCCCGTCAATGGACACCACCTGGCAAGTTGGATAGCTCTGCAGCCCTATTCCCAGTGGGTCTCCATTCGGTCCAACTCGTCCATGACAGCCTCCGGCAGAGGTTTCGACTGGTGCGCCATGAGTTGCTCGGTCTTTTCGCGCAGGCGCTCGGCGAATCGTCTCTGGCCCTGGGCCCGCCATTCGTCGAGGATGGTACGATCGAAGAGGTCTGAGTACCAGACGTCCTTGAAGTGGTTGTAGGTATGCTCGTCCTCCAGGTAGTGTCCGCCAGGTCCGGCACGATCGATGACGTCCAGCGCGAGGGTCTCCTCGCTCACCGGCATACCTTTGGTGAACTGGTTGACCATGTCGAGGATCTCATTGACCAGGACCATATAGGCTGGTGATGCCAGCGATCCGTGGTCCAGCCACCCGGAGTCGTGCACCAGATTGGCACCCGACAGAGCCGACGAAAGGCAGGAAAAGGCGGCCTCCGCAGCGGCCTGGGCGTCCGGGAACTTCGCGTCGGAGCATCCGGCGGTCCCAAAGAACGGCAGGGCATAGCGCTGGGCGAGTTGGGCCATAACGGCCACCATCAGGCTCATCTCGGGAGCGCCGTAGGAGAAGATCGTGGTCCGCATATCCATCACGGTAGCGAAGGCTCCGTAGATGAAGGGAGCGCCGGGACGGACGAGCTGCGCCAGAACGAGTCCGCTCAAGGACTCGGCGCTGCCCTGTACGACCTCTCCGGCGAAGGTGGCCGGGGCGGTGCTGCCGGCCTGCGGCGCCGGGAAGTTGATCAGCGGTATGCCCTTCTCGGCGCAGTAGATGATCTTCTCGACGGCCGGGTCGTAGTAGAGGAGCGGCGAGATCGGTTCGGAGTAGTGGACACAGGTGGGAGCGCGATGGAATTGCTCCGCGCCTCCGGCGATGAGAAGCGCCATCTCGTGGATGTCGCGGACGCTGTTGACGTCCTTGCAGCAGAAGACGAGTGGCTTCTGGGTGTGGGTGAAGACTTGCTTGGCGATCACCCGGTCGGCTATGTCGGGTGGGACATCGTCGGCCATGCCGATGGTCATCACCCACGTGTAGTTCGGCAGGGCATCAGCGACCGTCGAGGTGACGGCACAGTCATCGCTGACAAAGCGACGCCTCTCCCCGGTCAAGGGATCCAGGAAATCGATGCAGTCCACGCTCGGGCCGAACCAGACCTTGTTGCCCTCGAGAAAGACGGTTCGTCGACCAGAGCGATCGCCCAGGACCACCCGGGAGGGAGCTGTTTGGATCGCCTTCTCCACCAACCAAGCGGGGATGTGAACGCGGTCGCCATCGACGCGCGCCCCTGCCCCGTGAAAGAGCTCAAGAGCCCGAGGGTGGGTGACCTGGACGCCGGTACGCTCCAAGACCTCCAGGGTGGCCTGATGGAGGTGCTCAATTTGATCCTCGCTCGCGACCTGAAGACGCGGCCTGAAGGATAAGTCGGGGCAGAACATAGGTTTCTCCTTCTTCCAGCGTTCCTAGAGGGGCAGCCAGGTGCCGATGTCCTTTTCCCGGGCCCGCTGGTAGATGGCTGGTGCGACCGCCATGTCGTCAATCGCAAGGCCCAGGTTGCACGTCATCGTCCGTTCATCTCGGCTCTCGCGACCCGGCTTCTCCCCAACGACCAGCTCTCCCACGTCGGCATGAATCGGCGGGATGTCCTTGAAGTACCCCACCTCCTGATAGTGGCGAAGCTGCGGGACATCGTCCGTGCAGAATTTGTCGGCTTCCTTCATCGCGTCAGGGTGCCAGTAGGAATCAAAATCGACCAGAGATGCGAAGGCCCCCTCGTCGAGCCAACCGGGTCGGATCGTGGCGTGGGGCTCTTTGAGAATCGGACCGGCCGTCACGACCAGGTCGCAGCCACTAACTGCCTCTTTGGGGTCGTCGACCTTGATTACCTCAAGGCTGAACCGGGACTCGATCTCCTCGGAAAAGCTGTCGACCGCACTCTCGTCGACATCGTAGGCCATCACGCGCTTGAGAGGGAACAGCACATCGAGAGCCTCTGTATTGGTATGCCCCTGGACGCCGCATCCTAAGACACCCAGCACCTCTGAGTCCGGACGCGCCAGCTGGCGGGCGGCGACGGCGGTGGCAGCAGCGGTGCGCATCGCCGTGATCCACACGCAGTCCATAACGGAGATAGGAAGCCCGGTCTTCGGGTCATTCAAGATGAGCAGACCGGTGATATAGGGCAAGCCGAGCTTGTGATTGTCCGGGAACCCACTGACCCACTTGACGCCGGCGGACTCCATAGCTGGTATGTAGGCCGGCATTGCATGAATGAAGTTGTCACCTTCACCAGGGTGGATGCCGGGCTTGGGGGGCATCTCAATGCGCCCCTCGCCCTTCTCTTGGAACGCGGTTTCGACCCGTTCGATGATCTCTGCCATCGTTAGACCGGTTGATTCGACGTCGTTCTGGGATAGATAGAGCAGGTTGTATTCGTTGTCCATCCTTGCCTCCTTACTTCATTTGGATGCCTTGCTGATGTGGAGCCGGACGTTCTCCTACCCGGAGCAGCGAGCGGACTGCCATTTGCGTGTCGACAGGCCTGTATAAAGTACGGAACTTACGATATATCAGATATTTTTGTTCAAGAGCCAGTGTATCACGGCCTAAGATCGGTGTCAAACCTGGTCTTTGCTGTCTGGCGCCGAGGACGAATGGATGGACGAGGACTCGGTTGAGGGCGACCACGGCTACTCAGGTGGGTCCTCCATGAGACGCTCCTTGACGTAACGCATGTGGTCGAGGGCCGCCTGCCGGGCCTGCTCGGGGTCGTGCCGCTCTATAGCCTCTGCCTGGGCTACGTGGTACTGGGTGGCTTCCTCCTTGACGTTGGGCAAGCTGATGGCGCCTTCGATGAAGTCGAGAAGCAGCTCGCGAGCAAGATGGTAGAAGGCCTGGAGGAGGTCGTTATGGGCGGCCTCGGCGACCGCCAGATGGAAGTCCCAGTCCGCGCTAACGAAGTACTTGTCGTCAGCGATGACGTCGCGGGCGTGGGCCAACGCGTCCCAGATGCGACGCACATCCCCGTCGGTTGCCTTCCGGGCTGCTAGCTCCGCCAGTGAGGCCTCAAGAAAGGTACGAGCCTCATACGTGGTGACGGCGTCCATCTTTCCGAAGCGGTTGATGATCGTCGATGGACGAATGACACTGTCCAGGGCGTCCTCGCGCACCCAGGTCCCCTTTCCCGGGCGGGACTCGACCAGGCCCACGGCGTTGAGCGATTGCATGGCCTCGTGGATGGTGGAGATGCCAACCCCAAACTCCTCTGCCAGCGCACGCCGCGGCCGCAGGAAGTCGCCGGGGCTCACCTCGCCGGTGAGGATCATCTGGCGTATCTTGTCCGCAGCATCGTCGACCAGAGTGCTCCGGTCGGCCCTTCTGTGTCCCATCCACCGTCTCCTTTTCCAGTCTCGGCCAATCGAAACCCGGGCCGGGTGCCAGGGGGCGGCAAACCTCAGGCACGGCGGTCGATGCGCCCCCGGATTGCCCTGGGTCTCCTCTCAGGACTCGATTGGTGTACGTCCTGGAAGCGTCTCTCGCGAGCGCTTCAGCGTGGGTGCCACCTGTCTCGGGCCCGCTGTCCGCCGGACTGTCATGACCCAGATGAACCCGGTCGGCGGACGGATCACGTTCGCGACCTTACGTGATGGCTTTCAGCAAGCGCTCCGTCAGCCCCTTGGCGCCCGGTTCCACGTCGCCGGCAGGACCGACGCAGGCCGGGCAGCCGGCGGAGCAGGGGCAATCGCGCACCCTGTCGAGGGCAGCCTCAAGTAGCTCCGCGTGTATCTCGTACAGCTTGGCGCTGAGACCGGCGCCTCCAGGAAGTCCGTCGTACAGGGTCACCGTCGGAAGCCCGGTGTCCCGCGCCCTAGCCTGGACCGCGGAACCGAGGTCACCCGGGGCGCACATCAGGTGGAGCGGGGCCAGGTTCCGAAGCAGGTACGCCAGGCCGCCCAGCGCACCGCGGGTTCCCTGTGCCCGTTCGGCTTGACGATGACAGTTGGGGCAGAGGGTGATCAAGTTGTCCAGCTGGTTAGCGAGCTTGTAGAAGTCGTTCCTTCCAGGCACGTATCCGAAGACGCGGAAGGGCGTCAGGTGATGGACATCGTGCTCGCGGCCCTCCCGCTCCGGCGCTCTGCAGCGCCGACAGCGGTGGGCATCGCGTGCTCGTGCAGCGGCCCGCTGAGCCTCCCAGTTCGGGCCGTAGTCGATTCTCGGCTTGAGGATGCCGACGTTCCTCAGATGCTCCGTTAGCTCGTGGGAAAAGGCCAGCCAGGTGCCGATGGTGCGCATCGTCTGTTCCGGCAGATCGATGGGCGCCCAGCCCAATACCTCGTGGGTGTACCGTTTGATGCGCCGGTAGCCGGTGGCCTTGGTGGTGACCAGGAGCTCACCATACGCGGTGATGGTGCGGGCTTCCGAGGACAGGGGGCCTCCATCATCCTCGTCAGTCGAACGCAAGACCTCGACGACCTCCACCTCTGTCGTCGAGCTGGCCCTCGTGTAGTAGTCAAGCTCGGCGGGCTGGACGAGGGCCAGGCCCTCGTCCCAGTCCAAGGATCTGACGACGTACGTGTCCCCCCCGTGGAGGTAAACGGCGCCCTCGTGGATGAGCTGGGGAGCGCTGGGCCGGTCCATCTCCCCGATCACCCTGGGCGGGGCGTTTCCCTCCTCGTCCTCGGCCTGGATGACGATACTGTCAGGAGAGCTGGTGCGGAGCGAGATGCCGCCGGCCGGGTACCCGTCGCCCACCCACGCGTAATGCCCGTCGTAACCATGGAGCAGGCCCTCGTCGGCGAGTGCCTCCAGAATAGCGTCGGCCTCGTCGAAACCGCCGAACGACTCGCCAGGCTCGAAGGGCAGCTCGAAGGCTGCACAGGAGAGATGATTGGACAGCACGGCCAGGTTGTCCGGGTCGAGCAGGGCGTGTTCGACAGGCTGACCGAAGAAGGTCTCGGGATGCGTGACCACGTACTGATCCAGGGGCAGGGCGCTGGCGATGAGCACGGCGCTTGAGAGCCCGGCCCGCCGCCCGGCGCGTCCCGCTTGCTGCCAGGCGCTGGCGATGGTGCCCGGGTAGCCGGTCATCACGCAGGCGCTGAGCTGCCCGATGTCGACCCCCAGCTCCAGGGCGTTCGTCGCTACAACGCCGCGAATCTCACCGTCGCGGAGGCCGCGTTCGATCCGCCGGCGTTCGTTGGGCAGGTAGCCCCCACGGTAGCCTTGGACACTCTCCGCATTGCCGCCGGAGAGGGCGACGGCGTCACGCAAGTACCCCAGCAGGACCTCGGTTGTGAGGCGAGCCCGAGCGAACACGATCGTCTGGACATCGGCCGCCAGAAGCTTCGCTGCCAGGTCTTTGGATTCAAGTGCCGAGCTCCGTCGGATGCCGAGCTGTTCGTCCACCAGAGGGGGATTGTAGAAGATGACGTGCTTGTCGCCCTGGGGCGCCCCGTCCTGGTCCACGAGAGTAACGGGCGCCTCCACCAGGCGCTCGGCCAACTCTTGGGGATTGGCAATGGTGGCGGAGGCGCAGATGAAGGCCGGATTGGCTCCGTAGAAACGGCAGACGCGGCGTAGTCGGCGGAGCACGTTGGCGACGTGACCCCCGAAGACGCCCCGGTAGGTGTGGATCTCGTCGAGCACCACGTAGCGCAGATTGCCGAAGAATCGCATCCAGCGGGTGTGGTGAGGAAGGATCCCAACGTGGAGCATATCCGGGTTCGTCACCACGAGACGTGCCTCATTCCGGATGGTGGAACGGTGGGCTGAGGGGGTATCGCCGTCGTAAGGGCGTACGGCGATGGCCGCCCGCTCTGCGGACGTCTGAGCTTGCAGAGCCTCGATGAGGTCCTTGAGATTGGCGATCTGATCGTGGGCCAGGGCCTTTGTTGGGAAGAGGTAGAGGGCACAGGCCTCGGGATCGTTCAGCAGCGTGTTGAGGGCAGCCCCATTGTAGGCCAGGGTCTTGCCCGATGCGGTTGAGGTCGACAGGACCACGTGATCCCCAGACAGGGCTGCCTCCATCGCCTGGGCCTGATGGACATAGGGCCGCTCGATGCCACGCCGTTGGATGGCGGCGACCAGTCGGGGATCGAGGCCCCTGGGCCAGTGCGCCGTCCGGGGTGGACGAGCTGGCACGCGCTCCCAGGCCGTGACGCAGCGCATGAAGGAGGCGTCCTGTCGGAGGGAACTGAGGACATCGGCCAGGTCCATCATAAGAGCATTATAGGTGCTAAAGGCGCCGAGGCAAGCCCTCCGAGGCCGCTGGATGCACCACCGAGTGGTGACGGTCACGCGTGCTGTGCGGCGCACGTGCCCTGCGCGACGCAGCTTGGTCGCTGCAAGCCGCTGTCAACACGTCGATCCGTCTGAGCCTATTGGACGAGCCGCGCTGATCAGGTCCGCACAGGCCAGGAACCGCGCCAAATCGTCAAGGCACTTGGGGGCGTCGTTAGAACCGAAAGGCCGCCGATAACTGGACTTGAGAAGGAATCCTGCACGCAGGCCCCACAGGAGAGCGGGGTTTCCGAAACCGCTGATCCAGCGTGTACAAGAGGTGTCCACAGTCTTACGCCCGCCTGGATGCGGACGATGCTGTCGTTATGGGCCGGCATCAAACGCACCAACCGGCTTCCGGACCGGAGTCGACCTTGACAGTCGTCCTCTGTCAATGTACAGTCTCAAGCACGTCATGATCGGGAAACAAGAAGCGACTACGGGGCTTGAGGCCATCGACGCCGTCCTCTTCGATCTGGACGGCACGTTGATGGACACGGACGACCAGATGGTGGAGAATCTGGCCCTGCGGCTTCAGAGGCTGGAGTCTCCCCGCCTGTATCGATGCGCCCGCCGACTGGTGATGATGGCGGAGACACCGGCCAATGCCCTGATGACAATGCTGGACATGGTGGGACTCGACGCCCCCCTGCTGGGCATGTGGAAGTGGCTGCGGAGCCTGCGAGGTGCTGCCGAAGAGCCCGATTACCGGCTTATGACGGGGGCCGATGCGATGTTGACGGTTCTTTCAGAGAGGTACCGGCTCGCAGTTGTAACGACGCGGGGACGAGAGGATGCCGAGGTGTTTCTGACGCAGCACGATCTGAGGGATGTCTTCCAATTGGTGGTGACGCGGGAGGAGACGTGGCGTCTCAAGCCGCATCCAGCCCCGATCCTTTTTGCAGCGGAGGAGCTGGGTGTAGCGGTTCACCGTTGCGCCATGGTCGGTGACACAGTGGTTGACGTGAAGAGTGCGCGCCGCGCTGGCGCCGTTGCCATTGCCGTGACGTGCGGCTTTGGGCAGAGACCCGAGTTGGAGCGCGCAGGCGCTGACTTGATTCTGGACCGTGTGTCCGATCTGTCGTCAGTCATCTAGAAGGACTGTTCTCGCTTGCACCCGCGGTGCCAACTGGTGGGGCCGTGGGGCAGACAGCGTAACGACATCTTGGAGGGGCCTTTGGGAAAGCCGATTGTCTACGCCCGGTTGGACTCTCAGATAGGGCCCGTTTGGGTGGCGTCCACCCCGATGGGACTGTGCAAGATCTCACTGGGCGACAAAGGGGTTGGTGCGTTTCTGAGCTGGCTGTCCAGACACGTGAGTCCCGGTGAACCGCAGGAGGCGCCGGATCTGATGGATGTCGCGACGTCGCAGCTCGGAGAGTACTTCTCTGGGGCGCGGCAAGCGTTTGAGCTCCCGCTAGATGTGCGCGGCACGACGTTCCAGAGAGCCGTCTGGAGTCAGGTGTCCCGCATTCCCTACGGTGTCACCACAACCTATGGCGGTATTGCCGAATTGGTGGGCAAGCCTCGGGCGTCTCGAGCCGTCGGGGGAGCCGTCGGTGCCAATCCTCTGCCCATCGTCATCCCCTGCCATAGGGTGATTGGGGCCGGCGGCGACCTGACCGGGTTTGGGTCAGGACTGAGCATCAAGGAGTCACTGCTCCGACTGGAGGGCGTCTATCCACTCTAGCGGAGGCATGGGGACCCCCTGGGCGACTGATGATGCGTGATGACCTGACGCGCCGCTTGCGCGAGCTTGGCGTGGTGAAGGGCGTTCGAGCGCTCCAGGAACGGGAGGCCCGTCCCGCTCATGCTATCGAAGATCTCGTAGCGGGACGCTTCCACACCACGTCCCGCGGGCAGTGCTTCATCGCGGAGGCTACGTATCCGCTCGACCATGGGCATGGGGATCTCCCTTTGTCCGCGTTCCTAGAGCTCTCACCGAGGACGATGGCGGAGCTGGAACAAGACGCGCGAGTCGGCGACGTTGACCTGAGAAGTGTTTGTTTTTTGGACACGGAGACGACGGGGCTGTCGGGCGGCACGGGAACGATGGCCTTCATCGTCGGCCTGGGATTTTTCGCGGATGGGGCGTTTTGTCTGCAGCAGTACTTCCTGCGGGACCCGGGTGATGAGCCGGCGATGGTCGAAGCGCTCAAGGAATCCTTTCCCGGATTTGAGGCCCTGGTCTCCTTCAATGGGCGCTGCTTCGACGTGCCGATCATCGAGAACCGCTTCATTCTGTCGCGCACCGCTCCGACACTGCGCGATAAGGTCCACGTGGACCTCCTCCATCCTGCCCGCCGTCTCTGGAGGTATGCGTTCTCATCGTGCGCTCTGACGTCGCTGGAGAGAGAGGTGCTCGGTGTCCGACGTCAGCAGGCGGATGTGCCCAGCGGTGTCATCCCGCTGCTCTACCGGGACTACCTGCGGACGGGGGATGCACGGGACATGGAGCGGGTCCTTTACCACAACCAGGTTGATATCTTGAGCCTGGTCACCCTGGCCGCTCGTCTCTGCCGCGCCTACGAGGACCCCTGGCGGGAGGACGAAGGGAGGCGCTGCCGCCAGATGTCGGGTGCCGAGTACTATGGCTTGGGCCGCTGGTATGCGGACACGAGGGGCAGCGAGGAGGCCGAGCGGGCTTACCGAATGGCACTAACACTGGCCAAAGAGCCCGGCTCGGAGATACGCATCAGGGCACTGCGGGAGCTGGCGTATTCGCTCAAGCGGGAGGACCGGCGCGATGAGGCGTACCCGTACTGGCAGCAGCTCTCCCTTGAGGGCGGCGAGGGAAGCGATGGTATTCTGGCCTGTGTGGAGCTCGCCAAGTACTACGAGTGGTACACTGGCGAGCTCGGACGGGCTGCGGCGTGGACGAGGGCGGCTGTCAGGAAGGTGGATTGCTGGCGGTCAGGTATGCGCCGAAAGGACGAAATGGCGGCGTTGAGACACCGTCTGGAGCGCCTCGAACGGAAGATGGATTGAGGCTCTCCATAGGTGTCGTTCATGCCTTGAGAGCGGCCTCGCCAGGAGTGGTTCCAGGGCGGACGCCTACCTCGTTTCTCGGTGGATCCGGTGTCAGCCCGGTGTCCAACAGTCGGGTTCTGGAGGTGCACTGACGATTTGTCGCCCCGACCGGTGCGATGCACCTTCCAAGTGCATTGCACCGTACGAACGCATGTTCTCCACGTGTGCCAGTCAGAACCGGTCAGCACACGGTTGCCAAGGGTCTCCAAGCGGCGACGATCTCCGCCACAAGTCGTTAGCGCACCCGGTCCTGGCGAAAGCTTGGCTACGGAAGAAAAGCGTGCTACAATAGCAAATCCTCGGTTGAGAGAGTTGGCACGGAGATAGGATATGCGTCGCATTCTGATAATTGGACTCGCCTTATTGGGTCTTCTGATTCTGTGGAACCAGCCGGTGTCGGCTTCCGCGGGCTACGATCCGGGCACGACAGATCTCGCTCCTGCAGCGCGCTACGTCTGCATTCCGAACCTAGTCTGGCAGGATCGTGCTCTCTGCCCCTCGCACGGCCCGGGCACCACCAGCTACCGCATCGCCTCCATCAGGCTGCCCGATCCTCTTCCCGAGCTTCCGGTGCGCGAGCTCCCCGAAGAGGAGGATGACGATCTCCTCCCGCACACCTACGCGCACGTCAACCAGCTGCCCGCGAACATCTACCGGCATCCGATGGAGGCGGCGCAGGGCATGCCCCCGGTCCGGACGATGCTCTCCGGGGACTGGTGGGTGAGCGTGGAGGGTATGGTGGAGTTCGAGGGCCAACGCTGGTACAGGATCAACACGGATGAGTTCGTGCCCGCCGGGACTCTCGGTTTCGCCAGCCCATCCAAATTCCAGGGAGTCTATCTCCATGAGCAGCCCCAGCACCCCTTTGCTTGGATGAATCGTTGGACAGAACCGTCGGTCGTCCCCCAGGGATCGATCAACGGGGCGGTGCCGGCTCTGGGGCGTTATGAACGGGTCACGCTCTTTGCCGAGGAGCGGCGGGGAAACGGCGAGATCTGGTACCTGGTGGGACAGGACCAGTGGGTGGAACAGAGCAACGTGTCGCGAGTCGACGTGGATCCCCCGCCGCCGGAGATCGGCCCGGACGAGAAGTGGATCGAGATCGATCTCTTCGAGCAGACGATTGCGGCCTATGAGGGTAGCCGTATGGTCTATGCGACGATGATCTCCAGCGGTCGGACGGCGACGGCTACCCCCACCGGGCTGTATCGTGTCTACTACAAGGTCCGTGAGGGGAAGATGGGCAACCCGGATGTGGAGGATGGGAGCGCGACCTGGTACTACATTGAGGACGTGCCCTGGACGCTCTACTTCCACGATGGGTATTCGATCCACGCTGCCTTCTGGCACGACGCCTTCGGGTTCCTCCGCAGCCACGGCTGTGTGAACCTGGCGCCTCGTGATGCTGAGTGGTTCTTCAACTGGTCGGATCCCGCGATGCCGGAGGGCCAGCAGACACTGTATGTTGGATCGGGATCGCCGAGCACCTGGGTCTGGGCGCACCACAGCTCCCCGTTTGAGTAGGGCGCTCCCCCGCCTGGCATACTGATGTCGAACAATCTCACGCCGCGCGGGCCCAGCCGGATCCGCGCCTTCTGGATGGTGCTTCTTGCTGCCGTCGGCCTGATCGTGGCTGCTCTGGCAGCATGTGAGGTCCCCACGGAGCCGGTGCTGACACCCACGCCGACTCGGACCCCGCGCCCCCCGACGCCGACGCCGACGCCCGTGCCCTCACCCACGCCGACGCCGGCCTGGCCTGTTGCAGCTGGGTGCGCCGACGAGGTGGCGGATCAGGTCTGTGAGGAACTGCGGGAGGCTGTCGATAGCGATCCAGAGCATTTCTCGTGGGTGGAGGACGTCTCTGTTGCCGAGGTGACAGTGCGGTCAGAGAGCTCGCCCGACAGCCTTCCTTTCGGCACCTGGGTGTATGCACTGGTGGCCCCTTTTCTCACCATTGAAGATGGGATCACGGGAGACGAGCTAGAGGCAACCTGGACAGGTGAGCCAGCTGGAGCGTTGGCGAATCATCCGCTGGTGGTCTCGGCGGACACATCGCGCGCTCTGTCCCTGGGATCCCCTGCCGGGGACGTGAGGGTCGTTCAAGCCTCGGCCGTGCTTTCGGAGGCGATGCGCATCGACGGCTGGGCCATCTTGCCCTTCCACGAATTGGACCCACGCTGGAAGGTGCTCCGGGTTGATGGTGTCTCCCCCCTGGACCGAATCCTCAATCCCGAGACGTATCCTCTGGCGCAGGTTGCCTATCTGAGTGCTGGGGAGCGGACAGACGCGCTTCCCTTTCTGCCCCACGGGTTCACCAACCGGGAATCGGAGAGACTCTCCGTACTGATGATGACGGGCGTCACGGCCCTGACGCGGCGTACGGCTGTGACGATGGAGCGGGAGGGCGTGCAATTCCCGGGGCGAGACGTTGTTGGTTGGATGACCGAGCCGGACATCACCCACACGAGCAATGAGGTTTCCTTTGCCGAGGACTGCCCGGCGCCGACGGGCGAGTCGACGCTCGTCTTCTGCTCTGATCCCAGCTACTTCGGCCTGCTCGAGTACGTGGATATTGACGTACTGGAACTGACGGGCAACCATCTGTTGGACTGGGGTGTCGATGCGATGGAGGACTCGCTCCGGCTGTACGAGGAGCGGGGCATCCCAACGTTCGGCGGAGGCTGGAATCTGGAGGAGGCGCAGGCACCGCTCACCGTGACCCACGGCGTGCACACCTTTGGGTTCCTGGGCTGCAACTCGGTCGGCCCCTCGTATGCGTGGGCAACGGCGGAACGGGCCGGGGCAGCGCCCTGTGACTACGATCTGCTGACCGCTCAAGTCCGCGAGCTTCGGGGGCGGGGGATCCTTCCGATTGTTACGTTCCAGTTCCTGGAGGTCGATCAGTACGCCCCGACTGCGAGTCAACGGGCCACTTTCCAGGCTGTTGCGGAGGCGGGGGCCGTAATCGTGAGCGGCAGCCAGGCTCATTGGCCGCAGGGGTTTGACTTCCACGCCGATGGTTTCATCCACTATGGCCTGGGTAACCTGTTTTTTGACCAGATGCAGCGTTTGGAGTACCGTCAGGAGTTTCTCGATCGGCACGTGTTCTACGACGGCCGGCACATCAGCACGGAGCTGCTGACGGCGATGCTTGAGGATAGTGCCCGTCCGCGGCCGATGACGGACCAGGAGAGACGAGCTCTGCTGGCTTCCACCTTCGCGGTGAGTGAGTGGTAGGGTCCCACTCATCGGCAGGGTGCGCAACCAAGGTGTCGCGGAACGGAGCAGGAGTGTGACGGACGAACGGGATGAGCGGACAGGCACCGAGAGGGAGCACCTTCGTACCGTAGAGGCTGCGGAGTCGGATACCGTCTCACGGGCGGAAAGTGACACGGGCGTGCTGTCGACGATGGAGTTAAGCGCTATGCCCCTGGATCCGATCTATGCTTGGGGCATCGTGCTCGAGCCCGTCGAGGTGATGGTGGAGGAGACATCCAGGTTTGTCGTCCAGCTGGCCCGATTGACGCTGGAGCGGGGTGCGCCCTTCAGTGACGAGGAGCTAGAGCGCCGGTTCAGAGCCTTCTTCAAGCGGCTGGTGGAGAAGGGCACGCTCCGCCGGCTCCCCGACGCGCCGCCCGAGATGGGGCGTCGAATTCTCGGCCCGCGCCGTTGGCTTGAGGCGCAGAGGATCCGGATGCGGCGGCTGATGGAGCACTGGGAGGACGACGGGTCGTCATCTCTTTCGTAGGCTCCCCTTGGAGGAGGCCTCGGGCTGCCGTCGCGACCTCTCCCGGGGCACAGGGCAGATAACGATCTGCGCTGTCGAATTATCCGCCTGCCAGTGGGGAGAGAGCGCCTGGTCCCCCTTCGGCTGAGGCGTCGCTCCAATTTCGTAACGCGTGAGTGCGTTTTGCGGCCGGAGTTAGACTTGTCAGTGGCCGCAGGAGTTCCGGGCGCGCCGGGCCCTCCACACCATACCCAGGAACCGGGCCGAGTCCTTGAGCGGGTCGAAGTAACTGACCTTATCGACGTCGTAGATGGTGCGAATCTCCACCCAGCCGATCCTCATATCCCGGCACACAGCCTGAATGATGACCTCAACCTCCAGCTCGAATCCAGAGGTGGTAAGATTGAGCATCTTGAGCAGATCGCCGTTGTGGAGTCGGAAGCCGCTCTGGTTATCGAGGATGCGCTCGTCCAGTGCCCTGGACAGGAGCCAGGAGCCGAAGGGGTTGGTGTAGCAGCGAGGGAAGGGCATTTGTCCAAAGTCCCGCTTGCCGATGATCAGGTCCCAATTGCCGCTGGCGTAGGCGGAGACAAACTTGGGGATGTCGGCCGGGTCGTGCTGTCCGTCGGCGTCCAGAGTGAGGACTGCACCATAGTCGTGCGCGAGGGCAAAATCGAAACCGGTCATCAGGGCTACACCTTTTCCCTGGTTCTGGGTGTGGGAGATGACAGCGGCCCCCGCCTCCCGGGCGACGCGGGCGGTGGCGTCCTCAGAGCCGTCGTCCACGACCAGCACCGGAAGATGCTCGTGGGTCTGGTTGATGACGGGGCCCAGGCGGCTGGCCTCGTTCCAGGCAGGTATGAGGGCGATTATGTCGTTGGACCTGTTGGTCATGGAGGCATCCCCCAAGAAACAAAAAACCAAGAGGTCGAGGATGTCCCTCGTGCAACCTCTTGGCATTGGTCGTCTGTGTTGAGCTAGAGAGCGGGCGACGGGACTCGAACCCGTAACCTTTTCCTTGGCAAGGAAATGTTCCACCAATTGAACTACGCCCGCTCGGCGACAAGCATTATAACACAGGTTTTGGTGGGATGCAAGTCGCAGGATCGATGTCGATGTCGAGTGGAGGTTGCGCTAACGACTTGTCGCGGAGATCGTCGATGGTTGGAGGCCTGGGCGCCAGTGTACTGACCCGTTGTGACTGGCATACGTGGCAAGCATACGGTCCTGACGTGCAACGCGCCTGGAAGGCGCATCGTACCGCCAGGGGCGACAACTCGTTAGTGCACCAACGAGTGGACGAAGCCAAGTGCGCGGTCCGATGCACGCGTGCCGCGCGACCTACCGGACGGAGTGCTCTTCCCATATCTTACGTTGCGCCTTGTGTCAGAACACGTGAGGGTTCCAGGCGTATGGGCCGAGATTGACGAGACCGGCTGATTGACGTATGATGGCATGCGTCCCAGGCAACCGGCGTCCGGACTCAATCCATAATCGATCGCCGAGGCCAGACCGAGGGGAGACAAGTGGCATATCGGAAGAACGAGCACGCGTCATTGACTCAGCGAGGTGGTGGCGGAGCAGGGCCCAACGTGGCGAGGGCCGTTGCCATCATCACGTGCGTCGCCGCTGTGGTGGCTGTGGTGAAAGGGGGGGGGCAGCCAATCGCCTCCGCCGAGGGCCAGGGTACCTCTGTCACTGCGCCGGCGGTCTCGCCAGATCCCGAGTCTGCAGAGGCTCCCAGCTCTACAAGGGATGCGTCCGGCGCGTTGGCGACCGTCGGTGAAGGCTCGGAACCCACGACACCCACGCCCTCCGTGCCTCGCGTTGGCATCGTCGCCGGTCATTGGGGCAGCGACGACGGTGCCGCTTGTCCCGATGGCCTCACCGAGGTGAAGGTGAATCTGGAAGTGGCTGAACTCGTGGTCCAGTCTCTGCGTGGGCTCGGTTATGAAGTGGATCTGCTTCAGGAATACGACGAGCGACGGGAGGGGTATCTGGCGGATGCCCTGGTCTCCATCCACGCGGACTCCTGCATGCGCTTTCCCGACGCCACGCCCGCGCCCACCGGCTTCAAAGTGGCCAGCGTCGTCGACAGCGCGGTACCTGAGGAGGAACAAAAACTCGTGGCGTGCCTGACCGAGGAATACGGCCGCCGGACGGGTCTGCCAGTCCACGAAAACAGCATCACCGGGCACATGACCGGCTACCACACCTTCTACGACATCGACGGTCGCACGCCCGGTGCCATCATCGAGACAGGATTCCTCTGGTTGGACCGTGAGCTACTGACGCGCTATCCTGATTTGGTCGCTCAAGGGATCGTAGACGGCGTGGTTTGTTACGTCGAAGGCGAGTGAACCGCTCTCGGGTGCGCAAACGGGTTGTCGCGGACGTGGCAAGCATACGCTCGTGAGGTGCAACGCATCCGGAACGTGCATCGCACCGGTAAAGGCGACAACTCGTTCGTGCACCCACCGCTCTCAACGGCGGTTCCGGGCCGGCTAGAAGCCCATTGCCTCCCTAGCGGCGCGCCACACGTTGGTGCGGATCTGTTCCTGTTGGCGACCGAAACCCCGTAGAAACGCCTCGATGTCCGCCCGCTTCGACGCCTGGCCCTGAGGGCAAGGAGGCCGGTCGGGGAACCCGGCGACCCTGGCGTAGCGGGCCAGCTCCTTCTCGGGCAAGGTGATCAGGGGCCGGACGACAGTGATTGCCCCGTCGAAGAAGACCACCTTTGGCTCCATCGTCTCCAAACGCCCGTTGAACATGAGGTTCATCAAGGTCGTCACCGCAGCGTCGTCGGCGTGGTGGCCGAAGGCAATCTTGCCACACCCGTTCTCGACACTGGTCGTGAAAAGGGTCTTGCGACGGAGCCATGAGCAGCGGAAGCAGTCCAACGGCAGCGGCTCGTCCGGCGGCAGGTCGAGAGGGACGAAGCGGTAATCGACCGCGCGGCTCCGAAACCAGGGTTCGAGCTCCAGACGGAGATCTGGGAGACCGGCCTGACTGGGGTCGGCGTGGACGGCGAGCAAGTCGTAGTCGTACGGCACCTTCGCGCGGTGACGCAGCAGAAGATCGAGCATCGTCCGGCTGTCCTTGCCGCCAGAGACGGCGACGGCCAGCCGGTCTCCATCTTCGAGCAGCTTGAACTCGCCTACGGCTCGGGTCACCTCCCGAAGCAGGAAGTGGGCAGTGCGGTCGGCGTCAGTCATCGCTGCTCTCCAAATCGCTTGTTCCTGTCCTCACGCTGTCTCGAGGTCGTCACACGGGAAGACAGGCCTCGGAGCCCAGACTCCTCAGGCGAAAGAGTGCCGGAAGATGGACCACGCGTGAAGCGCTGCGCGTCAAGCACCAGGCATCAGGGACTACGCATCAGGGACTGCGGATTGCGCATTGGCAGCGGGCGATGGCTCACGCCTCACCAATCTCGCGCCCCTCATACTGCCGCTGGTAGTACTCCTGATAGTGCTCCCCACTCTTGATCGGGCGCCACCACCATTCGTTCTCTACGTACCACTGGACGGTCTTGGCGATAGCCTCCTCGCACGTGTGGGCGGGCTCCCAACCGAGGGCTTGGATGCGGCTCGTGTCGATGGAGTAGCGGCGGTCGTGACCGGCACGGTCCTGCACGGGCTGGATGAGGCTCTCAGGCTTGCCGAGAATGTCCAGAATTAGACGCGTCATCTCGATGTTGGGCATCTCGGAGCCGGTGCCCACGTTGTAGACGCCGCCGATCTCGCCCTCGTGGAGGACCAGGTCGATGGCCTCGCAGTGATCGAGCACGAAGTGGTAGTCTCGGACCTGAAGGCCGTCGCCGTAGAGGGGCAGCGGCTGGTCGTCCACGGCGTTGGTGGTGAACAGGGGCACCACTTTCTCTGGGTACTGGAAGGGCCCGATGTTGTTCGCACCGCGGGTAATGGTGACGGGCAGGCCGTAGGTGACGCGGTAGGCGTTGACCATCATATCAGCGCTGGCCTTGCTGGCTGCGTACGGGCTGCGTGGAGCCACGCGGTCCGACTCCTTCGAGGAGCCCTCGGGCACGTGGCCGTAGACCTCGTCCGTGCTGATCTGATGGTAGCGCTCCAACTCGAGCTCACGGGCGGCCTCAAGGAGGGTGTACGTCCCATAGACATCGGTCTTGATGAAGGCGTCCGGCCCCATGATTGAACGATCGACGTGGGTCTCCGCGGCAAAATTGACGATGGTGTCCACGTCGTTGGCCTCAACGGCCTCACGCACAGCGGGCCCATCGCAGATGTCGCCCTTGACGAACACGTATCGTTCCGCGAAGTCCGCCGCCACGTCCTTGAGATTGTCGAGGTTGCCGGCGTAGGTGAGCTTGTCGTAGACTACGACGCGATAGTCAGGATGCTTCTCGAGCATGAGCCGGGTGAAGTTCGAGCCGATGAATCCAGCGCCGCCAGTGACCATCAGATTTCGCACGAGAGACCTCCTCGGTGTACAGATCAGGCCCAAGCGGGGCGGGCCGACAGACGGGTGTGTGAGCGCTCTGAACCTGCTCCAGTTACGGGGATTCTACCATAGGGCTTCGATGCGACAACCTTGACTTGGACCATCGACGTGTTATCATTCCGCAGCACCCGGCGAATAAGCGCCAGCGAGAAATCCATGTATTTGGGATCACGACCAAGACGACGCCGTTCCTCTCCATGGCGCGTGCTAATCCTGCTCATTCTGATCGGCGTCGGCGTCTACGTGCTGATGCAGGTGAGACGAGAGCATGTGGAGACCCCCTTCGTGCCCACGCCAACGCCCACCAGGACGGCTACCTCCTACCTGTTCGAGGCCGACGATTTGTACTGGGAGGGGGACATTCAAGCGTCCATCGCCATGTACGAGCGCGCGATCGAGCTCCACGTGGAGTCGGTGGAGCCTTACATCAGCCTGGCGAGGCTGCTGGCCCTGGAGGGTCGCACCATCGAGGCGGTGGAGCGGGCCGAACAGGCAGTTGAGAGGATGCCGAACAACGCCCGGGCCTGGGCCGTGCTGGGCATGACGTACGACTGGCACGGCGAGTTCCAGGAGGCCATCGAGGCTTGCCAGCACGCCATCGAGCTGGCCCCTGAGTACGCGGAAGCCTATGCCTATCTGGCGGAGGCGTACGCGGACGACGGAGATTGGGCCAGGGCGACGGAGAACGCCGAGAAGGCGCTTGAGTTGGACGACCAGAGCGTAGACGTGCACCGGAACTATGGGTACGTGATGGAGGTCCAGGGGAACTACACCCGGGCACTGGAGGCTTACGCCCAAGCCCTGGAGCTCCATCCGAACTTGGCGTACTTATACATCGCAATAGGCAAGAATCAGCTTGCGCTGGGGCAAAACGATGCCGCGCTTGAGAGTTTCGAGAAGGCAGCTGAAGTGAGTCCGAGCAGTGCCCAGGCCTACTATCGCCTGGGACGCGCTTACTACGACCGCGGAGAACCGGCCACGGCCCAGGAGTACCTGCTGACGGCCACGGAAGCTGATCCGCGCTTCGGGGCAGCGTTCGGGTACCTGGCCTTTACATACTGGAGCCGCCGCAACTACGAGGATGCGATCCCCAACTTGGAGCGAGCCATCATGCTGGACTCACAGGCAGGCCGGCGCCGAGCGCGCGGGTTCCTTGTCTCTGTGGAGGCCCGTCAGGGGGCGTTGGACAGCTCCTCGACGGAGGTTGTGATGAGAGGGGACTTCGATCCTGTCTCGCTGGACGATCCCGACGTGCTCGTCGCTTCACTCGTTCCGGAGACCGATGAAGGGGGCTGGAAAGGGGCCGAAGGCTCGGTGGTCCTCGACACGCGGACGGGGGCCTACACGGTGACGCTGGAGGCGATGCCGGAGACTCGAGCAGATCAGGCCTACGTGGGGTGGTTCGACGGCGTGAACACGCTCTCGGGAACTCCCCTGAGCACCGGGCCATTGACGCTCGACGGGGGGCTTGTCGAGGTAGAGCTTGAGGCGACGCCGGTCGAGGGCCCGCGCATCGATTACTTCTACACGTTGGGCCTGGCCCACTACTTCCTCGACGAGTGCGAGAAGGCTTACCCACTGTTTGAGGCAGCCTTGAAGATCGATCCCGAGGATGCCAACGCGCAGAGGGGGGTTCAGCTCTGCAACACGGTGGGGACGAACTGAGAGCCGCGCGAGGGGATGTTGCTGCTCGCCCGGCGACGCCGAGGATTACCTGAGAGGCACCCATGCTAGAAGTCATCGCTGCTTTCGTCGTCGGGATTGGGATCGGCGGCGTGGTCAACCAGCTTGGAACGGATCTTCCGGGCCACGGCACGCCGACGGTTCCCCACTGCCCCTATTGCGGGCGGGAGCGGGCCTGGTGGCAGTGGCTCGGTCTGTTGGCGCATCTTGTGGGACAGCCTGAATGCGACGCCTGCGGCGCGCCGATCAAGATGCGGCGGCCCCTCGTGGAGATTGGGTTGGGATTCACATACGGGTATCTCTGGGTGGCGTTTGGGCCCTCCGGCGAGCTCGTCTTCTACAGCCTCTACAGCGCCGTATTCGCCCTGATTCTCATCACGGATCTTGAGCGCCGGCTGATCCTGAACGTGGTGACGTATCCGGCCATTCTTCTTGGCCTGGTAGGCAGCTTTTTCGTTCCCAGGGTGACCTGGTGGAGCGCGCTGTTGGGGGGGGGCATTGGATTGACCTTCTTCTTCCTGGCGGCGGTGGTGGGCCGGGCCGCCTTCGGCGCGGGGGCCCTGGGCGGCGGGGACGTCAAATTGGCAGCGTTCATTGGTGTCATCACGGGGTTTCCGATGGTGATCGAAGCGATTGTGTTGACGATTCTTATCGGCGCCCTGGTAAGCCTCATCCTGTTGACCACTGGAATCAAGGGGCTCCAGGATCACATTCCGTACGGCCCGTTTCTCGTCGCGGGGGCCGTAGCGACGCTCCTTTGGGGCTATCCCATCGCCGCATGGATCCTGGCCTGAGCGGACTCTCCGTCCCCGGCGACACGCTGGCCTGGCTCCTGGACCCGGAGGATCCCTCTCCAAGGTATCTGGCCCTTACCAAGCTCCTGGGCAAGGACGAGGACTCAGCGGTCGTACGGGCCAGCCGCGTTGGGATCCCCCGTAATCCGCCGGCGGTGGATATCCTCCAGGCCCAGTTCCCTCAGGGCTACTGGATGCACTCCGGCATCGGTGCCAGTCCACGCTACCGAGCCACTTTGTGGCAGATCCTCATTCTGGCTCAGCTTGGCCTGGGACGCTGTGGGCCGCTGGACCGAGCCGTTGAGCACATCTTCAGCGCCAACCAGCGGAAGGATGGGGCGTTCCGGGCCAGCAAGGAACCCGACGATGCGCCCATAGACCTCAATGCCAGTCTTCTGTGGGCGCTTGAGACCCTGGGGTACGGCGATGAGGCCGAGGTGCGCTCGGCCTGGCGGTGGATCATAGGGGAGGTCGAACAGCGCACGATGGAGTTAGGACGGCGGCCCCAGGTTTCTGCGTGGGAGGTGAAGGTCGTTTGGGCGCTCAATGCAAGACTGGGCGGGCAGGACGGTGCTCGTCAGGACGGGGCCGGTCTGGACGGTGCCCGGCTAGATGCGTTGCGGGCTCGCCTGGCCGAATCCCTCCTGGCCCGACGGCCGACGCCGGAGACGAGTGACCCGGCGTGGTTTCGGCTGACCTTTCCTCTAACGGAAGGGGCAGACCTTCTGCAGTGGTTGACCGTGCTCGTCGACGCGGGGTACGGGGATGATCTGCGCCTGCGTCCAGCAAGGATCTGGCTCAAGCAGCGGCGGCAGCCCGAAGCCAGGTGGTCACTGGAGCGGATCCCGGGAAAGCTTTGGGCAGATGTCGGTGCGCCCGGTGAGTTCAATAAGTGGATCACCATCCGCGCCCTTGCCGTTGTACCGTAGGCGCATGCACCCAGCGGAGAGCCCCAGGGAATCCCGGTCGAAGAGTCTCATGATCGGCCGCTTCCGTCTACGCCCGACTACGCTCGGAGTTGAGGGCTATCACCTTCTGGCGGTGGCGGCAGCCCTGTCGGTGGGGCTGCTTCTGCGGGTGTATCGTATCGAGGTTCGGGGGCTCTGGATCGATGAGGCGTTCAGCGTCTGGCTGGCGCGGCAGCCCCTGGATGAGATGATACACTGGGTGCGCGAGGTGGATCATCACCCCCCGCTCTACTACGGACTGCTCAACGGCTGGGTGTCGTTCTTTGGCGACGGAGAAGGTGCGGTGAGGTTGCTCTCTGCCCTCTTCGGCACGGTCAACATTGCCCTCATCTACGTGGCGGGTCGCCGACTGGTGAACAGCGAGGTTGGGACGGTGGCTGCCTGGGTGCTGGCTCTCTCCCCATTTCACGTCCGGTTTGGGCAGGAAGCGCGAATGTATACACTCCTCACGCTGTGGGCCTCCCTGGCCCTGGTTGCTTTCGTCACGCTCTGGCGCAGTTGGGGGTGGACGAGCCGGGTCGGGAAGGGGGCCCGGAGGGGTCCACTGGGTCGCTCCACATCGCGGTCTTCCGGGCTGCCGTTTGGGATGAGGCTGGCCTGGCCCGGCTACGTTCTATCCACGGCCGCTATGCTGTGGACGCACAACACGGCGGTCTTCTTTCCCGCTGCTGCGAATGTGGTGGTGCTGGCGCGGTTCCTCGCGCGGCACCCTCACGAGAGGGCACGGTTCGGTAGTTCGGCGGTCGCAGCGCAGGCCGGTGGGAGTCTTGACGTCCTGTGGCTGCGGCGGTGGATGGCAGCCCAGGGCACGATCCTGATCCTCTGGTCTCCGTGGCTCCCCGCTCTGGTCGCCCAGGCCGTTGATGTCTACCGCCGTTTCTGGCTGCCGACGCCCACGGTGGGCACCGTGGTTAGCATGATCGGCGTTCTCCTGTGGGACTTCGCGGGACAGGGGCTGTTGGTCCCGGTGTTGGTGAGCACGGCTCTAGGTGCGCTGGCCCTGTTCGGCTTGCGGGAACTACGCCGATCCCCGTGGAGCGCGGCATGGATTGGCGTCTTCTTTCTCCTGCCGTTGGCCGCGCAGTGGGCCGTGAGCGCCTGGCGGCCCATCCTGGCCGAACAGACGATCATCTGGACCTCGATCCCCCTCTACTTAATGCTAGCAGCGGGTATCGAGGCGATGCGTTCAAGAGCCATCCGGCGGTCAGCGACAAGCCTCCTGCGAGCCATCCCTCTGGTCGTTCTCATCGTCGTGCAGGCACTCGGGGTGGGTGTGTACTACCGCTCGGGCGGCAAGGAGGCCTGGGATGACGCAGCAGCCTTGGTCGCTGAGCGCCTGAGACCTGGCGATGTGCTCCTGTTCAACGACGCCTGGGGACAGATACCCTTTGACTATTACCTGGCGCGAGAGTACAATCGCGGGGAGAGTCCGAGGGTGGTGAAGCATGGTGTGCCGGTCGATCTTTTCGATCGGGGCGTGCTGGAACCCGAGATGACGAGACGGGATCTGGGCGCGCTGCACGACCTGATCGCCGGCCGTCGGCGTGTGTGGCTGATCTACAGCCACGCATGGTATACCGATCCCGAGGGCCTGGTGCCCAAGGCTTTGAACTCGGCCATGGAGTTCCAGCAGCGCTGGGCCCCCGATGGGATCGAGGTCCACCTATACAAAGGAGGATGAGATACCGAGGCGTGTCACCGCTGCGGTGGGATCCAAGAATCCGGTGAAGGTAGCTGCCTCCCGGGCGGTTCTGCGCCGCGTCTACGGCGAGGACATCGACGTCAGCGGTGTCTCGGTGGAGAGTGGTGTGCCGAGGCAGCCCTGGGGTGATGAGGAGACCCTGCGGGGGGCATTGAACCGGGCGCGGGCTGCGCTGTGGCTCAGTGGGGCTTCCCTGGGCGTCGGCCTTGAGGGTGGGCTGGTAGAGGTGGGTGGGCAGGTCTACACGTCCGCCTGGTGTGCCGTGGCGCGAGCGGACGAGACGGTGGGCGTGGCCGGCGGCGCCAATATGCTTCTTCCCCCGGTGGTGGCTCAAGCGGTCCGCGACGGAGCTGAGCTGGGCCCGACGATGGATGAACTCACCGGACTGGAGAATTCGAAACAGGCCCAGGGCGCGATTGGCATTCTTACCCGGGGGCACCTAGACCGCCAGTCCGCCTACGAACAGATCCTCACGCTGGCACTAGCTCGACACCTCTCCCCGGTCTTCTATCGGGATGGCGCTGGAGAGTAGGCGTCGGTCCGTCCCTAGCGTCCCAGGGTTTTTCCGGCCCAGGGCAGAAGGGCCAGCATCCCCCCTGTGCGTGCTGATCCTCGCCGTGCTCGTGTGCGTCCTTGTTGTCTCCGGCTGGAGGGTCCAGGTTGCGCATCGTGCCCGTGTCAGAGGCTTGCCCCCCGCCTTCCCGGCGCCCATCTCCGACGCGGACGTGCCGCCGTTGGGCGTCAACGTGGCCCTGGATGCGTACGATGAGCAAGAACTCACGTCAGTCCTGACTACGATATCCGATGGAGGGTTCGTGTGGGTTCGGCAGACTTTCCGTTGGAGCGAGATTCGGGCGAAGGGTGCCTCCGGGACCTATGACTGGTCGGATGCCGACCGGGTCGTGCACGCCGTAAGCCAGCATCCGCGACTGAGATTGGTGGCCGTGCTTGATGACGAGCCGGCCATGCCCCCCGAGGATACCGCTGCCTTCGCTGTCTTCGCGCGGGCCTTTGCCGAGCGATACGGCGATTGGGTGGACCACTATCAGATCTGGGACGAGCCGAACCTGGCCGCAGGCTGGCGTGGGGCGGGGGTGAACCCTGCGGGCTACGCCAACCTGCTGGCCCGCTCGGCGGAGGCAATTCGTATCGCGGATCCCCAGGCGCGTATCCTCCTGGCGGGCCTGGCGCCGACGACCGAGACCGGGCCTCAGAACCTGAGCGAACCCCGCTTTCTGGAGAGGCTCTACGAAGCGGGTGCAGCCCCCTTTTTTGATATCGTTGCGGCCAAGCCCTACGGCTTCGACACCGGGCCCGGAGACCGGCGTGTGGATGAATCGGTGCTCAACGTATCGCGCGTGATCCTCTTGAGAGAGGTCATGGCCAGGCATGGGGACGCTGACAAAGCGATTTGGGCCAGTCATTGGGGTTGGAACGCCCTGCCGGCAGGATGGACTGGCGCGCCCTCGATTTGGGGCCAGACGGATGCGGAGAGCCAGGCGGAGCGCAGTGTGGCCTTGCTGGATAGGGCGCGGGAGGAGTGGCCCTGGATGGGGGCCATGATTATCGAAAACCTCCAGCCCGAACCGTCGTCGGGTGTGAACGGGCTTGAGGATTCACGTTGGGGTTTCGCGCTTCTGGCCTCTGACGGATCGCCCCGGCCGTTGTATGACCGAATCGCGGATTGGGCTGCCTCATTGCCCGACGCTGCGCCCGTGGGCGGTTACGCGGCCGTCAATCCGTGGACGACCTACGGAGACGGCTGGCGGACAGGGCCGGTGGGCGCGGATCCGCCGACACCGGGATCACGCATCGAAGGGGAGGATGTGGGGACGTTCCGGTTCGATGGCACCCGCGCGGCGTTGACCGTCCGACGGGGGCCGTATCGGGGATTCCTCTACTTGACCGTGGACGGTCGGCCGGCAAATGGGCTGCCGCGGGACGAAGAAGGCAGGACCTATGTCGTGCTCTACGGGAGGGCGGAACGGCGGGATACAGTTCCCTTCGTCAGCGGCCTCGACCCCGGTGTCCACGTGGTGGACGTGAAAGCCGAGGGGGGGCACGGTCAGTGGCCCATTGTAGGTTGGCGGGTGGGCACGGACCCGGTGCGAGACGGCGCGCGACTGAAGATGGCAGGGCTGGGCACGGGTGCAGCCTTGATGGTTATCCTCTTGGCGCTCAAGGCGCGCCGCGTTGACTGGCGCGCTGCGGCCGACGGCCTGCTGGGGCGTCCACCACTGGTACAGGTGGCGATGGTGGCGGGCACCACGGCCGTATTCTGGGCCTCGAGCGGACTGAGCTGGGGGCAGGTCTTGGCAGGCGTGTCTGTCAACGACCTATGCCTGGTCGTGTCCGCGGTGGCCCTACCGGTTCTCACGTTTCTCTTCGCGGTGCGTCTAGATCTGGGGTTGGCGTTGATCGCTTTCTCTGCCCCGTTCTACCTGGTTCCCGATCGGATGTTCTATCGAGCGCTGAGTCTGCCCGAGGTGCTGGTGATCTTGTGCCTCGCGGGTGCTGCGGTGAACCATTGGCTCCTCGATCTCCGGTTGGTTCCCTATAACTCTCGGCTGCCCGACGGCGGCAGGTCCCGAGGGCCCGAGGTGTGGTTCAGCGTGATCGACGCGGGTGTGGTCGCGATGATCCTCGCAGCTTGTCTGTCGAGCACGACGGCCCGTGATAAGGTGGCGGCGCTATTCGAGTTACGGTCCGTCTTCCTGATTCCAACGGCGTACTATGCGCTGGTGCGGCTCGCGGCGCTGGACGAACGCGTCAGGCAACGCGTCGTCGATGGGTTTCTCGTCGGCGCCGCCGGGGTGGCGGTTGTTGGACTGGCACAGGTTGGCCTGGGAAGGAATCTGGTGGCGGCCGAGGGCGGACTACGGCGCCTGCAGAGTGTCTATCACTCTCCGAACAACCTGGGGCTGTACCTGGGCCGGGCGTGGCCCTTTCTGGCGGTGGGGGCGGTCTGGGGGCACGACGGGTGGCGGCGTAGCCTCTCCCTGGTCGGGCTTGGGCTGATCACGGCGGCCGTCGGGTTGAGCTTCTCCCGGGGGGCGATCCTGCTGGGGCTGCCTGCCTCGATTCTAGTGATGGGATGGTGGTCTGGCGGCCGGCATCGGTGGTACGCGCTGGGGCTGGTCGGGGTGTGGGCCTTGATCCTCGTGCCCGTGATGCGCACGGCCCGGTTCGCGGCATTGTTCAACCTGGGTGAGGGGACAACATTTCTGCGGCTGAAGCTCTGGGAAAGCAGTCTGAGGATGATTCGGGAACACCCGGTCCTCGGCATCGGCCCCGGCAATTTCCTGGAGGCCTATCGAACGCGGTACATCCTGCCCGCTGCCTGGGAGGAGTTCAACCTGGAGCACGCGCACAATGTGCTCCTGGACCACTGGACGCACCTGGGGATGTTGGGCGTGGCGGCTGGCGTCGTAGCGCAAGTGGGGTTCTGGAGGGCGGTGCGCCGCTGGCGGTGTGGGCTGGCGCTAGGCCTGGTGGGAAGCATGGCGGCCGCGCTGGCCCACGGGCTGGTTGACAATGCCTTTTTCTTCCCCGACTTGGCGCTCGTGTCTGCTCTGACGCTGGCGCTGGCGCAAAGAAGATCCCGATAGCCTATGGCTATGTCTATGTGCATGCCTATATCTCTGGGTACGGCACCGTTCCTTGCGTCGCGCACGCCGCCCCGTTTGGAGCTTGCCCGCGAGAATGGCCATGGATCTCAGCTACGGCTCTATTCCTCACAGTATGATTCTGAGTGTAGATGGGCGACATCCTAAGCCCAGGCTGTGGGTCACGTGATCGCGCGGATTGGCGGGCTCGGCGGGGATCGCTTGTTGGCGGGGACTAGAGGTACGGCTGGAGCAGGCTCAGGATCCTCTGGAGCGGTGGAATGTCCTCTTCGTCGAATTCACGCAGCTCGGCGGCATCGATGTCCAGGACGGCAACCGCCCGGTCGGGGCCGCACTCGGAAGGGGCAAGCACCGGCAGCGCGATCTCGCTCTTTGACCGAGGGTCGCAGGCAATGTGTCCCGCGAAGCGCCCCACATCCGGGACGACCACGGGGCGCCGGGTGCGAGCGCACGCCAGACAGACCCCTTGATCCCTCAGGACCTGGCATGCCACCGGGCCTTGATAAGGTCCAACGTGGAGCTCGTCCTCGGAGGCGACGAAGTAGAAGCCGGTCCAGAAATGGTGGGGCATCTTATGGTGCAGGACGGCGCAGATGGTGGCCATAGCCGCGGTGAGGCTGGGCGACTCACCCGCGATCAGGTCCTTGAGTTGTTCGTAAATCCGCTCGTAACGACCGGTTCGATTGGGTTGCATGGTTTGGACTTTCCTGGTTGAACCGTCACGGGTGGCGCAGCCTACACCGGGAAAGCAAGTGCGACCTTGGGGCCGGACCCATTGCCCGGCCCCAAATCCTCGGCTTTCAGGTCCGAAGGAACCGCGCCTCCCCCGGCAGCGAGACACGGGGCAGCCAGCTGTCAGGTTCTGACGGGCTGTCTAGATGACTGCGGACGCAGGGACTTTGCTAGCTGCAGGCTGGCAGCTTGCAGAACCGAGAGTCCTCCAGGATCAAACCCATGTCGGTGAGGGCCTCAACCAGGGCGTCTTCATCAGCGTCCGCTTCAACTCTGATGGTAACAAGGTATTGACTCGGATCTTCCCCCATGATGGTGCTCAACGCGGTGATGTTGATGCCCATCTCTGAGATCCTGCCCGCGATTTTGGCCAGCATCCCCTCCTCGTCAGGGACGAACATGCTGATCCGCACACCCTCCTCACGACCACCGAGCATCTCCAAGAAGGTCTTGAACAGGTCCGTCTCCGTGATCATGCCGACCACGTTGCCGTCTCGCATCACCGGAAGACCGCCGATTCTGTTATCGGCCATGATGCGGGCCGCTTCCTCGAGGGGGGTATCCTCCTCGACTGTGATGACGTCCTTCGTCATCACGTCCGTCATCTTGACCTTGGCCAGGAGGTAGGGAATCTCGTAGACGCTCAATGAGGTGGCCGGCGACGGCGAGACTTTGAGCAGATCGAGCTCCGAGACGATGCCGACCATCTTGCCGTGCCTATCGAGTACGGGCAGCCGCCGAACGTCCTCATTGTGCATCAGCCGCAGTGCGTCCTCCACGCCGATGTTGTCTCGGATCGTGATGGCAGGCTTGCTCATCCGGTCTTTCACTAACACAGTCAACCTCCTTGTTCTAAGGTATGGCGATTGAAGACCATAAGCTGGAGACCAATCGAGACCATTATACTCCAAGCCTAGTAACCGACCAGCCCGCAAGCCACGGCAAAGCCATTGAGGACATGGCTGCTGTGGACGCTGGCAAGGATTGTGAAAGCGCTCCTGAGTAGCGGAGGATGAGCAGCAGAGCAGTGACAGCGATGGTCGACAGAATCAGGAAGGCGACCACCAGCCAGATCCAGGTGAGGCCGTGTTGCGCTCTGTGGCGTGGCCTCGTGTTGGCGGCGGGCGCTTTCTTGGGCACGGACGGAGTGGCCTGGCCACGAGAGACAGCGGTGACACCGCCGGCCGGCTGGTGCTCTGACGAATCAGGCGACCGAAGCGCTTGACTGTCCTCTCCACAAGCCTGCCGGGCTTTGTTGGTCCCCCGGGACTCCGCCCGAAAGGTCAGAAGGAAGGCGTCACTCAAACCAATGACGTCGCCGTCCGTCAGCAGTTGAGGGGTCACAATTTGCTCCCCGTTCAGGAAGGTCCCGTTCGTGCTCCCCAAGTCCTCGACCACCCAGCCCTCTTCGCGTTGGACAAACTGCGCGTGGCGGCGCGAAATCTGAGGATGGTCGATGACGACAGCACTGCGCGGATCCCGGCCTAGCAGCAAGGATCCATGGTTAAGGGAGAAGGTCTGACCGCATTGGGGACCGGTAGCCACCTCCAACCAAGCGTCCTGAGTGATGGTCATCGCGTGTATCGGACCAGGTCTGTCACGCATCGCATCGTCCATAGATGGCGTGCCCAGTTTCGCATGGGCGCGTCGTGTCGTGTCGGGGCCCTCTGGACTCACCCTACTGCCCCGCTGCCAGGAGAGCCCGTGGACCGCGCCCGCCGCTGACCTCGAGATTCGGGTACCTCGACCTCGACGGTGAGCGGGGGTAGCGTAACGTGAGCATGTCTCTGTTAGAGTATGCCTCTATGAGAGTACGCCTCTATGAGGGCAAGAGCTGTGAGTATACGTTCTTCAAAGTTGGTTGTCAAACCCTCGGCTTGTGGTAAAC
>CAZIWL010000045.1:0-29721 GCA_964542755.1 uncultured Anaerolineales bacterium
CCCACTTGCACACTCCCCCCACCCGCACTATAATCGACCCGATGAACAAAATCGACCAATTCGAGAGTCTCGCCGAACGACTCGTCGAGGGCACCTTCGCGCGGCTCTTCGCGGGCCGCATCTCGCCCATGAAAGTCGCCCTCCATCTGGAGCGCGCCATCGAGGAGCACCGGGTCTGCATCCCCGGCAGCGCGGCCCAGGCACCCACTGAGTACTGGGTCCGCCTTAACCCGAAGGACTACGAGGCGCTGGCCCAGCAGGACGCCGAGGACAAGACCGGGCCGGACGTTGAGCAGGCTCTGGCGGACCACATCAAAGAACTGGTCTCCGAGGCGGACCTCACGCTCCAGTCGCCGCCCACGGTGCACATCGAGCCCGACCAGGACGTCCCCCTGCGGGACGTGAGCGTTGAGGCCCGTTGGATCCGCCGCGAGTCCGCGATGGAGCAGACCCGGGAGTGGTCCAAGCAGGAGCGCGCCCCGTCGGAGCCGTCCCCCCTCTCCGAGGGCCCGCAGGGCCGCCCTTTCTTGATCCTGCAGGGCGAGCGCCACGTTAACATCAACCAGCCGACCGTCTCCGTCGGGCGCGCCCTGGATAACGACATCATCATCGAGGACCCCCGCGTCTCCCGCCACCACGCGCAGGTCCGCCAGCGGTACGGCCATCTGGTCCTCTACGACATGGACAGCTCCGGCGGCACGCAGATCAACGGCTACCCCGTGGAGGAGTGCGTGCTTCATTCCGGGGACGTGATCTCTTTCGCCGGGGTCGAGGTCATCTACGGCGAGGATCCACCGACGCCCATCACCCTTCCCACCGACGAGGAGACGCCGGCCCTCATCCGCTCCGACGCGGGCGCCGGCGCCGAGCGAGAGACCTAGATGCCGGCGAACGCGCCCTTTCCCCGGCGCCCCCTCTCATAGACCATGGACGTCCTGCTCCTCATCCTCCGGTTCCTCATGGCCGCGCTCCTCTACGCCTTTCTCGGCGCGGTACTGCTCATGCTCTGGCGGGACCTGCGGAAGGAGGCGTCCGATCGCGTCTCCGTGCGGCCCCGGGGCCGGCTGGTGGTGGTGGAATCCCCACCCGACGAGCCCGATGGACCGGAGGTGGGCCGCGCCTTCCCGCTGCAGCCCGTCACATCCGTCGGCCGCTCACCCGCGAACACCCTCGTCCTTCCCGACACCTACGCCTCCTCCCAGCACGCGCTCCTGTCGTGGCGCGAGGGCCACTGGTGGCTGACGGATCAGGGCAGCCGAAACGGGACCCTCCTCAACGGCGAACCGGTCGAAAAACCGACCGTCGTCGCCCCCGAGGACGTCATCACCATCGGCCGGACCAAACTCAAGTTGGAGACAGGATACGAGTAGATGACCAAGCAACCACCAAGAACACAAAGGGATCACCACGGACACTAGGGAAAGACAGTAATCCGTTCTTTGTGTCCTTTGTGGTTCTTCGTGTCCTTTGTGGTTTCTTTGTCTCCTTTGTGGTGTCCTCAAGCTACGGGAGGAACGGTATGGATCTCGGACTCGAAGGGAAGGTCGCTCTGATCACCGCCTCCAGCCGCGGGCTGGGGAAGGCCGTCGCGATGCGCCTCGCCCGTGAAGGTGCCCACGTCGCCATCTGCGCCCGGGGAGAGGGGACGCTCCGGGCCGCCGCCCGGGAGATCGAAGCCGCGACGGGTCGGGGTGTGCTGGCCGTGCCGGCCGACGTCACCGGCCCTGACACCGCCGACCGCCTCGTGGCCGCCGCCCTAGACCAGTTCGGACGCCTCGACATCCTCGTCCTCAACGCGGGCGGTCCGCCCCCGGGCGAGTTCCTCGACTTCACTGCCGATGACTGGGAGGCGGCCGCCGAGCTCACCCTCATGAGCGCTGTGCGCCTCTGCTACGCCGCTGCGCCCGTCTTGAAGGATCAAGGCTCCGCCGCCATCCTGGCGATGACCTCCATCACCGTCAAGCAACCGCTGCCGAACCTGGTCCTCTCCAACAGCCTCCGCCTGGGCGTGGTGGGCCTGATCAAGACGCTGGCCGACGAGCTCGGCCCCTTCGGCGTCCGCGCCAACGCCATCTGCCCCGGCTGGACCCGCACCGCGCGCGTGGAGCAGCTTCTCGCTGACCGGGCAGAGCGAAACGGCACGGGCATCGAGGAGGAGGCGGCGAAGGTGGCCAGCGCCGTTCCCCTGGGCCGCATCGGCACGCCGGAGGAGTTCGCCGCCGCCGCGGCCTTCCTCGTCTCCGACGCCGCGTCCTACATCAACGGCGTCAGCCTGCTGGTCGACGGGGGGATGGCGCGAGGGACGATGTGACCCGATCCGTGGACCGCGCCGGCTCCCAACGCGGCCCAACCGGCGGGTCCAACGGGTTCCGGCCCGCCATCGAACTGGCGGATGGCCTCTGGCTGGGGGCCGTGCTGGCGCTCGGCGTCGCGGCCCTACTCGGCTTCCAGCTGCACGCCCAAGAGGTGACGGGCGGCGGCGTCCCGCTCGACGACGCCTGGATCCATTTCCAGTTCGCCCGGAACCTGGCCCGCGGCGGCGGCTTCGCCTTCAATCCCGGCGAGCCGACGGCAGGCTCGACGGCGCCCCTCTGGACCCTTCTCCTGGCTGCGGCCTACGCCGTCGGCGGCGCCTTTCCCGCCGCGGGCCAGCTCATGAGCGCCGGTTCCTTCCTCCTGGCCCTGGCCGCCACGTATGCGCTGGCCAAGGCGCTGACCCAGCGCCGCTGGGCCGGCGCGCTGGCCGCCGCCGTCACCGCCGTCAACGGCCGCTTCATCTGGGCCGGCCTCTCGGCCCTCGAGACGCCTCTCTTCGCCGCCCTCAGCCTCCTAGCCGTTGTCAGCACCCTCCGGCGGAGACACTCGGATTGCTTCCCCCTAATCTCCGCCGCCCTCTTCGCCCTCGCCACCCTCGCCCGCCCCGAGGGCCTGCTCCTCTTCGGCCTCGCCCTGGCCGACCACGCGTTTCGGCAGCGGGGCATGACCAGGGGTGCACCAATGCGTTGTCGCCCCGATCGGTGCGATGCACCTTCAAGCTGCGTGGCATCTCACGAGCGTATGCTTGCCTCGTATGCCAGTCACGACGGGTCAGCACACGGGCGCCAACGGTCTCCAGCCGGCGACCAGCTCCGTGACAAGGCCTTAGCGCACCCCATGACGAGAGTCGACTCGCCCATCCCCGGTGGATCGGAACTCCGCCCCGGCGCCCCGAGCGCGGAGCGCGGTTGGGAGGGCAGGCAGGAAGCTCCACCCTCCGGCGCGGGCTGCTCCCGGGCCTCTGCACCCCCGGAACCAACTTCGCCCCAGCGCGCCGGGCTTCGCCCTGCCGTCAGATCCTCTCTGCGGCGACAGATCTCGCGCGGAGCGTCGTCCACAAGCGCCGGCCCCGATCAACTTCACGCCGGATCCACGTCTGGGCCCTCTGACGCGAAACCGCCGCCATCCGTATGCGGACAGACGGAACAACCACGGAGTGGGCCGAACGGACCTTCGAGCGAGAAGAAGAAGGCGAGCCCTTTGTCACAATCTGGCGGTCCGCCCGGGGAGTGGAAATCCAGGAAGCCCTCGGGAGCGATCCTCCATCCCGCCAGACTGCTCCAGCTCCTCCCGGCCGCCGCCCTCTACCTGCTCCTGATCCTGCCCTACGTCATCTTCTCCCTCCGCACGGCGGGCACCCCCTTCCCCAACACCTTCAGCGCCAAGGCCGCCCTCCGCCTCGTCCCCGACCTCGACGTCCTCAGCCTGGCCGCCCGGTACCTGATCCTGGACAATCCCCTCCTGCTACCCTTCTTCGTCCTGGGCCTGGGTGCCCTCCTCCTCGGCCCGGCCCGCGTCGTGCCCGCCTGGGCCGCCGCCCTCCCCCTCGCCTACGGCTTCCTCGGCGCGGCCCTCTACCAGCACGGCCGCTACCTGATCCCCCTGATCCCCTTCAACGCGGTCGTCAGCGTCATAGGCCTCGAGGAGGCCCGCCGACTGGCGGCACGCCGAGGCCACCGCCTGCCCCACCTGCGCGCCCCGCTGGCCGCTCTCGCCGCCATCCTCGTCCTCGCCGGAACCGCCTGGCGCCTGCCCACCATGGCCCGCCTCTACGCCCAGGACGTCCAGAACATCAACCAGATGCACGTCGCCGCCGGACGCTGGGTGGAGCAGAACACGCCCGACGACGCCCTCCTGGCCCTCAACGACATCGGCGCCATCACCTACGTCAGCCAGCGCCCCATCGTCGACCTCGCCGGCCTCGTCACGCCCGACGTCGTGCCCATCCTCCGCTCCCCCCACCGGACCGAGCGCCTCCTCCACTTCATGGCCGACCGGTCCGTCGACTACGTCATCATCTTCCCCTCCTGGTTCCCCGGCCTCGCCGCCCGCGACGACGTCCTCAAGCAAGTCCACCAGATCACCCCCGCCCAACGCACCATCGCCGGCGGCGACACCATGATCATTTACCGCGCCGACTGGTCCACCCTCTCCCCCTAGCAGCCAGCCCTCCGTGCCCCCGCCCCGCGCTCAATCCCCCCGCCCAGTAGTCAACACGCCGGAACCATGTTTAGGCCTTATCACGCTTACCCGAAATACTGGGCCGGCGCGCTCCCCCTTCTCCCCAGGGGGGAGAAGGGGGCTGGGGGGTTGAGGGGGGGGCCCGGAACCCGAACCCAAATTGCCCTCCCTCCAAACCCGCCTACAATAGGCCCCAACGCCCGCCCCGCGGGCATACCGCCGCGCACCATCACCCGGAGACCTGACATGAACAGATCACCCTACGGCACCTTCGACGACGAACGCCGCGAGTACGTCATCACCCGGCCCGACACCCCCCTGCCCTGGATCAACTACCTCGGCACCCGGGACTACATCGGGCTGATCTCCAACACCGGCGGCGGCTACTCTTTCTACCGCGACGCCCGCTTCCGGCGCCTCACCCGCTACCGGTACAACAACGTGCCCTTCGACGAAGGCGGCCGCTACGTCTACCTGCGGGACGAAGAAAGCGGCAAGTTCTGGTCGCCCACCTGGCAGCCCACGCGCCACAACCTCCAGTCCTACAGCTGCCGACACGGCTTGAGCTACACCATCATCCGTTCTACCTACGGCGATATCGAGGCCGAGATCACCTACTTCGTGCCCCTGGATGCGGACCTGGAGATCTGGCGGCTGGCGGTCACGAACCGCCGTGACCATCCCGCTAGCCTCTCCGCCTTCTCCACCATCGAGTTCTGCCTCTGGGACGCCCACGATGACGCGACGAATTTCCAGCGCAACTTCAACACGGGCGAGGTCGAGGTCGAGGACGGCGTCATCTACCACAAGACCGAGTACCGGGAGCGCCGAAACCACTTCGCCTTCTTCGCCTCGTCCGCGCCCATCGCCGGCTTTGACACCCAGCGGGAGGTCTTCCTCGGGCCGTACGGTGGATGGGATCGGCCGCGCGCCGTCGCGGAGGGCAAGGCCCAGAACTCCGTCGCCCACGGGTGGTCCCCCATGGGCTCTCACCACACCCAACTCTCCCTCCAGCCCGACGAGACCCGGGAGATCCTCTTCCTTCTCGGCTACCACGAGAACCCGCCCGGCAAGAAGTTCGACCCGCCGGGCTCCCAGCGCATCAACAAGACCTCCGTCAAGCCCGTGATCCAGAGGTATCTCCAGCCCGCGGCCGTCGACGAGGCCTTCGTCAACCTTCGAGCGTACTGGGACGACCTGCTGGGTGTCTTCCAGATCCAGACCCCGGACGTCCACACCAACCGTATGGTCAACGTCTGGAATGCCTACCAGTGTATGGTCACCTTCAACCTATCGCGGTCCGCGTCCCTCTTTGAGTCGGGCATTGGTCGAGGCATGGGCTTCCGGGACTCCAACCAGGACCTTCTCGGCTTCGTGCACATGGCCCCGAAGCGGGCCCGTCAACGGATCCTCGATCTCGCAGCCACGCAGATGGCTTCCGGGGGCGCCTACCACCAGTATCAGCCGCTGACCAAACGCGGCAACGATGCCATCGGCGGGGACTTTAACGACGATCCCCCATGGCTCGTCCTCAGCACCGCCGCCTACGTCAAGGAGACCGGTGACTGGTCCATCCTGGACGAGCTGGTGCCCTACGAGAACGTCCCTGGATCCGAGGAGCCTCTCTACCGCCACCTTGAGCGGAGCCTCAGCTACATTGAGGACCACCTCGGCCCCCACGGGCTGCCCCTCATCGGTCGGGCCGACTGGAACGACTGCCTCAACCTCAACGTCTTCTCGGAGGATCCCGACGCTTCCTTCCAGACTGCACCCCTGAAAAAGGACGGCACGGTCGCCGAATCGGTCTTCATCGCCGGGCTCTTCGTCCTCGCCGCGCGAGAGATGGCCCCCATCGCCAACCACTATGACGGACAGGATGCCGCAGACCGCTACCGTGTCGCGGCGGACGCGATGGAAACCCGAGTGGAGGAGCACGGCTGGGACGGGGACTGGTTCCTGCGCGCCTATGACGCCTTCGGCGATCCCGTCGGCTCCCGCGTCTGCGACGAGGGTCAGATCTACATCGAACCCCAGGGCATGTGCGTGATGGGCGGCATTGGACTCGAGAGCGGCCGTGCTGCCCGGGCCTTGGAGTCGGTCCGGCGGCGCCTCCTCACCGACCACGGCGTGATGCTCCACCAGCCGGCTTACACACACTACGAGCTGCGCCTCGGCGAGATCTCGTCCTACCCGCCCGGTTACAAGGAGAACGGGAGCATCTTCTGCCACACGAACCCGTGGATTATGATCGCCGAGGCCCTGCTCGGTCACGGCGATCGCGCTCACGATATCTACCTGCGCATCAACCCCTCGGCCCGAGAGCCGCTGAGTGAGATTCACCGCTGTGAGCCCTACGTCTATGCCCAGACCATCGCGGGCCGCGATGCGCCCACCCACGGCGAGGCCAAGAACTCCTGGCTCACAGGTACCGCGGCCTGGAACTACGTCGCCATCACCCAGTGGATTCTGGGGATTCGCCCCACCCAGGACGGGCTGCGCGTCGCGCCGGTCATACCATCGGAGTGGGCCGGCTTCGAGGCCACCCGCCGCTTCCGCGGGGTGACCTACCACATCGTCGTCGAACGGGTCGGCCTGGGCAATGAGGTCGCGCTCACCGTCGACGGTCAGGAGGTCGAGGGCACCGTCGTACCGCTTCCGGACGAGGCCGCCGAGGACGTGGCTGTCCACGCCCGGATCGGATGACCTGACCCTGGCAGCCGTCCGGCCCGCCCGAGGCACAGGATCGGTGGTGCCTCGGGCAAGCGCGCAAACGCCTGGGCCAGGCCCAAACTCAGATCTACGCCAAGCCCTCCAACGCCTGCTCCAGATCGGCCCGCAGATCCGCCACATCCTCGATCCCAGCGGAGTAGCGGATCAGCCCCGGCGGCACGCCGGCCGCCGCCATCTCCTCCTCCGTGCACTCCACGTGGCTCGTCACCGCCGCCGGGCCGACCACCGTCTCCACCTGTCCCAGATTCGCCGCCAGGTAGGCCAGCTCCAGCCGCGGGAGGAACGCCCGCACGGCCTCCATCCCGCCGCCGAGGGTGAAGCTGAGCACCCCTCCGTACCCCGTCATCTGCCTCGCCGCGACCTCGTGGAGGGGATGGTCCTCAAGCCCCGGGTAGTAGACCGCCTCCACCTCGGGCCGGCCCTTCAGGAGCTGCGCGATCGCCATGGCGTTCGCGTTCTGGCGCTCCACACGGAGCCCGAGCGTCCGGATGCTGTGCAGGAGTTGGCTTGCCGTGTGCGCCTGCATCGAGGGGCCCGTGAGCTCGCGGTGGCGGTAGACCCTCTCGACCACCTCCGCGCTCCCGCAGACGATCCCGCCCAGGACGTGGTTGTGCCCCGACAGGTACTTCGTGGCGCTGTGGATGACCAGGTCGGCCCCCAGCGCAACGGGGCTCTGATTGATCGGCGTGGCGAAGGTGTTGTCCACCACCGTCACCGCGCCCACCTGGTGCGCCGCCCCGATCAAGCGCTCCAGGTCGAGCACCTTGAGCATCGGGTTGGTGGGCGACTCCAGATAGAGCAGGTCGCAACCCCCCGCGATGACGTCTTCGATGGCGTCGTGGTCCTCGGTGGGACAGACGCGGCAGTCGATACCGAACCGCGGCAGAATGTCTGTGAAGTGGAGAAACGTGGCGCCGTAGGCGTCACGAACCGTCACCGCGCGCTGCCCCGGGCTCAGAAGTGCGAAGAGCGTCGTGCTGATCGCGGCCATGCCCGTGGCGAAGCTGGTGGCCGCCTCCGCCCCCTCCAGGGCCGCCACTTTTTTTTCAAGCAGGGTCGTCGTCGGGTTGGAGTTCCGGCTGTAGATGTCGCCGTCGGCGCGCTTCAGCGCCACGGCCTGCCATGTGTCGAAGTCTGGATAGGCAAAGGCCGAGCTCTCGACGATGGGCGGTACGACGGCGTGCGTTGTCCCGTCGACGCCGCTGGTCAAGTGAACGGATCGGGTCGAAGGCCCGAGCTTACGTGTCATAGACGCCTCCTACGGAATACGTGCTACATGCGGGACGAACCTGCCCCACACAGGGCCAAGCGCCGCCGCCGCAAATCACCGGCAGGCGGCGCGTATCGTCGCGTATCGAGGCCGGCGCCATGCGGCCACCGGCCCTCACTACTTAGTCGCTGCGGCGCTGGCTGTCCAGGAGACGCAATCCACCGGCCGCCAGCAGAGCAGCCCCAACCGGCAGCGCCGACTCGTCGAGATCGAACGTCGGCGTGTGCAGGGGACGCCGTTCCCCCTCCCGCCTCACACCCAGGAATACCAGTGCCCCCGGCACCTGCCCCGCCATCGCCGCGAAATCCTCGCCGTACAACCTCATCCCGGCGTCGAACACCATCTCGGGCCCAACGATCTCCCCGGCAGCCCCGGCCACCAACCCTGTCACATAGGGGTCATTGACCGTCGCCGGGCCGTACGTTTCGATCGCCAGCTCGTAGTCCCCTCCTCGAAGCCGCGCGATCTCGAGAGCACGCGCCAATTCTCTGTGCAGGCGCGAACGAACCTCCTCGGAGAAGCTGCGGATGTTTCCACTCAACTCGACCCGCTCGGGGATCACGCCAGTGCCGGCGCCTCCCCGAACCGATTCGATCGCGATGAGGCACGGTTCCAGCGGGTCGACCCGCAGCGCCGGCACGCTCTGCACGGCCTGGATCACCTCGGCGAGGATGGCGATCGGACTAATCCCCTGGTGCGGCATCGCGCTGTGCGACCCCTTTCCGATGATGGCGGCCGAAAAGGGATCGACGGCGGCAGTGACCGGTCCCTCACGGATCCCGATACGCCCCGCCCGCGCGTCGCTGTCCACGTGGAGCGCCAGCACAGCGTCCAACCCATCCAGAGCGCCGTCCTCGATCATCCGTCGCGCACCGCTCATACCCTCGTCATCGACGCTCTCCTCCGAGGGCTGGAAGAGAAACCGGATCTCGCCGGCAGGACGATCCGGCAGACGAGCCAGGAGCTGGGCGGCGCCCAGGAGCATGGCGGTATGGGCGTCGTGACCGCAGGCGTGCATCATCCCCGGCACCTCCGACGCGTACGCCACCTCGTTCTCCTCCTGAATGGGCAGCGCGTCCATGTCGGCCCGCAGGCCGACGGCGGGTGGGCCCTCCCCCAATCGTCCGACGACACCCGACTTGCCAACCCCCACCTCGTGGGCGATCCCCAGCTCTTCCAGCGCCCCTGCGACCAGCTCGGCCGTACGGCCCACCTCGAAGCCCAGCTCGGGGTGCCGATGGATCCTTCGTCGCCACGCGACCAGCCGCTCGCTCATCTCTCGAGCCTGTCTCAGCATGTCGTTCCTCATCGGTCTGATTCCTACCCTCAGTCCTCTGATCGCCCGTCCTTCACCACAAGGCGCCAATCGGGTCTCTGCAAGAGGACGTGACCGCAGGACTCAGCGGCGCCGCGGGCCTCGCCTTGGGAAAAGGGGTCAGCCCTCGGGAGCCGCACAGCCTACACCAGGTTCCGCGGGATCCTGCGGTCCCAGGTCCTGCTGAACACCCGCACGTTGCCGTCATAAGCGTCGAGGACGTGCGTCAGGTGAAAGGCCTCAGCGTCAGACGTCATCCGGCTGTAGGTCTCAGCGCGGACGGCCCATTCACCCCGCTTCAGGCCGATCTTGCCCGTGCACGTCACGGCGGCGGAAAGCGGTTCTCCCTCCACGATGGAGAAGTGGTCCTCGAGCTGACTGTAGATCTCGAGGTCCATCTCTGTAAGGCGCGTGGAGCCGTGATCCGACAGGTGACGGATCTCCATCCGCCTCTCCGCCACGTTCTCCTCCACGCTCCGCGTGTTCCGACCCGTCCGCAGGACCTCGTGCGGTACCGACCGGCTCTCCTCCGGCTCGGTGAACGTATGCAGCGTCCCGTCCAGTGGCTGGGGCGGGCGCACCGGAAGGATGAGATAGCTCGCCTCTCCGGTCCGCACGCTCAGCGTCACCGGCTTCGGCGAGGGCCACGCCATAGGCCAGTACGTCGGCGAGACAGCCAGCCTCCAGTGGTGGCCGGGGAGCAGACGGTGGCCGGCCGCGTCCATCGTGATCTCGACCTCGTACCATCGGCCAGGCTCCAACGGCTGCGGATCCTCGTGCCCGTCCCGGTGTGTGAGGTTGAGCACCCCCTTGCTCACCTGCAACGAAGCTCCATCGGGGGATACGTCGCAGAGACGCACAGCGACCAGCGCGACCGGTTCATCAGCAGCCAACGTCAGGGTAACCCGCGGGTTCCCCACGATCTCCACCGCCTTATCCACCGTCGCCCCATCGAAAACCAGGCTCAGTCCATCCTCTCGGCGCTGATCCGGCGGCAGGTCGGCCGGGTAGCCGTAGGGGCACCAGATTCCCGCCTCGGCGCCCGCGAACTCTGAGCCGAGGATTTGGAGCTCCGCGCCCTCAGTCTCCTCCGTGCGCAGGTTCTTGCTCCCCAGCCAGCGCTTCTGGTCTTCGACATGGGCCGAGGGCCAGGTCTCTTCGGCCGCCCAATGACCGGGTCTCTCCTCGTAGTACGGCGCAGGAGGCACGCTCTCCTGAATCCAGAACCTGAACATCGGCTCGTCCATAATACCGTTGTCGATACCCTTCAACCAGTAATCCCACCAGCGCAGGGACTCCTGCAGGAAACCGATCTGCGGGCCGGGCTCGGCTATGTGGGGATAGCCATGGGACCACGGCCCGATGAGCCCCTTCTTCGGACCTGGCAGGCCCTCCAGGAGGCGGAAAACGGCATTGGTGTACGCATCGGCCCAGCCGCCGACGGCGTAGACCGGCGCCTCGATGGCACCGTAGTCCTCGCAGACGGACCCGTGCTTCCAGAACGCGTCCCGCGTCTGATGCTCGAGCCACGCGTGCGCGTAGGGCGGCGTGTGCTCCAGACGGTCCATCCACATCTCGCGCCACCGGCCACCCACCAGCTCGGGGTCAGGAGGCAGAGCATTCAACTGGAACATCCGCGCCGCCCAGCACAGCATCTCCGATCCCAGCACGCATCCGCCCAGATAGTGGACGTCGTCCGCGTACCGGTCGTCGGTCGAGGCGACGCTGATCACGGCCTTCAGCTGCGGCGGGCGTCTCGCCGCCACCTGGAGCCCGTTGAACCCACCCCACGAGATGCCGAACATGCCGATCGCTCCCGAACACCACGGCTGGGCCGCGATCCACGCCATCACCTCCAGCGCGTCATCCTGCTCCAGCTTCAAATACTCGTCCTCGAGGATGCCGTCCGACGCGCCCGTCCCGCGGATATCCACCCTCACCCCCGCGTAGCCGTGCCCCGCGAAGTACGGATGATAGGACGAGTCGCGGACTGCGCGCGAATCATCCTTCCGATAGGGCAGGTACTCGAGGATCGCCGGGACCGGCTCATCCACGGCGCCCTCCGGCAGCCAGATGGTGGCCGCCAGCTTACAGCCGTCGGCCATCGGAATCCACGCGCGCTTCGTGGTAACAACGTAGGGGAAGGAATCTCTTACCTTGGTCATGCTACGGAATCGCCTCCGTCTCGTTCAACATACACGGCCCCTCCCGGGGATCGCCTGGACCCGTCACGCCAGGCCTCTGAGAGGGGTCTGGCCAGCCGGAGGGCTGGAATCACATTTGTGGGACAAGCCGTCAGCGGCCTCCTTCATAGTAGTACCGCACCGCCCATCAAATGGCAAAGCGGAACCTACCCTTTGATGATCTCACCTTCGCGAACCACCAGTGTCACCCTATCCAGCGCCTCGATGTCCGCCAAGGGGTCTCCCTCGACGGCGATGATGTCTGCCAGCTTGCGTTTTTCCAGTGAGCCTATGGTTTCCCACCCCATGGCCTCAGCTGCCCATGAAGTTGCTGCCATGATGCCCTGCATTGGCGTGCAGCCAAACTCGACCAACTGGGCGATTTCGTCGGCAATAGCCGCAAACCGTACCCCCCGGAGGTAGCTGTCAGTCCCGGCTGCGATCCTCACTCCCGCCTTCAGAGCGGCTTCGATCGAAGCATGCTTACGCTCGCTGTATTCCATGGCCTCGGCATATTTGCGCTCCGCACGTTGAGCCACGCCGGGATCACGATCCTTGCGCTTCTTCTCCAAGCGGATGAGATGTTCACGACCGACATTCAGCGTCGGAACCCAGGTGATGCCCTGTTCACAGGCTTCATCGAGCTCTTCTTCCGTGGGCGTCCCATGCTCAAAGGTGTCCACCCCCGCCTCAATGGCCATCCTCTGTGAGGGCGGGTCTTTAGTGTGACAGGCGACCTTCCTTTCTCTTCGATGAGCCTCATCCACGGCAGCTTGAAGCTCATCGCGAGTCATGTCCGTGCCTCGATTGGCCAGCTTGATGTAGTCAGCACCTCCTCGAATCTCTTCCCGGACGGCCCGACGGAAACCGTAGGGTCCGTCGGCCTCGTTCGCCAGACCCGGCAAGTAATGCACGTGCCCGCCAGTGGGCACCACCAGTCGACCCGCGACGAAGAGCTTTGGCCCAGGGATCAAACCTTTCGTTACTGCTCTCTTCACGTCGAACATAATCCCGTGCACCGAGCCCGTGTCCCGCGCCGTCGTGACGCCCGCCAGCAGGGCCTCGCGCAGGTTAGCCGCTGCCAGCAGGCTGATCATCACGTCCGAATAGACCAGCGATTCCTCAGGATCATAGGTATACACGGCAGAATCTGGTTCTTCCCAGTAGTAGGTTGGATGCACGTGCATGTCAATCAGCCCGGGTAGCAAACAACTGGTCGGAAGGTCTTTCGTCTCCACATCGGGTAAGGCCGGTGCCTCATTCTCCGGTCCGGCATATACGATCTCATCCCCAGCAATCGCAACCAAACCAGGTGAAACAGGCGGGCCTCCGGACCCGTCGATCAAGCTCTTTGCACGAAGAACCACTTCAACCTTTTCCGCAGGTCTCATGCGAGCCCCCAGTTCTGTTGATGACGGCGATCACTTGATCGCAGTTGCGGTGCGCGCCTGTATCTCATCCGCTCAGTGTAGCTCCTTCACATACCCCCCCGTGCGTGAGGCTCATTCCCGTTCACGATGCATCCGAACCACAAGATACGCATCCAAGTTTACGGCTGACATCGGGTCCTTAGCGTCGGTCACGAAGCGGAAATCGTATGAGCCGTCTCGATCAACCTGTCCACGAGTCGCGGGTTCGTGTCCAGTGGGAAAGGACTCCCCGTACTGACCACGAAGCCTTTAGCCCTCCTGCCGGCCCGTACCTGGCGTTGCACCTCCTCCGCCATCTTCTCCAAGGGACAGTTGAGACCAAACGAAACGGCATCGATGTTGCCGAACACAGTCATGCGTCCCTTAACCCGATCGACAACCTCGTCGATCTCGATCTGGAAGTCCTTCTTGCTCTCCTCCAGGGCCACGGCAGCGATGTCCAGTTCGGCGATACGGTCCAAGCGGGGAATCATATCGCCGCAGACATAGTGGACGGGCAAGAGACCCAGGGCGCTCATATGCTCGAAGTAGGGCTGGTTGTACGCGAACACGAATTCATCATAACTTCCAGGAGAGATCAGATCGGCGCCAGTGAAGACCTCCTGCACGTAGACACCGTCCGCGCCGATGGCTGACCACGCATCCATGACCTCCTGCGTCTGTTTGAGCTGCCGTCGAAGCACATAGTGGAGGAGGTCAGGGCGCTCCAGCTGACTGACCATCAGGCCTCGAAATCCCAGCAGACTGTAGGCGTCCGAGAAAGGTGTGTCCAGGATCGTCGAGACAAACCATTCGTGACCGTAGTCATTCACAACTCGCGCGGGAAGGTCGTAGGCGCCGCTGGCGAGTAGTTCGTCAGCCGTCAGGATTGGCACGCGCTCATCGACGCTCTGCGGGCCCTTCAGATCCGCGGATATGTCCCAGAGATCGGCGACCGCGGCAGAGTGGCATTTCAGCAGCCCGTCCCCCCGGGGCATGGGCGATGTCTCCATAGGAGCACGCATCCCCGTCTCAAGGTCCTTATAGTAAAGGCGCCTCTCCTCAACCACAATCTCCGTGCGCTCCGCCCACGCTCGGGTTGCCCCTCGGTGTACCTCGACCCAGTCGGGCCTCTCCTTCAGGATACCGTACGACTGGTAGAGAGCTCGAGCTCGAAACCGAGTGTCTTCGTCGTGGTCTATCCCGTACCGCACCTGTCCGCGCAGGCGTCGGCGGTATTGCTCAACGTAGTACGCCCTCTCAAAATCCGCGAGGAATAAGCACAGGTAGCCGGGTACAGCGGGAAGCACGTCAGCCTCTTCTCCTCGCAGCGTCCGAAGCATTCTCTCTTTGTGGGTCAATTCGATATCAACCATTGGCATTCTTGAAGCCAGTCCTAAGTGTGCGACACTCGGCCCTCTCTAGCGAGGCTCAGAGGACAGCCATGGGACCACCCTCAACAGATGGATTATCTGTCTCGCATCACTCGCTGTACGGCGAACCCATCAGCAGATGAAGACTACGGTGATTACCCGGTGCCCCTTGCAACCCGAGAGAGTTCCTGACGTAGGTCTTCGGGCAGCCGCTCCGGCTCGTGCTTGCCGAGGATCTCCTCGACCTGCTTGGTGGCTCGCTCCAGCAGCGACTCCCCACCCTTACTCAGCCAGGTGTCGTAGTTCCCGCGTTCGAACAGGCTGGGATACCAGTGCCGGCGGTAGTTGTCCCGTGTGTGCTCGGACTCAAGATAGGGCCCTTGATCACGGTACTCAGCGATCAGATCGAGTGCCAGGGTCTCATCCGAGATCTCGATCCCGCGGACGTAAGCCTCGATCCAACTCACGATCTCATTGCATATGGCCAACTGCGCCAGTGAGAAAGTAAGGCCAGACTCCAGATAGCCAAGATCATGGATGATATTGCCGCCCGCCAGAGTCTCTGTCAGCAAGGTTAGCGCCGCCTCCGCCGCTGCTTGCTGGTCGACAAGCTTGGACTCCGACGCGCCCCCAAGCGCAAACTGGGGTAGGCCGTGGAAGCGCCCCATAGCTTGAGCTATTCCGCGCTCCGGATGACAGTACGGCGACACCAATGTCCGTAAGTCGAGGGGGGAGGGTTGCATACCGGGAACGATAAAAGGCGCCCCTTCTTGAGAGAGTTGGGAAAGCACGAGTCCGAGAAGCACACCGGCGTAGTCAATGGCAATAGCCCCAGCGAACGTGACTGGGGCGGAGACGGCGCAAGTCGAAACCGGGACGTAAAGAGCGGGAAGCCGCTTCTCGGCAAGGAAGAGGAGTTTCTGCAGCGCCTCCTTGTTGTGGCGCAGGCCGGTCGCTACGTTGATGTAGCAGGCGGTCAACGGATGTCGTCTCAGCGCTGACGGCCCCCCCACGACAAGTTCCGCCATCTCCACAGCGTCCACCAGCCCCTCAAGATCATAGGTCACTGTAATGATCGGCTTGGTTGTGTGGGACAGCATCACCTCCATCTGGTACCGATCAGCGCGTGTATCGTCCACGTCGCTTGGGACCACCATGGACATCACGAAGTCAATGTTGGGCAGCGCATCAGACAGGACTACTCCCTCCCTCACGTCATCTAGGACAGGACGTCGCCGGTCGCCGGTACGATGATCGACGATGTTTAGGCAATCTGATCCCGGACCGTAGAAACACCTACCGCCCTCCAGGGGCATCACGGGATCGCCGTGACGGTCGCAGAGAGCGATCCGTTTGGGGGCGGTACTGAGTGCCTTTTCAACCATACCGGGTGGTATGAAAACCAAGTTTCCGTCTTCGATGTCAGCTCCCCCTCTCCGAAACAGGTCAACCGCCTCTTCCAGGTAGAGTCGAATGCCCACGCGCTCAAGGATCTCCAGGCTGGCCCAATGCAGCCTCTGGCACTGGCTCTCTGAGAGCTGGCTGAAGAGAACGTTCGGGAACTCAGTCTGATTGACAGTGATGTTCGCCATGAAACCTTCCTTATCTCGTTGTATACGCTCGGTGTTCACCCAGGGCGTTGCACAGCGCGGCATCCAGCATGTGGCACGCACTCAAGTGTGCCTCACCCGCGACGGGTTTGGGTAGACTCGCCCGTCGCTGGTGCGCCGGAGCTGCGCCCCGGGCGCCCTCAGCGCCGAGCTCGGGCGGGGGCTGCTCCCGCCCCCTGCACCCCCAGTGCGAAGCCCCGCCCCAAGGGGCGGGGCTTCGCCTTGTCTTGAGGGGACCTCTTCACGACATCTGGCCTCGGCATACCGGCACCGGGGACGAAAAAGGGCATCCAGGGGGCGCACCGCGAGGGCTGGGTATTTCACCCTCCAGGACAATCCGGTCGCAGCTCTCCCGCAGATGCGGATCAAGCAGCGAAATGGCCGACATCAGGGCCTCAGTGTACGGATATCGCGTCCTCCCAGACAGCTCACTGGTGCGTGCCACTTCAACTAGCTTGCCCAGATACATCACGGCGACCCGCTCGGTCCCCTGGCCGCAAGACAGCCCTGCCGCGTCGACTCTTCCTATCATCAGGACCACCCGGCCGACGGTCGGATACGCCAGCTCAAGAGGCAGGCGAACGGGATCCACCTATCGCCGATTCGACAGCTGCGCAGCAACCTGGCAGCCGACCCCGACCGATCAGACCGCCACACGGTCCAGCGAATGGCACGCGACCAGCCGGCCCCCTTCCTCCAGCGACCGAAGGACGGGTACCTCCCTCCGGCAGACATCTCCCGCGTACGAACAGCGGGGATGGAAGGGACAACCGGACGGAGGGTTGCGCGGGCTCGGAATCTCACCGGTCAAGATGATCCGGTCCTTTCCACCCCGTGCCCGCGGGTCAGGGACTGGAATCGCGGAGAGTAACGCCTCCGTATAGGGGTGGCGTGGCGACTCAAAAAGTGCCTCTGTCTCAGCCAGCTCCACGATCTGTCCCAGGTACATCACCGCCACCCGATCCGAGATGAAACCGATCACGTTCAGGTTGTGGGTGATGATGATATAGGTCAGATCCAGCCGCTCGCGCAGATCCTTGAGCAGGTTCAACAGGCCGGCTGCCACCGAGACGTCCAGCCCCGCCGTCGGCTCGTCGGCCAGCAGCACGTCAGGCTCCAATGCCAGTGCCCGCGCGATGCCCAGCCGTCGCGCCTGACCGCCGGAGAGTTGGTGCGGATACTTGTCGGCCTGCTCCGGGGCCAAACCCACCATCGCAAGCAGCTCTTCAACGCTCCTCCGCTCCTCCTTGGGTACGCCGTGGATCACATACGGCTCCATCAGCAATGAGGAGACCTTCATCCGCGGACTCAAGCTTGAGGTGGGATCCTGGAAGATCATCTGCATGCGCGACCGCAGGGGCTGGAGCTCTCTCGTGGACAGATCACTGATCTCTTTGCCCAGGACCGCGATCTTCCCCCTGGTTGGATCTGTCAGCCTCAGGATCGTCCTGGCCAGCGTTGTCTTCCCCGACCCGGACTCGCCCACCAGCCCCAACGTCTCGCCCCTGCGCACGGCCACATCCACCCCCGAGACAGCCTTCACGGCGCTGCCCTCCTGGCCCAGCAGCTGGCCCAGGAACCCGATGTGTTCCTCAAAATGCTTGTGGAGGCCCTCGGTCCGGATCAGGATCTCCTCTGAGGTCCGCTCCCTCTCGGGGTGTTCCTCCTCCTGCCGATCCGAGAACGCATCGTCCACGTCCACCGCCCTGGGGCCCTTCCACGCCGGCGCGTAGGAGTGACACAGCACCGACTGCTGGCCGACCTCCCAGTACTCAGGCTCGTGCGTCCGGCAGATCTGACGGGCCAGCTCGCAGCGCGGGGCAAACTTGCAGCCGGGCGGCAAATCCCGCAGGCTGGGCACCACCCCGGCGATCGTCCGGAGGCGCCTCTCCCGCATCCGGTGGGATGGGTGCGAACGGAGCAGCGCCTGGGTGTAGGGATGCTTGGGTTGCTCGAAGATGGGGAAGACGTCCCCCTCCTCCACGATGTTGCCGGCATACATCACGACGACCCGATCGCAGATTTGAGCGATCACACCCAGATCGTGGGTGATGTAGAGGAGCGCTGTCTCGAAATCATCCCGCAGTCCCAGAATCAACTCTAGAATCTGAGCCTCCAGTGTCACGTCCAGAGCCGACGTCGGTTCGTCGCAAACCAGAAGCGCCGGGTTCGAGAGCAGGGCCATGGCGATCATGATGCGCTGACGCATTCCACCGGAGAACTGGTGCGGGTATTCCTTGATCCGGTCCGCCGCGTCAGGGATGCCGATGCGGTCCAGCATCTCCACCGCCTGCTCACGAAGCGCACGTTCCGAGTGGTCCTCATCGGAACCGAGATGCGCTCGCTGCGCGTCGAGCATCTGCTGCTCGATGCTGAAGACAGGATTGAGGCTTGTCATCGCATCCTGGAAGATCATCGACATGTCCCTGCCGCGGTACTGTCGCATCTCCTCCACGCTCAGGTTCGTCAGATCCCGACCCCCAAAGAGAATCTGTCCATCGCTGATCTCTCCGTTGGGCGGCAGAAGGCGCATGACGGCTGAGGCCATCGTACTCTTGCCACAGCCGGACTCGCCGACGAGACCGACGATCTCACCTTTGTTCACGTCAAAGCTTGCGTTGTGGATGGCAGTCAGGATGCCCTCCCGCGTATGGTACTTGATCTCGAGGTCTCGCACGCGCAGGATTGGTGAGGTCATCAGAACCCCCGGGTACCCGACAGAGCCGGGTCCAGTACGTCACGTAGCGTCTCGCCGAACAGGGTGAAACCCAGCGTGGTGATGATCAGCGTCAGGCCCGCCCACGTGATCGGCCAGGGCGTCTGCCGGATGAAGTTGAAGCCCTCGGAAAGAATCACGCCCCAGGAGGGCGTCGGAGGGCGCACGCCCAATCCCAGGAACGACAGACCGGCCTCGAACGTGATCACGACGGGCAGATCCATGGCGGCCAGGATGAGCAGCGGGGCAATGATATTCGGCATAATGTGAAACGCAAGGATCCGGCCCTGCGTCGCGCCCAGTGATCGTTCCACCTCCACGTACGGCTCCTGCTTCGCGCGCAGAACCTGGGCTCTGGCGATGCGCGCGTAACCCGGCGCCCAGGTCAGGCCGATGACCAGCACCACATTGACCAGCGACGGGCCCAGCAGCGCAAGGATCGCGAGGGCCAGAATCACCGATGGAAAGGCCTGGATGGAATCGAAGATCACCAGCGCTACGTCATCGACAATTCCCCCGGCATACCCTGCGATCAACCCCAGTGCCAGCCCGGCCGTGAGAGCCACGGCCACCGCGGGCAGCGCCACGCTGAGCGCGATGCGCGCGCCGTACATCAAGCGCGAAAGAAGGTCGCGCCCTAGATGATCCGTCCCCAGCAAGTGTGTTCGCGATGGTCCTTCCAGCATCCTTGGAATGTCCTGTCTGGCGAAATCGTAAGGTGCAATGAGAGGCGCCAGGATGACCATCAGGAAGAACATCAGAACGATGAAGAATCCCAGCGCCCCCAGAGGACGCCGGAGGACGTCGCCCAGGACGGGGAGTCGGTCCAGGAACCGCTGCAGTCGATTCTTACGGCGAGCTTTGAATTCCATGCTATCCTCGTCCCTTCCCTAGCTGGATCCGCGGATCCAGGAATGTGTAGAGCAAGTCGGCCAGTAGATTCGCAGCGACGAAGAGAAATGCCACCGTCAGCACGCCAGCTTGAACGATCGGATAATTGCGGGCCTGGATAGCGTTGTAGATCAACATACCCATCCCGGGGCGTGTGAAGATGAGCTCGACAAAGACGGCCCCCGCCATGAGCTTCCCGATCCCAACGCCGAGCACCGCCACCGTCGGGATGATGGCATTCTTGAGGGCGTACCGGTAGTAGATCTTTCGCTGGGGGATGCCTGCTGCCATCTCCGCGCGGATGTACGTCTGGTTGAGCACCTCCAGCAGGCTGGCGCGGACGAGCCGGGCGAGATATCCCACCCACGTGATCGCTAGAGCACTGGCTGGCAGGATGAGATGCTTCACGTAAGCCCCGACATTCCCTCGCTCTCCCAGGCCGATGGCAGGCATGACCCGCAGCTGGACCGCAAAGACCAGCAGCAGGAAAAGGCCTCCCACGTAGGACGGCACCGTGATGAAAGAGATGGAGATGATGGCCGTGATTCGGTCGAGCCAGGTGTCTGGATGCGTTGCGGAATAGACGCCGAGGGGAATGCCAATGAGCACCGCCAAACCCAGGCTTGACCATGCCAGGATCAGCGTGTGGGGCAGCGCGGCTCCCACCAGCTCACGGATCGGCTTCCCGCTGAACAGATCCGTTCCCATGTCCAGCCGCACTAGGCTCCACAGTGCCAGACCAATCTGCTTCAACACCGGCTCATCCAAGTGCATCGCAGCACGAATCTTCTCCACGCGTTCTGGATTGGCCCGTGGGCCGAGAATAGTCTTGGCCGGATCGCCTGGGACAATGTAGACCAGCAGCGTCAGGTAGACCGTGACGAGCACCAACACAAGTACGGTCATGAGAAGGCGTTTGACCAAGTAGGTGCGCATACGCATAGTCTTCCGCTCCTTTGTTGGGGCAAGGATCCGAGTTCTGCTGGATAAGGTGATGATTACGTGGCTGGATGGCCCGCTCGGCTCGTCCTGCGGCCCAACCACATTCCGTCGACCACGATCACTTCCGCGGCCACGGGAAGAAACGCACGACGACCCGATTTCCTGCCCGGCCCTCGGTTACCCTCAGCCCGAGCCTAGCAGGCGGGTCAGGCTGGGGTCCGCACAGCGCCCAGACCCCAGCCTCGGACAACCCACCTAGTCGCGCCCGTCCAGCGTCCTATTCCGCCGGCAAGAAGTACTGCACCTGAGGCTTCCCGTTCGGCGTCGTGGCCGGTGCGACATCAGTCGCGTGGCCGTAGACGCGGGCCCCGTTAGTCACCCACACCGTGTGGGCAGCTTCATCCCACAGCTTCTGCATCTCGACGTAGATCTCGTGCCGCTCGGACTCGTCCAGGGTCACCAGGCCCTGTCGATGCAGTTCATCGTACTCCTCGTCGCACCAGCACATTGCGTTCCAGACGCCCACCTGGTCACACGTGAACCACATCGTCGCCCAGGCTGGATCGGGCTGCATCGAGTAGCTGCTCACCATCAACTCGTTGTTCTCGCACGCCTGGTCTCCGAACGTCGTGGTCCAGTAGGTGCTGGAGTCCATCGGGTTCAGCTCGATGTTGATGCCGACCTCGGCCAGGTTCTGTTGGATAATCTCGGCCCAGATTCGTTCCTCCGCCGTGTCCTGGAGGTCGAGCCGTAGGTCAAGCGACTCAAGACCAGCCGCCGCCATATACTCCTTGGCCTTCTCGACATCCCTTTCGTAGCAGGGCGCATCCTCCCAGTGGCCCGTCAGCCCAGGTGGAATGAGCGCGCACGTTCGCTCCACCTTTCCCATATAGGCCGCCTGGATGATGCTCGGTACGTCGATCCCGTAGATGACGGCCCAGCGCACGTTCGGATCCTGGAGCTTTGGATGCAGCACGTTGATGCCCACCCAGTAGTACCGTAGTGACGGCTTCGTCCACACAGCAAGATCAGGGTTCGCCTCGAACCGCTCGATCGACTGGCTGCTGATCAGACCGAAATCCAGGTCACCAGATTCGAGGGCCACCTCGCCCGCCTTGTCGTCCTCAATGGGAATCAGATGAATCTCATCGTAGTAGGGCTCTTCTCCCCAGTAGTCAGGGTTCTTGGTCAGGATGACCATCTCTTGAGGTCGCCACTCGGAGAACAGGTAGGGTCCCGTGCCGATGATGTCCGTCGCGAAGGCCTCCAGGCCGACCTCTTCGATGTAGGCCTGGGATACGATCGTGCCACTGCCGACCGGGAGGGTCGAGCTCCAAAGAGGGGCGAACGGCTCCTTGAGGTGGATGATCCCGTTGTACTTGTCGATGACTTCCACACGGTCGAGGGTAGCCCAGTCATCCGCGTAGTCGGCGTTTAGATCGGGATCGATGAACCGCTCATACGAGTACTTGACATCTTCCGCGGTCAACTCGCCGTACCCGTTGTGCCACATGACGCCCTCGCGGAGCTTGAAGCGGATCTCCAGGCCGTCCTCGGATTCTTCCAGCTCCTCAGCCAGCTGATTGCAGAGATCATACGAGTTGGGGCAGTAGCCGACCAGCCGGTTCATCACAGCGTTAGCCACAACGGTGTCGTTCTCCGAGATCTGGAAAGCCGGGTCCAAATTCTGGATGTCCCCGTAGAGTCGGACGGTAAGAATCTTGGGCTCCGCCGCTTCTGCCGGTTCCTCGGTAGGTTCTTCGGCCGGTTCCTCGGTGGGCTCATCAGTGGGTTCTTCGGCAGGTTCTTCCTCTTCCTCTACGTCTTCCGCGGGAGGTTCCGTCGCCTCAGCGGCCGGCTCCTCCGTCGGTTCCGGGGTCGGTTGCCCACCGCACCCGGCCACGAAGCTGGCGATGACCAACAAGCTCAACAGCGTCCAGATCAGTCGCTTACCCATCTTCCTCGCTCCTCCTGTTAGTAGGGACCTTCTCCAATTGGCGTAGACCGGCTCTAGGTTGTAGTCTGGACCCCTGATTCTACGTTCATCACCTCCTTTGTCACTATGCCTAAGGACGGCGCCGCCCTCCCGGGCCCGCCGGCAGGCCGCTTCCGACGGCCAGAGTCACCGTCAATCGCCGACCAGTTCTCTCCGTGCCCGTTCCATGGTCGCGTCCAGTTCCTCGACCACCTCGCCTGGAAGCGGCTCTACCTCATGCTGCTTCAAGATCTCCGCCGCCCGCCTTCGCGCCCTGTCCACCAGCCCCCCGTCCGCCTCTCCATCTGACGAGCGAACGCTGACGTCGGGCATCCACACGGCTCCGCCTCTCATGTGCTTCACCGTGTGCTCCTCGCTGAGGAAAACGCCGTCGCCCGTGATCACGTCCCTGAGCACCTCGAAGGCCAATGTATCGTCGTTCACCGTGCATCCGTTCGCGACGTGCTCCGCCAGGCTGATGATCTCGTTGTCGATCACGGCGATCTCGAAGCCACCTGCCATGCCACTGTCTGTCGTACCCACCCCAGAGAGGATATCCACGCCGGCGAGGAGCGGCACGATGGCATTCGTGAGCCGCTCGTAGGCAAACTGAGCATCGATCAGCGAAGAGCTGGTCGAAAGGCCGTACGAGTCGCACGGAAGCCCCAGGCGATGCGCAAGTTGCCCCGCACAGGCGCCACTCATCCCGACTTCGGGGCCGCCCCAGGATGAGACGGCAGTTCGTAGGTCCAGGGGGTTGATTCGGGAGCTGTAGCCGACCAGAACACCGGGGGCCGCGGCTGCAGCGATCAGCAGACTGGCGAGTACCTCGGCATGCTGCTGAGCCAGTGCGCCGGCCATCGTGATGCAGGTTGTGGCTCCAAGCGAGGGAGCTGGCAGCGGGTAGAAAGGGCTCCCCGATTCCGCTATGGCCATGATTGCGGCCGTGATATCCGTCCCAAACGTCAGCGGGCTGACGGGGGAGACGCTGATCATCATCGTCGGGCGCTCACGGTAGGCACCCATTCCCCCACAGCAAGCCGCGGCCATCTCTACGACGTAGTCCACCTGCTCGGGTTTGTCGATGGCGGCCGACGAGACAGGCTTCCGCGTGTTCCGCAGCGTCACATCCGTGGAGGCCACCGTGAGCAGCTCCGAGGGCACGTCCTGTGGACCGAAAAGCGGTATCACCACGTCTACCTGGTCAAGGGCATCCAGCAGCCTGCTCATATCGGCCACATCCGCAAGCGTCGCCGGTCGCCGTTCTCCACGATCTAGATCGTAGACGAACGGAGGTCCTCCACCGTTATGGAAGCAGGGCTTTCGCTCCCCCAGGTCGAACGCCTGAGAGCCGTCGACCGAATAGAGCGTCTTGTGAGCGGTGACGTTCTCCAAAGCCCAGTTCACAGCATCGCGCGGTATGAGCGTGCGGACACCCCGAAGAGTGCAGCCGAGATCCAGGAGCCGTTCCTGAGCTCCCGGATGGTCCAGAGCGATTCCGACCTCATCCAGAAGCCGAAACGCCGTCGCCTCGATCCTGTCCAATGCTTCGTCGGACAAGAACTGGAGTCCATCGGTGTCGACCATCAATTGTGTGCTCCTGCTGAACGAAGGAAGTTTGGAGTGGTCTCTGGCACGCCCCAACGGCGTGTTGGGCGGCCTACAGCATGCCCCGGCTCCGGCGTCGGAAATTGCTGGGCAGATCCGGCAGGGCTATGACGTCCATGGTAAGGGAGTTGCGTCCGCGGGGCAACGGTAGAATGAGGGATTCTTCGCGGTCAGAATGTGCTATTTCCACTCCACCCGCACTACCACAAAAGTATGAGGGATGACCAAGAACGAGGGGAGCCACCCGAGTGAGCACCCGCAACACGCCCGACGCAGCGGCCAGCGCCGCCACCATGACCCTTCCGCCCCGCCTGCCCTGCCGTAGTGACCGCTTTAGCAGTTGCGTGAGCCCGTTCCCATCGCAGTCAACCTCGCGCCCACCCACATAGTCCCGCAGCACAGCCCGGGTCGCCCCTTGAGCATGCGCGACGCGCCCAAGGTCAGGGTGATGAAAGCCGAAATTGGAAGCTGGAAGGTATGTCCTACGGGGTGATCAGCTCTTCTACGGAGCGCCTAATGAAGGGAGGCGATCCCCTCCCGGAGCGCGTAGAGCGTGGCCTGCGTGCGGTTTGCCACGTGGAGCTTCTCAAGAATATTGCTGACGTGCGTCCGCACGGTCCACTCGCTAATCATCAACTCGTCCGCGATCTCTTGGTTGGTCAACCCTCGAGCCACGAGCTTGAGCACCGTCACCTCCCGCTGCGTGAGGGCGTGCGGCGAGGGCGACGCATCCTCCGGTTCCTGAATCTCTCCAATCACCTTCAGAGCAATGGAGGGCTGGAGCGCCGCCTTGCCAGAATCGACGTCATAGATCGCCTGGAGCAGATGCGCCGGCGTGGCGTCCTTGAGGAGGTAACCCAGGGCACCTGCCTTGATGGCCGGGAAAACCTTGTCCTTCTCTCCAAAACTTGTCAGAACGAGGATCCGCGCCTCAGGGAGATCACGTGTGATCTCGCGGATCGCCTCTATCCCATCCTTGCGCGGCATCACGAGATCCATCAAGATCACGTCCGGCCTCAAGCTGCGCGCCTTGATGACCGCCTCCGCACCATCCTCCGCCTCTCCTATCACCAGGAGACCATCCTCGCTGCCAATCAGCGTTCGCAGACCCTCGCGCACCACGGCATGATCGTCGGCAATCAGCACGGTTACGGGCTTCAAGGTCTCTTTCTCCTCATTCACGCACTTGTCTCCCTCCGGGTGGGCCAAGCCCGCCGCAAGATCCCGTCTGCGGCGACCTCCACGCTGACCAGTGTGCCTTCGCCTCGCTTCGAACAAATCTCCATAGAGCCACCGAGCTGTGTTGCTCGATGCCGCATGTTCGAGAGTCCCATCCCGCACCCCGCGTCTACGGCGTCGACATCAAAGCCCTTGCCGTCATCCTGCACCTCAAGGACCAGCCTGCCGTTGGTCGTCGTGATGCGCACCACGACGCTTTCCGCCTCGGCGTGTTTCAGCGCATTGTTCAGCGCCTCCTGCGCGATGCGATAGAGGCCGTCCTCGACGGGATGGGGCAGCTCCACCAGTTGGTCGGCCAGCAGCCGAGCGTTAATGCCCGCCCGCTTCTCCACGGCATCCAGACGCTGATGAAGTGCACCAAGCAGACCTTCCTCCTCCAGGACCGGCGGGCGCAGCTCGTGGATAAGTAGCCGCATCTCCTTCAGCGCCTGCTGGTTGATGTCGCCGATGCGGGCCAGGTACTCATCCACGTTCGCCCGTTCGCCCTTCCGCATCGAGCGGCGCCAGCCCTCGGTGAGGAGCACCACACTGTACATCGACTGAGTCACCGAGTCGTGCAGTTCCCGGGCCAGCCGCGTCCGCTCCTCGAGCACGGCCAGCTCTTGGCTTCGATCGTAGAGTCGTGCGTTCTCGATGGCCACTGCGATCTGGTCGCCCAGGCTCTGAATCACCAGCAGGTCCTGCTCCGTGAACGCGTCGTTCTCAGCACTCTGTACATCGAGGCTTCCGATGGCCTGGTTGCCCAGCCGCAGCGGCGCCACCAGCTCCGACTTGATGTCAGGAAGATACTGGTCCGCCAGATAGAACGCGTCGTTCTTCACGTCATTCACCAGGATTGCTTGCCCATCGCGCACCGCCTTCCCGTTGATGCTCCCTCCCGCGATGCGTATGCGCCGGTGCTCGGGGACCGCCGGGCTGGTGCTGGCCCTCAAGACGAGCTCCGTCCCGTCCCTTGAGAGCAGGAAAATGTGAACGTGGTAGTAGTGAAATGCATCTCGGATCAACTTGACCACCTCGGTCAACAGATCGTCGATGTCGAGGATCGAGGTCACCTCCCGGCTCACCCGTGCGCTGGTCTCCAGCTGTAGTGCCCGCCGCTCCAGCGTCTCATTCGCTCTCCGCAGCGCCCGGGTCCGGTCGGCAACCCTCCTCTCAAGGTTCGTGATGGAGTCCTGGAGTTGGGCCGTCATACTGTTGAACGCCCGGGCGAGCGTGCCAATCTCGTCCCGACGGGTCGTACTGGCCCGACCATCGAGGTTGCCCGCCGCGATCTCGGTGGCCGTCGCAGCCAGGCCGCCCAACGGATCCGCGATACTCCTCGTCACGAAGAGCGCCAGAACGACCGCCAGTGCCAGGGTCGCCAGGCCGATCGCCACGTTCACAATGATGATCCCCCGGACCGCGAGGAGCCCCTCGTTGAGGTCCTGCTCAGCCACCAACAGAAGATCCCACGCGGGCAACCAGCGGTACGTGCCCAACACACGCTTCCCGCGGTAATCCCGGTAGAGACCCGAAGTATTCAACCGCCCGCCCAATGCCTCCTCGATCCCCGGCGCCGAAACCGAGGAGCGGTTGACGAACTCGCCATTCCCCTGTCCCGTTGGGAATCCAGCGCCGGTCAGGACCTGCCGATTCCGGTTGACCAGGTAGGCCTTTCCTGTGTTCCCCAGGCCCGTCCCTTCACCCAGAATCTTCTCCAGGCCGCCGACGTACGCCCGAGCTGCGATGACCCCCTCTGGCCTCCCCTGCTGCCCAACAATGGGCATCGCGACAATCACCGACCTGACCCATCGGCGGTCTGACGCCGTGGTCGGGCCGTCCTGGATCGAAAAGGGGATCTGCACGGACGGGCTGCCCAGACCCTGTTGGAAGAAAGCCTGACCACTGAGGTTCTGACCCTCATCGTCAAGGACCGTCGACAGGACAACCGTCCCCTCCAGGTCTACAAGGAAGACAGCCTCGAGATGCGGAGATTGACCCACCACGCCCTGGAGCCGCTTCCGCACCGCCCGGTTGTAGAAGCCGTAGTGCTTATGATCCCGGGCAAGAGAGAGGACCACGGAGATACGCTCAAAGGCACAGTCCGTGTTGGACGCGACGACCAGGTCCTCCTCGAGGGCGTGAATCCAGCCTTCAATGGATGACTGTTTCAGTGCCGCGATCGACGCCAGGCGGCCGCTCACTTGACGTCGACCCGTGTAGTACGCGACGGCCAGTGAGCCCAACGTCACGGCCACCACAGGCAGCACGGCCAGGAGGACGAAGCTAATCAGGAGTCGTACGCGGATGCTGTTCGGTCTGAACACGTCTCCTCTGGACCTTCAGTAGCTTGCTGGAAGATCACGAGCCACACCCGGTACACGCATGGGATCGCCTGCAGCCTGGGCGTGTCTTCGCCTTCCGTCCGGCAACCCGGTTCGCCCCCCCCGCTCCCAGGGATTCTGAACCTGGCGCGCTACGGGGTGCAGGGCCGGGGGGGCTCGCCCCGATGCTCCCCAGTCGTCAATCATAGGCCGAATCCCCGGGGCTGACAAGTGCACCTCCGGGGGCGAAACCGCCAGCGGTGCCAGACGCGAGAAGCCCAGAATGATGTATAATAGCCGTGTGTCTGTGCTGCACTATGCTGACGCGTGCGTCCGTGCCACGCAGCTCCGACGACTGAGGCCAGCGCGTTGAGCAGACGGATTGCTCCCTATCCACCATGAATGACCCGATAGCGAAAGGTCGCAAGCCGCATCATCCACGCCTATTCGTGGCCCCGTCCGGTGCAGGAAAGACGGCCTACGCCGTGAGGAGGGCGGGGCGTCATGCCGCGGCCCCCCTCACCCCGGCCCACGTGCTCGTGGCCAGCGCGCTCCAGGCCGGTGCCTTTCGGCGCCGGCTGGCGGACTCCGGCGGTGCCCTCGGGGTCCACGTCCTCACCTTTGAGGAACTCTATCGAACCTGTCTTCGCGGCGCCGATCTCAGCCTCACGGAGATCTCGGAAGGGGTGCAGCTTCGCGTCATTCGATCGGTCCTCAGGGAGATCGGACTTAAGCACTACGCCGCCGTCAGCCGCCTCCCCGGATTTGCGCGAGCCTTGAAGAGCGTAATCGACGAGTTGAAGGCCGGCCGCGTGCATCCAGATGATTTCTCGGACGCGGTGGTCGCTCACGGATTCGAACCCAGACTCCACGATCTGGCCTCCGTCTACGCCGCCTACCAGAGTCGCCTCCAGCGCGAATCGTGGTCGGATCCCGCAGGCCTCGGCTGGCTGGCACTAGCGGCTCTCAAGCGGGATAACATCCGGGCGTCGGTTGAGATGTCGCTCCTCATCGTAGATGGCTTCGATGACTTCACGCCGGTACAGCTCGACGTGCTGGCAGCCCTTGCTGACACGGTGGGGGAGCTGGTGATTACCCTAACGGGCGACCTCTCCGGCCCGCCGCGCGCCCTGGCACACCGCCGGTTCGCCCGCACCTGCCGTGAGCTGATGGGCCGCTTGAATGTCGAGCCAGAGCCGCTACCCAGGATGGAGACAAGCAAGGCTGAGCCCCTCGCTCAGCTTGAGGCTGGCCTGTTCCAGGCTGGCCCACACAAGGCTGGCTCGCCCCACGCCGGCGATGCGGTGACGCTCATCGAGGCCCCCAGCCAGGCAACTGAAGTTCGGGCGGCCCTCCGCTGGGCGAAGCGTGCCATTGTACAGGACGCCATCGAGCCAGACGATGTCGTCCTTCTCGCCCGGGACCTGGACGCATACCGCCCGTACGTCGTCCAGGTTGCGGCGGAATTCGGCATGCCGGTTCACATCTACGCCGGGCGGCCGCTGGCCCAGAACCCAGCCGTGGCTGCGCTCATGGACCTCCTCCGCCTCACGCTCCCGCTGAGGGCGACGGCCGGGGCAGCCGTCGAAGCTGGGCCAGCGGCTCGGGCCCGATACGCAGATGAGCCCTCACTGCCACCGCGCCTGGTCATCGAGGCCTG
>CAZIWL010000046.1:0-12275 GCA_964542755.1 uncultured Anaerolineales bacterium
ACGACAAGAAGATCTCGTCTGCTCAGGACCTGGTTCCGATTCTGGAGAAGGTGGTGCAGCGGGGTGAGCGTGATCTGGTGGTGATCGCTGAGAACGTGGACGGCGAGGCGCTGGCGACGCTGGTGTTGAACCGTCTGCGCGGCATGCTCAACTGCGTGGCAGTGAAGGCTCCCGGCTTCGGCGACCGCCGCAAGGAGATGCTCCGCGACATCGCCGTGCTGACCGGCGGGCGGGTGATCACGGAGGAGGAAGGGCGGAAGCTCGACAGCGCGACGATCGAGGATCTGGGGCGGGCCGACAAGGTGGTCTGCACGAAGGATGACACGACCATCGTGGGTGGACACGGGACCGACGCTGAGATCAAGGGCCGCATGGAACAGATCAAGGTGGAGATCGACCGTTCGGACTCGGACTACGATCGGGAGAAGCTTCAGGAGCGGTTGGCGAAGCTCGCTGGCGGCGTGGCCGTGATCCGAGTGGGCGCGGCGACGGAGACGGAGCTCAAAGAGAAGAAGCACCGCGTCGAGGATGCCCTGTCGGCGACGCGGGCGGCCATTGAGGAGGGGATTGTGGCCGGGGGCGGGGTGGCCCTGATCAACGCGATTCCGGCGCTTGATGACGTGACCGTGACATACGACGACGAGCAGACGGGCGTCAATATCCTACGCAAGGCGCTGGAGATGCCGCTCCGAAAGATCGCCGAGAATGCCGGACAGGACGGGGCGGTCACGCTCGAGGCGGTTAGAAGGATGCACCGGGAGAAGGGGAACGAGCGGCTGGGGTACGACGTGATCCAGGGCGACTACGCGGACATGGTGGAACGCGGCATCATCGACCCGGCCAAGGTGACGAAGGGCGCGCTGTCCAACGCAGCCTCCATCGCGGCAATGGTTCTGTCGACGGAGGCCTTGATCACGGACATCCCGGAGAAGAAGAAGGCTCCGGCGATGCCGGATTACGACTACTAGGCCGTTCGTGACGGAACAGATCGAACGAGACCGAGGAGGCCTGCGATGCCTAGGACGTACTGCATCACCTGCGACGCCGAGATCGTGATGGACAACCCGCGCATGGGGCAGAAGTTTGAGTGTCCCGAGTGCGGGGATGGGCTGGAGGTCGTCAGCGTCGATCCGTTCGACGTCGACTATCCATACGACGACGACTGGGATGATGATTGGGACGAGGACGAGTGGGAGGACGAGGAGGATTTGTAGGATCCACCGAGCCCGACGCCGCGGCCCCCGGTGATGAGTTGGTTGTCTGACGAGGCCAGGAACAGGTCGCTCGTTTCTGGCTGACGGAGCTTGGCCGCGGCGCGGTGGGAGACGGTGGCTATGGGGCGCCTTGCCGAAGCGGTGAGGCGCCTCTTTCGTCCTTAGGTATGACAGTGGATTGAGACTGTGGTGGGGGCCTCTGCTCAGTGGTCACGAAGGTCAGGATGCGCAGATCGAATCGAGAGAACGTGATGGCAACGCTCATCGTGGCCCACCCCGGACCTCTGCGGGATGGGATGGAGGCGCTGCTGGCTTCCATGCCTCGCGTACGGGTGATCGGCAAGCTAGGTAGCATCGATGGGGCGATGCGGAAGGCGGCAGTGCGTCCCGTGGGTTTGCTCCTCGTGGATGCATCGTTTCCCGAGCAAGATGTCCGCCGTCTACTGCGGCGTTATCTCGCCGCGTACCCTGGGATGCGCGCCATGGTGTTCGCCAACACGATCCGGGAGGTGGAGCGGGCGCAGGCGCTGGAGGTGGACGCCGTCTTCGTGACGGGACGCCCGGCGGACCAGTTCGTGAGTATGGTGGAGGACTTGCTCCAGCAGAGCTGAGTTCGCGAGCGGAGGGTGCATCAACGCCTTGTCGGGACGGCGCGTCGCGGTCCGTGAGGATGGAAAAGATCCCCTGACGGCGATGGTTGGGTCTGACCTGATGGCGGGGTGTACGTCGTCTTGTCGATAGGGCGGCAGCCGTCTTCGCGGCTTTCTTTGGCGTCTGTGACGGGACTCCGCGCGAGGCTGATGTGCCTGGTTGTCGGGCCGTGCGCCACCGGCTCCCGGTCGACAGAGCCGGTTCGGACGCTGATCGGCGCCATCCTGCTGCCGATTGTGGTCTCTGAGCACAGGGCTATAATGGGACGTGGGCTCTTCTTGCGCCTCGAGCGGACGACAGGCCCTGAGCGCTGAGACCAGAGGCGGGCGGGTGTGCGTAGCCGATTCCTGCCATCAGTTTTCTGGGGATGGGCTGGCGAAGTCGGCCGAGCGTGCAGGGGACGCTGCCACAGATCCACAACACAGGTGCTGAGGTGCGCATTTGGCAGGCGGTGACACGCTAACCGGATTCTACGTAGATTCGTCGAAGAGGTTACGGTCTTGACGGACGAAGCTCGGCCAGATGACATAGGGGGAGAAGCGGAGCCCAGGGACGCGCTCGGCGTAGACTCGCTGCCGGTCCGCCGTCGGCGGTTGATCGCCGGCGGTTTGACGGTCGTGGGGGCCTGCGTCTTCCTGACGGCCCTGATCATAGGATGGGGTGTCGTCTTCAGGGCGATGGACGCACTCTCCCATAGTGAGGTTTTGCCAACCCTCACGATTGCTGCTGCATCGGTCGAGTCAACCAGCCGTGCGACCCCGGGCCCGGCGACTCTGCGGGCGGTCGCGAGGCGCGCCGACGCGGTGGTGTCGCCCACGCCGCCGCCGACAGCGACGCCGACGCGTACACCCACGCCGACGTGCACGCCGACCGCATCGTCGACGCCGACCCCCACGGACACGCCCACGCCCACCGCCACACCAACACCAACGGCCACGCCGACCTCGTTCATGCTGCGAGATCCGGCCTTGATCCAGGTCACACCCCGGATCTCGGACACAACGGCGGTGCCGACGCCCGTGCCGGTTGCTCCGGTACCCTCGGGCGCGATCAACATCGTCCTACTGGGCAGCGACCGGCGGCCGGACTGGAACGATTGGCACACGGATGTGGTTCAGATCGTGTCCGTCCAGCCGCGCGTGCCGACGGTAAGCATTCTGTCCGTCCCCCGGGATTTGTATGTCTATGTCCCGGGCTTCTGGATGAGCCGGGTCAACTTCGCGGATATGTACGGGGAGCTTTACCACTACGACGGCGGTGGTCCAGCCCTGATCCAGCAGACGCTGCTCTACAACCTTGGGATTCCTATCGATCACTATGTGCGGGTGGATTTCGATGGGTTCATCGGGATCGTCGACATTCTGGGCGGGGTGGACATCCCTGTCCACTGTCGGCTCCAGGATTACTGGCCTTATCCGGACGAGAACGGGGAGTATCCGATCAAGGTGATGGAGCCTGGATACCATCATATGGATGGGGAGACCGCCCTGTGGTACGCTCGCTCCCGGAAGACGACGAGTGTCTTTGCGCGTGAGCGGCGGCAACAGCAAGTGCTGGAGGCGATCTGGAGCAAGTCGCGGAGCCTGGACGTGCTTCCGCGGCTTCCGCAGTTCTGGGAGCAGTACCGCCACATGGTGGTGACGGACCTGGGCTTGCTCGACATCGTCAGGCTGGCGGAGGTGGCCTTTCGCCTGGATTCGCGGAATGTCCGCGCCCGGAGCATCGGGTATCAACACGTGATTCCGTGGACCACGCCCAAGGGCGGCAGCGTCTTCCTCCCCAACTGGGAGGAGATCGGTCCCCTGGTGGAGGAGGTGCTGGGGCCGGCGGCGGCAGTGGAGCCGTGGCAGGCGGCTTACACTGTCGAGGTGTGGAACGGAACGCACAACGCCCACTGGGATATCCTGGCTGCGGATCGACTTCTCAGCGCCGGGTTCCCTGCGGTCATCGGTGAGCCGGATCGGCGGGACTACGCTCAGACTCAGTTGATCGATCTCACGCCCGCCGGGCAGGGGGCTGCCACCCCCTACCTTCGCTGGCGGTTCAACGTCGCACCGGAGAACGTCGTCTCGGCGCCCAATGCTGAGACCGGCGCGCAGTATCGACTGATCTTGGGCGCTGACTACCAGACCTGCCCCTAGTAGCGTGCCGGCCCCGCCCGGTGGACGCAGCGCCACGCTGCGTCATTTGATGTAGGTCGGACTCTCCACGCAGCATCCTTTTGTCTCAGCCAGCATCCATCTTGTGACCGATGCATGCTGGGACCCACACGTGATATCATAGTAGGGTAGGCGGGCCGTTCGATGATGCTGCAATCGCAGGATCTGGTTCTTTTGCCAGATGGCCCAGAGTTGAATTCCTTGCGAAGGCGTGATCGCGCTGGGCAGGAGGTGAGGCAGAGGCGATGAACGACGGCGGCAGAGGTAGGAGTGAGAAGTGGGTGCCTCCCGGCGATGGGAGGGTTCCTCAGGCGTACGGCATGCCTCCAGACCAGTGGGACGACCGGCGCTGGCAGCTCTCCTATGCGCCGACCACGGTGGGTGATTTCCCTCGCGTCTTGACCTTCATCCCCCTGAAGGTCGCAGGCTCTGGAAAACGTCGCTGTTTCCGTGTTCCGATGACGTCCTGCTCCGTCAGCCTGATCGACGGTGAACTTCCTGGCTGCCCGACCCGCCGACCGGTGACCGCCTCAGGGCAGTAGATGGCCGTGTCGGCGGCCGATCCGGTTCATTCGTTGGGGAGTGTCCTCGATTCACCCGTGCCCGGTCCCCCGGTATGCGGACCTTGGGAGGGGACCAGAGCCATAGGGGGCACCGCCTCCGCTGTGCTACTGAGAGCCAGAGAGCCGAGAACGTGTCTGGGCATTTCCCCGCTTTCGTCGGTGGGGGGAGAAGAAAGGAGAGAAGGTCAGCTATGCGTGTGGCTCTGATTTACAACCTGAAGAAGAACGTGGTCCCGGAGCCTGGCGCTCCGCCGGACGCGCTGGCGGAGTACGACTCGGAGGACACAGTCCAGGCGCTGGAGAACGCCATCCGGGGGGGAGGACACGAAACGGTGTTGCTGGAGGGGGACGAGACGCTGCTCGACACGATACGGCAGGTCGCGCCGGATGTGTGCTTCAACATTGCTGAGGGGCTGCGCGGTGATGCCCGGGAGGCTCAGGTGCCGGCGCTGCTAGAGATGTTGGGGATCCCCTATACATGTTCCCGTGTGCTAGCGCAGGCGATTTCGCTGGACAAGGCGGTGACCAAGCGTCTGTGGCGCGACGCGTGCCTGCCAACGGCGCCGTTTCAGGTCTTCCGTCGGGTTGACGAGCCGCTGGATCCACTCTTGATCTATCCGCTTTTCGTCAAACCGCTGCGTGAGGGAACCGGGAAGGGCATCAACCCCGGATCGGTGGTCCATAATGAGGCCGCGCTGCGCCGGCAGCTAAGGTGGGTCCTCAGGTCCTACGGGCAGCCGGCGTTGGTGGAGGAGTACTTGCCAGGGCGCGAGTTCACGGTCGGGCTGATCGGGAACGGCGACGGTACGGCTCAACGGCGTCGTCCAGATCTGTACTGTCAGGACGGGTACCATCTCTTCCCGGTACTGGAGATCGATGCGGGTGTAGGGGCCGGGGAGGGAGTCTACAACGCCGCCTCCAAGTCCTACAATCCGGGCGAAGCCGGGGCACCCCTCTATCTCTGCCCGGCGGACATACCCGATGAGCTCGAGGGTACGCTCAAGCGTCTGGCCATCACGGCTTTCGAGGCCATCGGAGCACTAGACGTGGCGCGGGTCGACTTCCGGGTGGGGGACGATGGGAAGCCGTATCTGCTGGAGATCAATACGCTCCCTGGGCTCAACCCCGTGGTGAGCGATCTGTGCATCATGGCCCGGGCGGAGGGTCTCCCATACGACGAACTGATCAATGAGATTCTGGAACTGGCACTGACACGGCGCGGCGTGGAGCAGGTCTTGGTGACCGGGCTTGGGGCCGAGGCGACGGTCGGACGGCGACTGGGCGTCCCGGCGACCACGTCGCCCCTCTTCCAAGCCGCGGCAGTTCTTGATTCTGTTCGGACGAGGGATGGCCTCTGATGGGTGCAAACCACGAGCCCCCCGGCGTGGTCGTGCTGTTCAATACTGGGGTCGGATTGGTGAAGGGTGAGCCAAGGGATGCGCTGGCCGAAGAAGGTGTCACCCAGTGTGCACGGGCCGTCTCCGGGGCTCTCCGCGGACTCGGCTTCCGAGTTCAAGAGGTGCCAGTGGACAGGGACGTGGAACTGGCCCTGTCGCCCTATCCTCCCACAGAGTGGATGGTCTTCAACCTGGGTGAGGGTCTGGAGGGGAGGCTCTTCGAGGAGCCCCGGATCGTGTGGGCGTTGGAAGCGATGGGTTACTGGTACACCGGGTCCGACGGTCACGCCGTCGCCAACTCGGTGGACAAGGCCCGGGCCAAAGCTCTCCTGGTTCGCAACGGAGTCTCGACGCCGCCCTGGATGCTGGTGCGCCATCCGGACGAGCTGCGAAGCGGGTGTTCTGATGTCGCTTTCCCGCTCATCGTGAAACCGGTGGCGGAGGACGCGAGCATCGGTGTGGGACCGGAGGCCGTGGTGTGGAATCTGTCGGCTCTGCGGGAACGCGTCGGATATGTGGTGGAGAGGTATCGGCAGGCGGCGCTGTGTGAGGCATTCGTCGTGGGCCGCGAGTTCAATGTCTCGGTGTGGTGCGACCCGCCGGATGTGCTCCCCCTGGCGGAGATTGATTTTGGGGCTTTCGCGAATCCCTATGAGCGCATCGTCTCCTTTGCCGCGAAGTGGGAGGAGTCCTCCTTTGAGTATCAGAACACACCGGTGATCTGCCCGGCGCCCGTCGACGCGGACCTGGCCGATGCGATTGTCGAAACGGCGCTGCGGTCTTGGGCTGCCATCGGGAGCAGAGGGTATGCGCGAGTCGATATGCGACTTGGCGAGAGGGAACGGCTTCAAGTGGTTGAGGTGAACTGCAATCCGGACCTCTCCCCGGAGGCGGGTTTCCATCGGGCCGCGCGAGCGGCAGGCTATCGATATGGAGATATGGTGGCGAGGATTGTGGACATCGCCAGGAGGCACTACCGTGTCTGTGATCGATTCGGCCCGGAGTCTGGACGGGCCGGCCATTCTGGGCATCACCGCTGGGGCGGGCATCTTCACGTCCGAGGAACTCGCGTGTGTCAAGAGCATCTGGCACGCGTACCTGAGTGAGGGAGAGACCAGTGGTTACGTCTTCCTGGTCTTCCGCGACGACTACGGGTGACCCCTGGGGTATGCTTGTCTGGGGCCGCACCCGCTCACGGCCGGCACGTATGATGTCTACTGGCTGGCGGTGAAGCCTGAGGCCCGCGGGCGTGGGATAGGTCACGCGCTCCTACGCGGCGCGGAGTCGGAGGTCCGGCGACGACAGGGACGGCTCCTGCTGGTCGAGACGTCCAGCACCCCCGAGTACCGTCTGGCCCGGCGGCTGTATGAGGGCAGCGGGTACCGACTTGAGGCCGTGGTCCGTGACTTCTACTCGCCGGGAGATGACCTGGTGATCTACGCCAAGGATCTGGTGGTCGCCGATGCGCAGCGACCCTCGGCGGTCCCGGTTGAGTCGCGAATCCCTGATCGGAGGTTTTCCCACCCGATGCCCGTCGCGAGCTAGGGACGCTGGGTATGCGGGGGGGGGCGTCGCCAAGTCACGGATCCAGAGATGAGGCTTTGGGAGGTGGGAGAAAGGGTCCGGTGCCAACTTTGGATGGCCAGAGTCATCGAGTGTTCGGAAGAACGATCCTGGACGGCGGGGCGTTCGAGCTTCGGCCTACGCCTTTGGCAGCTGACGCACGGGGGCCTTCATCTGTACCGCCCGGGCGCCCGACGGGATCGGATGTGGGGGTGGGATGGGCGGTGGAAACGGTACGACAAGGTGCACGACGAGACGAACACGCAAGATCGTTTGGGGGTTGGAGGAGCGCATGATTGATGCCAGGCTCAAGGCTGAGCGGGTGAGACTGTGTCGCGCCGTCGGACGAGTTGGAGGGAAGCGAGCGAACCAGGGACGACTCGCCCTGGGACAGGGGGACCTCTCCCGAATCGCTTGGCCTGATCTCCGGGCCGCTCGGGCTCTCTCCCCGGCACGGTGGTTGACCCAAGGGTGGTGGGTTAAGGGGTGCGGGATGGAGGCCTGCAGAGAGGTGATCGCCATGTCAAGGGAGTTGGAGAACAGTCAAATTACCACATGTCCGACGTGTCATGGTGAAGGAATGGGCCATCGGTGCTCTGGGACGGGGCATGACCCGGCTCGGCTATGGGGGCATTGCCAGCGTTCCGATGGCAAGGGCGTGGTGCGTCGAGAGGGCGTCCAGGGGGTTCGGATCTGAGCGCGGGATCGGCGGTTGGGAACCGGCGTTGCCGTTGGCGGGCCATGGGACTACTCGGCTTTGGCCCCGGGAAGGGGTGGACCAACAGGGGAGATGTTAGGGTATGTCCTTGGGTCAAGGACGATTTCGCTGCCATGCATCATATGACGTAGCTGGGTGCCACATCAGGAAGGTCTTTTGATGGAGCGGATTTCTGCCTAACGTCCGATGCGCAGGGGCGTCGAAGGTGATATCATCGCTATTGTGAGGTGATTGAGTCCGGAAGAGGACTGGGTCCGGTCACAGAGAAGGAGGAGAATGGCTGCCTCAGCAGTTGTCATTGCGCCGCCGGGTCCGCTACGTGATGGGCTGCACGCCCTAATAGGTGCCATGCCTCAAGTCGGCAGGGTGTGGGCAGCCGGAGACGTGTGTGCCGTGCCGGTGCTGGGCCCAAATCCTGAGCCAGTCCTCGTGGTCCTGGACGGCGATCAGCCCGGTGAGAAGGTTGGATGGATGGTGCGGCGCGCCAGGGGTCGCTGGGCCCAGGCTAGCATCATCGTCCTCGTGGGAACCGCGAAACAACAACAGGAGGCCGAGGTTGCGGGTGCTGACAGTGTCCTGTTTCAAGGTCTCCCGGCCGGAAGGCTCATCGCCATCATTGTCCGACTCCTCCCCCAACCCGTGATGTGAGCCGGCCTCACGGTTCCCTCTAGTCGAGACGGAGACGTGCTGACGCGGTAGAAGCCATCGGTTCTGACGTCCTACTCCCCAACTGACCAGGCTTAGCTATCCCTCCATTGTCCTGCTCCAGTTCCTGCTTTCGGCCGATGCACTCGATCGGGAGATCAGATAGACTGATGTCGTAAATGAACGAGGCCGACGGCCTCGCCGGAGTTACCGAGTGGGACGTCTGACCCACAGACGCAGGAGGCAGAGGATGAAGACGAGACGGAAGGCTAGCATAGGGATGGTGTGTGGGATGTTGCTCGTCGTTCTGAGCGCGGCGTGCGGTTCAGCGCCGCCCGGTCGAGTTGAGGCCGCGCAGCCAGATTTGGGACCCGATGAGAGTGTTGAGGCTTTCTACGATTGGTACAGTCACTATCCGGGGAACCCGCTGGTTGACGGCGCTCTCCGGACGCATTCAGGCGTCACGGAAGGGCTGGTGGACAAAGTGTACGGCATCGTGGATTCCTTCGACGACAAGGGCGGCTACGACCCGGTGCTCTGCGCTCAGGATGTCCCGAGCTCCTTCGCGGCGGAGATCATCGACGAATCCGTGGATTCTGCCAGCACTCTGGTGACGACGAGCTTCGAGGGACACCGGATTTTCGTAGGACTCCAGAAGGTGGACGGCGCCTGGATGATCGCGGACATCACGTGCCCGTAAGGTGTACGTAGTGAGAGCGCGGAGGTCGCAGGCCGGCTCCGCAGCATACTGCGACCTCCGCAAAGCTTGACGGACCCCCAACTGGGGCTGGACCAGGACGGGCTGCTGCCGTCGAGGTACGCTGGGAGAATCCAGCGGGAGGTGGAGGGATGGTCCTGGCAAGTGGTGTGCGGAAACGACGGGTGTTGTATCTGGTGTTAGGGCTGAGTTGCATAGCTGTGATCCTGGGCGTGATCACGGCGCTGAGCGTGCGGGCGAGAGCCCCCCGGCCCGTGGTATCACCGGAGCCTAGTGCCGCCTTCACGCCTACGGCTCCTCCGGGGCGAGCTGTCTCCATTGCCGTCTCACCCCAGGAGAACGTCGAACCGGGCGAGCTGATCGTGCTCACGGGCCAGGGGTGGGGTGTCGGAGACGAGATCTCCGTCGACCTGGTGGCTCCCTCGGGCGAGACGCGATTTGTTGCGACCGCGACTGTGGCCCCGGATGGCAGTTTCCTGGTTCCATTCTTCTACCCACTGGAGGCCCCATGGATCCGGGTTGCGAGCGTGTCGATAAGGGCCTCGGCGGGGTCCGGCGGCGATCAGCTCTCCGCTGTGATCCTCATTGCCGAGGTGGGAGAGACCATGGTGCCCGGCGGCACGGCCTCACCGGTATCCACTCCGATCCTACAGCCGACGGCTACGATCTCACCGGTGTGGTCACCGACCTTCGGGCCAACGGAGGCGCCGCTGCCGACATCCAATGCCACGCCATCGGCCACGGCGCCGCCACGCGGGGAGGAGACGGTCACCGCGACCCGAACGCCCCAGCCGTGGCCAACACCGACTCCGACGGCTGTCCCGTTCACCTGGAGGGGGGAGTACTTCTCCAATCGCTTCTTGACGGGGAGCCCCACAATCGTGCGGAACGATACCGGACTGGACTTCCTATGGGGCACGGGGGCTCCGGCAACGGGGATGCCCGCCGATGGGTTTTCCGCGCGGTGGACTCGGACGGCGAGCTTCCAGAGTGGGACGTACCGGTTCTTCGCCTCCAGCGATGATGGCGTGCGGATCTGGGTGGACGGTGTGCCGCTCATCAATCGGTGGAGCGATGGCGCCTCGGACTCTTACTCGGCGGATCGCTGGCTAGGCGCTGGGAATCACAGCCTACGAGTTGAATACTACGAGAATACGGGCGTGGCACAACTCCAGGTCTGGTGGGAGCGGCTGGGAGAGTTCCCGCAGTGGCGAGGCGAGTACTTCTCGGGTCCCAACCTGGTCGGAGCGCCGGTGGTGATCCGCAACGATGCCGACATCGACTTCGACTGGGGAGCGTACAGCGCAGTGGCCGGCCTGCCGGCGGATGGTTTCTCAGCTAGGTGGACCCGCGACGCGTGGTTCGAAGACGGTCTGTACCGTTTTCGCGCCGTCGTGGACGACGGGCTTCGACTCACTATCGATGACGTGCCAGTGATCGATGCCTGGCGGGATGGGGCGCGGCGGGAGGTGACCGCGGATTACGCCCTCCTTTCGGGGAGCCATAGGGTCCGGGTTGAGTACTATGAGCGGTCAGGGCAAGCTTTGGTTCAGCTTGCCTGGGAGCGGGTTGCGGCGTATCCCGACTGGAAGGGCGAGTACTGGTCGAATCGTTCGCTGGCGGGCAGCCCTGCGCTGGTGCGCACTGACGCCGTGATCGACTTCAACTGGGGCTGGGCGTCGCCGGCCCCGACCCTGCCCTCGACGGACTTCTCTGCTCGATGGACGCGCACGGCCGGGTTCGATGCTGCAACGTACCGTTTCCACGTGTTGGTGGACGACGGGGCCCGCCTTTGGGTGGACGACGCGCTGTTGATCGACAGCTGGAGGGATGGAGCGGCTCGAGAGGTGACTGAGGACTTGACCCTGGCGCGGGGTGATCATGAGATCGTCGTGACGTACTACGAGCACGGGGGCGAGGCGCGGATTCGCGTTTGGTGGGAGAAGGTCGACACTCGTATCAGCGACTGGAAGGGTGAGTACTGGTCGAACAGGACCCTGGATGGGAAGCCAGGCCTGGTTCGTAACGACGCGGAGATCGACTTCGATTGGGGGCGCGGTCGTATCGCCGTGGGACTCCCTGAGGACAACTTCTCCGCCCGGTGGCGCCGTGACGTCGATTTGCGACCGGGTGTGTACCGCTTCGAGGCAAGGGCGGACGACGGCATCCGTGTCTATCTGGACGGCAAGCCGATCATCGACGAGTGGCACGGGAGCGACGGCGACGAGGTCTATCGGGTGGACAAGTCGCTCTCAGGGGAGCATGATCTGCGGGTGGATTACTACGAGCGGGAGGGGACGGCGCGTGTGAGTCTTTCCTGGGAGCGGATTTCAGCGCTGCCCACCGCCACGCCAACACCAACGCCAAGCGTGACACCGTCGGCGACGTCAACAGACACTCCGAGCCCAACACCGACGCCGACACCATCGCCGACACCAACGCCAACACCAACGACATCCCCGGTTGCCACCAGTACATCCACGCCATCGCCGACTCCGACCCTCACGGCAGAGCCGACGGCAACGCACACGCCGGAGCCGACGGCGACGACCACTCCGGATGAGCCAGCGGGAGAGACGCCGACGCCGAGCGTCACTCCGACGCCGACCACTACACCAACGGCCACTGCGACTCCGACCCCCACGCC
>CAZIWL010000046.1:12375-23342 GCA_964542755.1 uncultured Anaerolineales bacterium
TCACTCCGACGCCGACCACTACACCAACGGCCACTGCGACTCCGACCCCCACGCCTACATTCACGCCTACGTTCATGCCTACGCCGACAGATCCATCGAAGACGGTCCGGGTGAACGAGATTATGCCCTTTCCTGCTCAGGATGGTATCTTCGACGAGTTCGAGGAGTGGATCGAGCTCTACAATGCGGGTGACGGCGACGTGGATCTCAGCGGCTGGCTCCTGGACGACGCGGTCGGAGATAGCGAGGGCTATCGCATATCCGAAGGTACTGTTCTGGTTGCAGGAAGCTTCGCCCTCTTCCACGGCCGGACCACTGGCATCGTGCTCGATGACCTCGGCGACCAGGTGCGGCTTCTTGCCGCTGACGGGAAGGTGGTCGACGTGGTTGATTATGGTCAACTGGCGCCCAACGCCAGCTGGTGTCGGGACGAGGCGGGCATCTGGCACAACGACTGGCCGCCCAGTCCCGGGGCGCCGAATCAACCCTCCGTCGTGACTCCGACAAGCGGGTCGATACTGTTTCGGTTCTGATGCCAGTCTGCCGGGGTAGTTGGAGGAAGGGAATGTCGGGGGCCCGGCCCACGCTCTGGGCAAGGGGGTGTGCCGGGCCCGTCTGGGAGGTCAGACCGGGAACAGGACCGCGGGGGGGATGAGGGCGCACTGATGGGGTTGCTGAGGTTCGCCGCCCGTCCAGGATTTGGTCGGAGTACGAGGAGCGATCAGGCTCATTTCTCCTTGGAGCTGGACAGGATGGTTGATATCGTGTAGAATCCTCTTCGATAGGTGTTGGCAGAGGGGCGATCGGCGCGAGCTGGTCGCCCCTCTAGGTTTTCTGATGGTTTCCTCGCGTTGAGGTCGCCGGAGCCCCGTTTTCTTGATGCGCCACGTGCTGTGTGGCGAAATCGCCACAGAAGGAATCTAATAAACGCCACAAGGGAGTCTGACTTCTACTACAGACAAACTGCCCAGCGTATGATAGAATGATGAGAGCTGGACGTAAGTGGCGTGGAGAAAGAAGCTGGATGTTGCATTGCCCCATGTGTAGAACCTCGGAGTACGCTATGAAGAAAGCCAGAGTCAACGGGAAAGTTGTCGCGGCCAGCCCTGATGCGCCGGAGATAGGGTTCTGCCCCGATTGCGGCGGTAGGGTCAAAATCAGGCATCGCACGAATATGGACGGTGCGGTGACGTATTTCTACCGCCACATGCGCGGGGAGGGGAAGAACTGTCCAAAGCGGTATCGACCGACCTGCATCAACGGGAGGACTTGACAGAAGGCGCTCCCACAGCGTACACTGAGTTCGAGTTGTAGGCAAGACCTGCTGCCCGGTCCGGCGTTCCTTGGGAGAGCGGTCCCGAAACGGCTGGTCTCTGTCTGCCCGCACGTTCTGCCGGCCACAGGCTACGTCCTGTCCGAGGGCCGCCCATGTGAGGCGCTGCGACTGTTAGGCAGCTGCCCGCTCCCAATTGTCGGCGGCGTGCGAGCGATAGGCCAGCAAATTGCAGAGGGGACCGCCGTGGGGACTCCACGGTTGGTGGCGGCAGCGAACACGGCGGAAAGGTAGCAGCGTGGTCCGGGAATGGTTTGGAGGAAGGCCTAACCTGAAGCAGAAGCGGGATCCCCGCAGATCGCGGATCCGGTGGGTCATGCCGGCTGAGAATCCTTGGGGTGTACCAGTCCTCGACGTTCGCCCTGTCACGCTGACCACGATGTCCTCCTCGAGCGACCCCTGCTGTGCTGCGAACGCGATTTCCTTTGGCTCGGACGACGGCACGGGCTTCATTGGCCGTCCGCCGATCGTAGACCGGGCTGTCAAGGCTGATCTCCACTTTTCCATCGAGCGCATCCTTGCCGATGGAGTCCTCTTTGCGCCGCGACAGATGGAAGAGAAGTGGGCGCTCTTCTACCACCGCCAACGAATCATTTGCGTGCGGAGTTGGACCCGTCAGGTCTGGGCTATCGCAGCAGTCGAACCTCACGACGGCTACGTGCGGATCGGGTCGATCCGCGGTGTACTGACCGGGCCGGACGAGGAGCCCGAGATGACGGCGCGTGTCCTCGAGTTTCTCTTGATCAGTCACGCCCTCGACATGGTCTTCCCGGCACCCCTTCCCCGGGGAAGCGGCACTAGATCGGCCGAGAGCAGGATCGACGGCTCGGTTTGCCACGCAGCCGAATTAGGGGCGACGGCTGCGATGGCTGCGATATGCATGTCGGCGTTTGGGAGGCGGGCGCATTTCGCCGCGGCGGAACGGGTGGAGCGACCGAGCCTTGACAGGCCGCTGCGGACGGACTCTCTCCTCCACATCGCCGCCGCGCGCGGTGACCTAGCCGCTGTTGACTCCCTTCTCAGCTTGGGTCTGCCCGTCGATCTGCGGTCTCGGAGTGGTGCAGCGCCGTTGCACTGGGCCGCGGCTGCCGGGACTCGAGAGGTGATCGATTGTCTCTTGGGCCAGGGTGCCTCGGTGGACGTTCTCTCTGAGGCGGGAAGCACGCCGATGATGACGGCGGTGCAGGCGGGGGACGCCGTGAGTGCTGGTCTCTTGCTGGACCGCGGTGCCGACATCGATGCCTGCGACCGACGCGGCTACACGGCACTCCACCGGGCTGCAGAGAGGGGACAGCTACAGACTGCGCGGATGCTCCTGGAACGCGGGGCGGACCCGAATGCCCGGGCGGAGGGGAGGACCGCGCTTAGCGTGGCTGAAGCCTGCGGGGCGGCGGGTGTGGCGGCCCTGTTGCGGAGAGCGGGTTAAGTCGTCAGTTTTGCGGACATTGGTCGATCTAATCCTCGGAATGCTCGATGCTGGCGACACTGGACTGGCTCGGGTTGAACGAGTTGGCGTTCCGGTGCCGCAACAGAGCTGAGCCGGCCCCACTTGACAGGGCCCACCGACTGGTCGTATACTGAGTCATCGCGACGGATTGGAGCCCTACCCCGACTGCTTGGTCCACCTCTCCGCCTCCAGCCGCCGCTCTCGTTGCGGCGATGCCGCTTAGTCGGCCGTCCCGCTGGGTGTGCAATCGGCGTGTGCCGAAGCCGGGGGCCAGCGCGCGCCATGCTACCGATAGGGCCGGTGAGCCACTCACTTATGAATCGCCGAAGGCTCACTGTCGCCCTCCCTGCGCTGCTTCTCACCAGGTTGACGTGCGGGCTTGAGGGTGGCGAGCGTGGTCAGGGGGAAGCCGGTGTGGGCAGCGTGCTGTCGGCGTCTTGGCCTTGGCCGGACGTGCCCAAATGCGACGGGGCTTATGCCGACAGTGTGAAGGCGTGGAAGGACCTATCTGTTGGCCTGGCGTCCGAAACTGCGGAGGGCAGCTGCTTTGAGACGCCGGACGGTGTGGACGAGGTCCAGGCTTTCTACAAGGCCGACGTGCGGGAGCACGGCTGGACCGGCGTTGAGAACGCGGAGAACGTCCACGATTTCTCCAGCGTGCGTTGGCAGAAGATCGGGGCGGAGCCGGTGGCGATCGTGAGTATTTCCACGGATCCCGTGGGCGACGTACCCGTCATGAACGTGAGGGCCGACCAGCCGAAGAACCAGGATTGGGAGCGGACCCAGAGTGGGGGAAAGGACGTGCCGGGCGTATGGAGAACGCCGGCCCGTCCTGTGCCTGGGTCGACCTGTCGGCGGGGGGCGTGCGGCCTTGCGTAGTCTACGGTCGGAGAGAGGAGAAATACCAATTGGCGAACGAATCATCATCGTGAGGACGGACGGTCGGTATATAGGCCAGATGCCCGCGGCGGAGTACGTGGACCTCACTGATGCGATGCGCGCCCGCACCGAGGTGCTCGCAGTCTGTCCCTCGCGGGCGAAGGCGCGCTGGATCTTCAAACAGCTGCCACACGAGTGGCCGCGAGACTACAGCTCGGTGCCTCAAGACAAGGACGCCCACTGAGGGCTGACGGCTCGTTTCTCGGAGGAGACGCAGACGCTCTGTCTTGAGCAGCGGGCAGGTCTTTGTTCGGGCGTGTGGAGGCTGCTCGAGCTGGGACTGCGGGAGGGCGGACCCGACAGTTTCTTTGTACGTCCCTCCCCAGATGTCTTATCGCCGGATGATGTGGCCATGCCGGTTGTCTCGGCCTACCGTGGCCTTCGAATCGGGTGCCGTGCTCGCAGCGCAGCGCCCGTCTTGGACATGGAGGCGGCGTTGGTCGTTACCGGGAAGAAACTGGAGGATGCACCGATGGTGAATACCCCACCCGAGGTCGAGCAAAGGTACCGTAATCTGCTGCGCACTTGCCCCATCCCAATCTTCGTGGTCTCCGGGGATGGACGTTGGGTGGACTTCAACGAGGCCGCAGTCGAGCTTTTCGGGTGCGAGAGCCCCGACGTGCTCAAGCAGCTCTCGATGCGCGATCTCTGCGCCGATAGTTCCGAGTGGGATGGGTACGTTGCGGCGTTGGCGGCGCGCGGGGCCGTGGAGGACTACGGGATGCGCCTTCGGAGAAGAGATGGGCGTATCTTCGGTGCCCAGATCACGGCCGTCGCTCTTGAGGACGAGGAGGGGGCGGGGATCGGCTATCAGGGAACGATCCACGACCCGACGAAGCTGGATCGATCAGCTCACGCCGGTTTCGCCAACATCTCCGGCTCGCGGCTCGTTGCCGAGACCAGCGCGGAGGCCGTCTGGCGGATGGATCTGGAGGGCCGTGTGACGCACGTCTCATCCGTCGGGAAGCGTGTATTTGGGTACGAACCGGAGGAGGCGGCGGGACTCGACTTCCGGACGTTTGTGTCCGAGTCGGACTGGGAGCGGGCGGCCGAGGCTTTCGCCGAGGTCACGGGGGGCGAGGGGCAGCAGGTATTAGAGTTGATGGCTGTCGGAAAAGCCGGGGTGCCATTCCCCGTTGAGGTGCGTATTGCACCTGTGTTCCAGGATGGGATGATGGTCGGGGTCCAGGGGACCGCCCGGGACATCACTGAGCGGCACGAGGCGCGGGAAGCGCTGCGGGAACGGGCGGAAGCGCTGTCCGCCCTGCAGGCCACGGTCCTGGATATCACCGGGCGCCACGAGCTGCCGACACTCCTGCGGACGATTGTCGAGCGCGCCACTCAACTGCTCGCCGGGCTCGCCGGGGGGATGTACTTGTGTGAGCCGGAGGAGGAACAAGTCCGTTGCGTTGTGAGCTACAACACGCCGGAGGACTACACCGGACTGATCCTGAAGTACGGGGAGGGCGTGGGTGGGACGGTGGCAGAGAAGGGCGAGCCGGTGATCATCAGGGATTATCAGCGGTGGGAGGGACGGGCTGATGTCTTCGACGAGCAGCCGATAACAGCCATCGTGAGTGCCCCGATGATTTGGCGGGATGAAGTCATCGGCGTCATCCACGTGCTTCACGACGCAGAGGCGCGGCTGTTCACTGAAGATGATCTGGAGCTACTGTCTCTGTTCGCCAACCACGCCGCGATCGCCGTGGAGAATGCACGCTTGCTGCAGGCGGCCCAGCAGGAGCTGGCGGAGCGAAAGGAGGCTCAGGAGGCTCTGCGGCAGAGTGAGGAGCGGTTTGAGCTCTTCATGGAGCACTTTCCTGCGGCGACGTTCATCAAGGATGCTGAGGGATGCGTACTCCACGCCAACGAGCGATTCGCCGAGGTCTCCAACTGTCGGGTGGAGGACCTCATCGGTCGAACCACGGAAGAGATGGTGTCCCCGGACCTGGAGGAGCAATACCGGAGGGAGAATCGCCGGGTTCTGGAGGGAGAGACGATCGTCTCGGAGACGATGCTTCCCGGCCCTGGAGGTGACACGCACTGGATCACGTACAAGTTCCCTATGTACCGGGAGGGAGAGCCGGCGCTGGTGGGATCCGCGAGCCTGGAGATCACAGAGCGAAAGCGTGCTGAGAAGGCGCTGCGCGCGAGTGAAGCGAGGATGAAGAGCATTTTCGGGGCCGCTCCCATCGGGATTGGTCTCGTTTCTGACCGGGTGTTCCTGGATGTGAATGAGCGGTTCTGTGAGATCGTTGGGTATGGCAAGGATGAGCTGGTTGGCCAGAGTGCCCGAATGGTGTATCCGTCGGATGACGAGTATGCGCGGGTTGGGCGGGAGAAGTACGGGCAAATCGCGGAGGGGGGCGCGGGGGCGGTGGAGACGCGTTTCCAGCGCAAGGACGGTACGGTGGTGGATATCCTGCTAAGCTCGGCGGCCATCGACGCGGGAGACCTCTCGACGGGGGTGACGTTTACCGCCCTGGACATCACAGAACGGAAAGCGAGTGAACGGGCGCTGCGGGAGAGCGAGGAAAGATACCGGTCCTTGATCAACGACGTCCTGGATAGCTCGGCAGTCGGGATGTTCATCCTGGACACCGATTTCGAGGTGATCTGGACTAACCGGGCGATGGAACGGTACTTTGGCTTGGAACCAGGGAGCGCCGTGGGAAGGGACAAGCGACAGCTCATTCATGAGAGGATCGAGGAGGTCTTTGAAGACCCGGAGGTGTTCGTCGACACCGTCTTAGCCACGTACGACGACAACTCCTACGTGGAGAGCTTCGAGTGCCACGTCCTGCCCGGCGACGGGCGTGAGGAACGGTGGCTGGAGCACCGGAGTCGCCCTATCGAGTCGGGACTGTATGCCGGAGGACGGATCGAGCACTACTACGACGTCACGGAGCGGAGGCAAGCGGAACAGGCGCTGCGGGACAGCCGGGAGCGGCTCCGGACGCTGGTCGAAAACATGCCGGTGTTGATCGACGCGGTCGATGAGCAAGGCGCCTTTGTGCTGTGGAATCGCGAGTGTGAGCGCGTGACGGGGTACAGTGCGGAGGAGATCGTCGGGAACCCGAATGCGATGGAGCTGCTGTACCCCAAGCCGCTGCGGCTCGCGGCGGTGATGGAGGAGGTTGAGGGGCACGACGCTGACTTTCGGGATGTGGAGTGGGACCTGGCGTGTAAGGATGGTGGATGTCGGACGGTGAGGTGGACGAATATCTCAGACCAGGTTCGGATTCCCGGATTTGCGCAGTGGGCGGTCGGAGTCGACGTGACCGAGCGGCGGGAGATGGAGGAGCAGCTCCGGCTTCAAGAGCGGTTGGCGGCCATCGGCCAGCTGGCGGGCGGGATCGCCCACGACTTCAACAACATTCTGGCGTCGATCATGCTGTACGCCCAGATGCCTCTCTCCGAACAGGATCTCGCGCCGCACCTCCGGCATGCCTGCGAGATCATTCTGGAAGAATCCCGTAGAGCGGCGGATCTTGTGCAGCAGATTCTGGACTTTGCCCGGAGCGCGATGATGTCCACTGAACCTCTAAGCTTGCCGGCGGTGGTGGAGGCCACGTTTGCGCTCCTGCGGCGGACGATACCGGAGAACATCCACCTGGCGACGGAGATGACCTCGGAGCCCTGCATCGTGGATGCGGATGCCACGCGCGTCCATCAGATCCTCATGAATCTGGCTCTCAACGCCAAGGATGCAATGCCCGGCGGCGGCGAACTGCGCATCGGCGTGGACGTCCTTGGGGTTGGGCCGGAAGAGGAGCCGCCGCTGCCGGAGATGACGCCCGGACGTTGGGCCCGTCTGACGGTCTCTGACACCGGCATCGGTATGACAGAGGAGGTGCAGGAGCATCTGTTCGAGCCTTTCTTCACGACGAAGGAGGTGGGCAAGGGGACGGGGCTCGGGCTCGCCCAGGTGTACGGAATCGTCAAGCAGCATCAGGGCACCATCGGCGTCGACACGGCCGAAGGAGAGGGGACCGCGTTTACGATCTGTCTGCCACTGGCCGAGGACGCAGAGCCGGGCAGGGACGGGGCGTCCGAGGAAGCAAAGGGCGCGCCAGAGGGGAGGCGCCCGATGGTCCTGGTGGTGGAGCACGCCGAACCCCTGCGAGATGCGATATCGGCCGGGTTGACGGCGCACGGCTACGATGTCACGACAGCTGCGAGCGGTCGGAGTGCGCTGGAGACGGTGGCCCTGGAGCAAGTTGGACTGATTCTCATGGACGTGACGGCGCCTGAGGCGGGGGGCGAGAGGCTGATGCGGCAGGTGCGCCAGGAGGCGCCCCGGTTGGGCGTGGTCGCGCTGACCGGTCATGCGTCGGAGAGAGAGACGCAGGAGCTGCGGTTTCAGGGATTCGCGGGGGTGCTGGGGAAGCCGTTCACTCTCGAGGCGTTGATGGAGGCGGTGCGGAAGGCTCTGGGGGGTTAGTCGGCGAATGGAGGCCGCGGAGCGTGGGTTAGCGAGACGGATTGTTGCGGTGGGGGACCGATCTGCCTGCATCTTTGGTAGCGCCCAGCGGTCGAGACGATCTGAGGTGGGGCAGGAGTCCGGCCCTGCTTGGTATGGGCTTGATCTTGGAGCGTGAGTATCGTACTGGATCGTGCAGCTTCGTCCCTCTCTGCGGATTATGGCCCCCGCCCGTGTGGCACAAGAGACTGATTGGGGCGTAGTGCGGGGAGGCCCGGAGAGCGCAAGGCCTGCAGACCCGGTCAACGAATGGGATAGAGGTAAACAGACGGGGCAGGAGAGCTCTGAAACACGTAGATTCGATGCTCACCCCCGCGCCCGACGTGCAAGGAATCCCAACTAAGCGTTACCCCATCAAGGGCTGCGGTCACCCGGACGGCTGCTTCGCGTCTGTCCAGTTGTTCCCCGAATAGAGAGCGGCTTCCCTCGCGCCGGCATGGCGTGCCGGACGAGATCCCCCTTGCCAAATCCCCGTTCAAAAGTAGAATCGGAAGAATCCACAAATCGCCTCCTCGTGCGCCCGGCGCGTGAGCCCATTAGCCAAGGTAGCCGACTATGATGAAGCAACTCGCGTTCAGCCTGGGCCTCGTATCTGTCCTGGTCACCGGCTGTGCTGCACCGCAGCCGACGCCGCATACGTTCTCCCTTCTCTACAACGAAAAGGAGTCAGTGCCCCTCCAAGAGGATTGGCTGATCCTAGAGGCGTACAAGGAGAGGCGGAGCGTCAGCTTTGACGTGCGCACCGCGAACGATGCAGATTATGAAGGGGCGATCATTGAGATCTTGGAATCGGGAAATGTCCCGGACATTGTCCTCAAAGCGTATCCAAGGTCCGTCGAGGGCTATGCCGCCGAAGGCGTCCTTCTCCCCTTTAGCGATTACGAGGACCTGATGCCGCATTTTCGCACGTACATTGCCGATCGGGGGCTCCAGTCTGAGGTGGACAAGCTCCGGCTGGAGAACGGCAAGTACTACATCCTCCCCGGCTTCCAGCGGCGTATCCAGGTTCAACAATGGATCTACCGGCGAGATCTCTTCGAGGCTCACGGTCTGGGTACGCCGGGCACGTATGATGAACTCTTTGATGCTCTGGTCATCCTCAAGAAGGCCTATCCGGACACGGCGCCGCTCACCGCGTGTTGGGGAGGTGCTCACCTTTTCGCGATGATGGGAGCTGGCTATGGGATCCCGGCCGGTTGGAGCGGCACCAGGCACTACAACGTGGAGATGGATCGTTGGCACTATGCGCCGGTCACGGACAATTATCGGGCCTTCCTCGGTTTCTTGAGTCGGTCCTACGATGCCGGCATCCTGGATCCAGACACATTCTCTCAGAGTGTTGACGACTACACGGCGAAACTGGTGGACGGCCGGGGGTTGGTCACCGTCTCCTGGATTACGTCGGGGTTCAGCTCTTGGAACGACGAGCTGAACGAGAATGGTCATCCTGAGGGAGAGTGGGCGCCTCTTCCGGTTCCCGAAAGCACGTGGGGATTGAGGGCGCTTCCTCCTGTCGATCCCTTCAAGAAAGGTCTAATTGTGCCGTCGCCCGTGATGAACGAGCCCTACCTCGAGGATTTGCTGCGATTCCTCGACTGGGCCGTCTACTCCGAGGAGGGGAGAGAGCTGACGGCCTGGGGCATTGAGGGGGTGACCTTTGAGGAACGTGACGATGGGAAGGCGTTTCTTTCCCACGTCAAGACGCCGAAGAATCCCGAGGGAACAGTCGACGCGACGGCCGAATACGGACTCAACACGCTGTTCGATCTGACGGAGAATGAAGCCTACGAGGATTACAAGAAACCACCGGAGATCACGGCGTTCCTCAAGGCATCTCTTGAGGCAGGCGAGACGGCCGACATGCCGCCGCGGCTCGAGCTGGGCTCGGATGCCATTGACGCCACGGGCATCATCCAGGAGGGACTGGATGCCTACGTAGCCGAGTCGACCCGGGGTTTCATCACCGGCGATCTGAGCATTGAAGAGGACTGGGATGACTACGCGGCGGAGCTGGAGAGGCGAGGGTATGAGACGCTAGAGGAGATCTGGAACAGCACATGGAGCGATCAGTCTTCGTGAGAGACCCTGCCGGGGAGAGATGGGCCTGCCGGCACGGGTTGGGTTGCTGCTTTCCCTCGTTGATGGGGATGTGCCACCCATTCGGCCGCGCGACGCGGTGCCAACGGGCGTCCCTAGCCGAGGTGCGGGGGAGCGTGTCGTGACAGGCTGGCGGATAGTGGGGCGCAGCAATTGGGGCGAGGCGCGATCGTGAGGACCGACCGAGGAGGACGGGCGGCCCGCTCTGGCGTCAGTTTCTTCGCGACAAACGGCTTCCTCGTGCTGGTCGGGCTTCTCCTGGTGGCGGCGACCGGGTATCTTTGGCATTCACGCCGGGCTGGCATCCTGGCTCAGGTGCGGGCTACCACGGACTCGAGGGTCAGGTCCTATGCCAGCGAGATGGAGATTCGGTACAACGCCATCCTCCAAGCACTGGATCGATTGGCGTCGAGGGGCGCGCCGGACGACGACGGAATCGATGCCTGGGAAGAGGACGCGAGCTTCTATCTGGAGACGTTCGAAGGCATCGCGACTATCGCCTGGGTGGACGAGGGCTTGACCATAGGGCGCATCGTGCCCCGCGAGGGGCACGGTCTGTTTCTGGGCCGGGCGGCGGACGCGGTTCTGGGTGATCCGTGGAACGTGAACGTCTGGTTGGGCTCCGACCATGGGGCTGCATTCTCGGGCTATGTCGTCGGGAGTATTTC
>CAZIWL010000046.1:23442-29008 GCA_964542755.1 uncultured Anaerolineales bacterium
TCGCGGCCGTTGTGGCCATTGCCTTTGCCCAGAACTACAACGGGATCGCGATGCTTTCGGAGTTGCGCTATCGGAATCTGTTCGAGGCCTCGAAGGATGCCATCTTCCTCATCGGAGGGGATGAGGGTTTCGAGGACGCGAATCCAGCAGCGTTGGAGATGGTCGGGTATTCGCTGGACGAGTTGCAGGAGATGGGGCTATCCGACATCCTGCCTCATAGAGATGGAGCGACGCAGGATGATGACCCGGGCACTAGGACGTCCGCCCAAAGGGCAACGGGTTTCGTGTTCCGCCGTAAGCATGGGGGGACGATACCCGTCGAACTCGTTCTCTCTCCCCTGGGAGAGGTCGAGGATCAACAGCCTGTCCTGGGCATTGCTCGCGACGTCACTGCTCGCCTTCAGGCGGAGGCGGCGCGGCGGGAGAGCGAGCGGCGACTGGTCGAAGCGCAGCGCATCGCGCGGATGGGGGATTTCACCTGGGACGTTGAGACGGGCGAGGTCACGTGGTCGGAGGCACTGTTCGACCTTCTGGGTTATGAGTGGACGGAGGTATTCGACTACGCGAAGGTGAACGAAGCGATCCATCATCCGGATGATCTTGAGCGCGTCTCCCAGTGGCTCCAGGATGCATTGTCATCGGGCAGGACCGCGCTGCCGCCATACGAGTATCGGGTGCTTCGTAGCGACGGGCGGGTGCTTCACGTCCGGACCCTTGGTCTGATCGAGCGCCGCGACGATGGAGGTGCGAAGGTGTTTGCGACGCTCCAGGACGTCACCAGGCTACAGGAGGCCAAGGACGAGGTCTCGCGCACACTACAGCTGCTGGAGTTTGCCATGGAGCAGATCCCGATACCGGTGATTATCGCCCGGGCGCCGGACGTCGTCATTTCGCACTTCAACCAGGGCGCCCTTGATCTCCTCGTCAGCCAGCCAGAGCGCCTGACGGAGATCCCACTGGAGGCGCACCGGGAGTTCTGGCCCACGTTCTATCCGGATGGGACGCCCTACCGCGTGGCGGACTTGCCGTTGACGCGAGCGATCCAGAAGGGCCACGTGACGCGTGATGCGGAGATCATCGTCCGACGCGACGACGGGGATCGGTGGATATCTGCCAGCGCGGCGCCACTGCGAGATGAGCAGGGGGACATCATCGCCGGGATTGTTGCCTTCCCGGACATCACGGAACGGAAGCGGGCAGAGACGGAGTTGCATGCCTATCGGGATCATCTGGAGACGCTCGTGGCGGAGCGGACGGCTCAGTTGAATGTGCGGGTGGCCGAGGTCGAGCGGCTCAACCGAGCGATGGGCCACACCCTGGACGAGTTGAACGAGGCAAACCGGGATCTGGCGGCGACGGCACGACGGCTGGAGGCGGCCAACCGGGAGCTGGACGATTTTGCCTACGTCGTGTCGCACGATCTGAAGGCGCCTTTGCGTGGCATCAGTCAGTTGGCGGCTTGGATCGGAGAGGATTACGCTGGCGTGCTGGATGAGGCAGGTCAGCATAAGCTGGCGCTTCTTGGTGACCGCGTCAAGCGGATGCACGGGCTGATTGATGGGGTCCTGGAGTACTCACGCGTCGGGCGCAGCAAGGAAAGGGTGCACCCTGTGGATCTGCATCCGCTGGTGGAAAGTGTGATCGACCTCGTGGCCCCGCCGCCGCACGTCGATGTCGTCGTCGAGGGACATCTTCCAACTGTGGTTGGCGAACCGACGCGCTTGCGGCAGCTCTTCCAGAACCTGGTGGACAACGGCATCAAGTTCAACGATAAGGTGCGGGGCGAAGTGAGGGTTATGTGTGAGGATGTGGGCGACCACTGGCTGTTTGCGGTTCGTGATAACGGGCCCGGCATCGAGAAGAGGCATCACGAGAGGGTCTTCCGCCTCTTCCAGACGCTCAGCGCGGACCCAGATCCAGAGAGCACGGGAGTGGGGCTCGCGCTTGCCAAGCGGATCGTGGAGAAAGGCGGCGGCCAGATGGGGCTCGAGTCCGCAGTGGGGGAGGGCAGCACCTTCACGTTCACGTGGCCCAAGATGACGCACGAGGGGGAGCATGAAGACGAATAGACCGATTCTTCTGGTCGAGGACGACGAGGTCGACGCCATGAGCGTCGAGCGGGCGCTCAAAGACATCAACGTCACGAACGCCCTCCAGATGGCCAAGGATGGGGAAGCTGCCCTGGCGCACCTGCGGCAGCCGGGGCGAGTCCTGCCGTGTCTGATCCTGCTCGACTTGAATATGCCGCGTATGGACGGGATTGAGTTCCTGCGTGTGTTCAAGAAGGACGTGGGGCTGCGTCGTATCCCCGTGATCGTGCTGACCTCCTCCAGCGAGGAACAGGATAGGGCGGAAAGTTTTGATCTGGGGGTGGCGGGATACATGCTGAAGCCGGTGAAATATCGGCAGTTCGTGGACGTGATCAAGACGATCGACATGTATTGGACTCTTAGCGAGCTTCCACCAGACTAGTGTAACGTATGGAGTCTCACGAGGTTGGAAAGGGTGCTACACATCGGCGGCGGCAGAGGGGTGTGTCGCGCTCCGAAGGAGCACGGCGGTCTCTAGCCGCCCGGTTTCGGCTTCGCATCAATGTTTCATCACGAAGGACCGGTTTAGGAGAACATGGATGAGCTCAGAACTACGCCTTCTCGTCGTCGAGGATGACCCGGTTGACCGCATGGCCTTCGAGCGTTTCGTCGAAGACGAGGGCCTCCCCTATGACTACTACGTGGCGACCTCTATTGCGGAGGCACGCGAATTCTTGGAACGTGAGCAGCCGGATATCGCACTGATGGACTACCAGCTCGGCGACGGAACGGGTCTGGAGGTTCTTGAGGCTCTCGATGATGTTCCCGCGCTCATCGTGACCGGGACGGGGAATGAGCGAGTCGCCGTGGAGGCAATGAAGCGCGGTGCGTACGACTATTTGGTCAAGGATCCCGGCGGCGGCCATTTGACCGCTCTCCCGATCATCATCGATAGGACGTTGATCCGCTTTCGTGCCGAGCGCGAGCTGGCCCGTCATCGAGACCATCTGGAGGAGATGGTCGAGGAACGGACGGCCGAGCTCGTGGCGATTAGCCAGAATCTCCATGCTGAGGTCGACCGACGTCGAGAGACTGAGGAGGCCCTTCGAGAGAGCCAGGCGCTCCTGAAGCAGTCCCAGGGAATCGCCCATCTGGGCAGCTGGGTTCTCGATGTCGACACCCACAAACTCTCCTGGTCCGACGAGGTCTATCGTATGCTAGGCGTGAATCGAGAAATCTTTGAGGTCACCTATGAAGCTTTTCTGGACCTGATCCATATGGATGACCGAGCCGCTGTGGACAGGGCCTACACCGAATCGGTGCGCGAAGGAAGGGACGACTACGAGATCGAGCACCGTGTGGTAAGGGCAGATACAGGTGACGTGAGGATTGTCCACGAGAAGTGCGATCACGTCAAAGACGACTCAGGTCGGGTGATCCGCTCCATCGGCATGGTGCAAGACGTCACGGAGCGCCGACGGAGGGAGGAGCGGATCGCGCACCTGAACCTCGTGCTGCGCGCCATCCGCGACGTGAATCAGCTGATCGTGAGGGAGCAGGATCGGGATCGGCTGTTAGCCGGGACGTGCGAGACCCTGACGGAGACGCGAGGCTACATTCACGCCTGGGCGGCGCTGTATGACGAAGGCGGACAACTCACGACAGTGTCGCAAGCGGGTTTCGACGGCGCGATCGAGGGCTTCGTGGAGAGGCTGAAGGCTGGCGAGCGGCCCGCGTGCGTGCGGCAAGCGGAGGCGGAATCCGGAGCGGTCCTGATCGAGCAGCCGGTCGCTGTTTGTGACGACTGTCCTCTGAAGGAGGCCTACGGGGGAAAGGCCGCGATGACGGTGCGTCTGGAGCATGGGGAGCGTGTCTACGGATTCCTCTCTGTGTCCCTTCCCCCAGACTACGCTTTGGACGAGGAAGAGCAGGCGTTGATCGAGGAGATTGCGGGGGATATCGGATTTGCTCTGCACGGCATCGAGCGGGAAAGGGCACGGGAGCGAACGGAGACCTCGCTCCTGGAGATGACGCATAGGCTTCAGGCGTTCCTTGACCATTCCCCGGCCTTGGTTTCGGTTTTCGACAGCGGCGGTCGGTACCACATGGTGAACGAGGCGACTACGCGCGTCTTAGGTAGGCCGGCGGATGAGATCATCGGCTGTAGGTTTTCGGAACTCGTTCCCATTGACGTCGCTGACGTCTTCATGACTCGCATCCATCGCCTGATGGAGAGTACAATACCGGTACTCAGGGTTGACGATCGGATGGAGGTGGATGGCGAGGAGAGGGTGTTCGAGACCATTATCTTCCCCCTGTCGCACGACGGTGACGACCTGGCGAGCTTCGGCTCCATAGCCACCGACGTCACGGAGCGCGTCGAGATGGAGGTGCAACTGCGGCAGCAGGAGCGCTTGGCGGCCGTGGGACAGCTCGCCGGTGGGATTGCCCACGATTTCAACAACATCCTGGCCGCCATCGTCCTCTTCGCGCAAATGACGTTGCGCGACACCGCCCTGCGCCCGAAGACCCGGGAGGCGTTGGAGACGATCCTGGAGGAGTCGAACCGCGCCGCAGCCTTGATCGATCAGATCTTGGATTTCAGCCGCAGCGCAATGATGGAGACGGAGTCCGAGAGCCTGCTCACAGTGGTCGAGGAGGGGTTGGCGCTGCTCCGCCGCATCATTCCCGAGAACATTCGCCTCGTGACGGAGATGACCTCGTGCCCCTGCATCGTCGAGGCCGATTCGACCCGTCTCCACCAGGCATTGGTGAATCTGGTGCTTAACGCCAAGGATGCTATGCCCGATGGAGGAGAGCTGCGGATCAAGGTCGAGCAAGTTGCTATAGAGCCGGGGGAGGAGCATCATGTGGCGGGCTCGCCTGCAGGCAGATGGGCGACCCTCATCGTGTCCGACACTGGGACGGGCATGACCGAGGAGGTACAGGCGCACCTTTTCGAGCCCTTCTTCACGACGAAGGAGCAGGGCAAGGGGACAGGGCTGGGCCTGGCCCAGGTGTACGGGATCGTGATGCAGCACGGGGGCCATATCGATGTGGAAACCGCGGTAGGCGAGGGAACCACCTTCACGATCTTGCTTCCGCTGGCGGAGGAAGGCGTGGAGGAGGCGGCACCGGAGGAGGAGCAAGACGCTCCGGAGGGACGGAACGAGACGGTCCTGGTGGTGGAGGACGCGGAACAGCTCCGCAAGGCGGTGGAGACGGGGTTGAAGTCTGTGGGGTACGATGTGATCGCGGTGGCGAACGGACGCGAGGCGATGAAGGCCTGGCCGGATCATGGGGTCGACCTCGTACTGACCGACGTTGTGATGCCTGAGATGGGAGGCGAGGCGCTGTTGGGCTACGTTCGGGCGAGAGACCCGGGGCTGAAGGTGATCGCCATGACCGGGCACGTGATCGACACGGACGTCCAGGATCTTCTGGCGAGTGGCTTCACCGCGGCGTTGCACAAGCCTTTCTCCCTGGAGGCGCTGACCCAGCTGGTGCGCGAAGTGCTGGATGCGTAGGTTGCGGGA
>CAZIWL010000047.1:0-23471 GCA_964542755.1 uncultured Anaerolineales bacterium
TGACGCTGTTGGAGGAGTACGACGTCCTGCTTGAGCGTGGACCGGAGCGCGTAAGCCCGTTCATGATCCCCAAGCTGATGCCTAACGCGGCAGCGGCCGCCATCGCCATCGATCACGACCTGCACGGTCCGAACTTCTCGGTGAACTCGGCCTGCGCGACGGGTTCCCACGCCATCGGCGAGGCGGCGGGGCTCATTCGGCGGGGGCTGGCGGACGTGATGGTCTGTGGAGGGGCAGACGCAGCCACGCACCCTCTCTCGGTCTCGGCCTTCGCAAACATGAAGGCGGTGTCGACGCGCAACGACGAACCGGAGCGGGCCAGCCGCCCCTTTGACGCGGAGCGGGACGGCTTCGTCGTCGGCGAGGGGGCAGGCGTCCTCGTCCTGGAGCGGCTCGACCATGCGTTGGAGCGGGGCGCGAACATCCGGGCTGAGTTGATTGGCTACGGCGCCACGTGCGATGCCTACCACGTCGCGGCCCCGGATGAGGATGGGGACGGGGCGGCCCGGGCGATGGAGATGGCCCTCGCAGACGCGGGACTCTCGCCTGAGAGTGTGGACTACGTCAACGCGCACGGGACGAGCACGCCCCTCAACGATCCCATTGAGACGCAGGCCATTCGCCGGGTTTTTGGGCAGCACGCCGACCGGCTGGAGGTCAGCTCCAGCAAGTCGATGCTGGGCCACCTGATGGGCGCAGCGGGGGCTGTCGAAGCGATTGTCTGTGTGCGGAGTCTAGAGACAGGGTGGGTGCATGGAACCATGAACTACGAGAACCCCGACCCGGCCTGCGATCTGGACTACGTGCCGAACGAGCCCCGGGAGTCGAGGCCGAACGTGGCTCTCTCAAACTCCTTTGGTTTCGGGGGTCATAATGGGTGTGTCCTCCTCAGGCGTTGGGATCCCGCGGGGCGCTCAAGGCGTGAAGGCGGAGCGTGATGGCGCCTGCGCACATCGTCGGGTGGGGCAGATACGTCCCCGAGCGGGTGTTGACGAACGATGACTTAGCGCGGACTGTGGACACGTCCGACGAGTGGATACGTACACGCACCGGTATCTGCGAGCGGCGGATAGCGGATGATGGAGAGACAACGTCGAGCATGGCGGTCCAGGCTGCCTGGCGGGCGCTGGAGACTGCTGGAATGTCGCCGTCTCAGCTCGACCTCATCATCGTCGCTACGGCTACGCCGGACCATGCCTTTCCTGCCACGGCGTGCCTGGTGCAGGATGCACTGGGGGCCAGCAATGCCGCCGCTTTCGATCTCTCCGCCGGTTGTACGGGCTTCGTGTATGCCCTGGGCGTGGCCGCGGATATGGTGGACGGAAGGGCGTGCCGTTCCGGGAACGGAGAGCCAGGGCAGGGGGGTCTGGCTTTGGTGGTCGGCGCCGAGACGCTTTCGCGCATCACGGATTGGACCGACAGGGCTACGTGTGTTCTCTTCGGGGATGGAGCCGGGGCGGTCGTGCTTCAGGCGAACGACAACCAGGGCGGCGTCCTAGGGACGGTCCTGGGGGCTGATGGTTCCGGTGGGGATCTCCTCATCCTGCCCGCGGGCGGCAGCGGGGAACCCCCGTCCCATCGGACCGTGGCCGAGCGGCGGCACTATCTCAAGATGCGCGGTCGGGAGGTGTTCCGCTTTGCCGTGCGGGCCATGCCGGAAGCGGTCAGGGACGTGCTCCACCAGTCTGGTCTGAACGCTGCGGATATTGACCTGCTGATTCCCCACCAGGCGAATCAGCGGATTCTTGAGGTAGCGGCGAAGGCCCTGGATCTCGACCCTGAGCGGGTCTACAGCAACCTCGATCGGTACGGGAATACGTCGGCCGCGTCGATTCCCATGGCCCTCTGTGAGGCTGCCGACCAGGGGCTGATTCAGCGAGATGACCTGGTGGTCTGCGTTGGATTCGGCGCGGGGCTGACGTGGGGCGCCTCGGCCGTGAGGTGGAGTGCGCCGCTGCCCGTCGGGCCGCCGACGGTGTGGAGGCGGAGCCGGTATACCGTGCTGCAGAGTTACGCGTGGCTGCGGTCTCTGATGCGCCGATTCGTACGCTGGCTCTTCTCGCGGGGCGTGAGGGAGGAGTCATGAGCGAGGTTCATGAGGACAAGATGAAACGTCAGGGGGCCGATGGATCGGGATCGGGTTCGAGGGCTATGGCGCGCCTCGATAGGATGCGCGAGGAGGCACGGAAGGGAGGCGGGGAGCAGCGCATCAAGCGTCAGCACGCCAAGGGGAAGCTGACGGCGCGGGAGCGGATCGACGCCCTGCTCGATCCACGTACCTTCCAGGAGCTTGATCCTTTCGTGACCCATCGGGTGACGGCGTTCGGATTGGATGAGCGGCGGACCCCGGGCGACAGCGTTGTCACCGGTTGGGGCACCGTCGATGGACGAAAGGTCTACGTCTTCGCTCAGGATTTCACGGTATTGGGTGGGTCGGTCGGCGAGGCTCACGGACAGAAGGTCTGCAAGGTCCTCGATCTGGCACTGGAGAACGGGGCCCCGGTCATCGGCATCAATGACTCCGGTGGGGCCCGGATTCAGGAGGGCGTGGATTCCCTCCATGCCTACGGGGAGATTTTCTACCGGAACACGCTGGCATCGGGGGTGGTGCCGCAGATTTCGGTGATTGCGGGTCCGTGTGCCGGTGGAGCGGTCTATTCGCCAGCGCTGACGGACTTTGTGTTTATGGTCGAAGGGATCGGCCGGATGTTCATCACCGGACCGGACGTGATCCGCTCGGTGACGCAGGAGGAGGTCACCGCCGAGGCGTTGGGGGGCGCCGAGGTCCATTCTCGGCAGAGCGGCGTGGCTCATTTTGCGGCCCCGAGTGAGGAGGAGGTCTTCAGCACGGTGCGGGAGTTGCTTGCCTACCTCCCTGCGAACAACGCCGAGGATCCGCCCTACGTGCCGCCGCTCGATCCGCCGGATCGCCAGGACGAGGCGCTAGACGTGATGGTGCCCCAGGACCCGTCGGAGCCCTACGATATGGGGGGCATCATCGAGCGGGTGGTGGACGACGGCACGTTTCTGCCGGTGCACGAGCGGTTTGCGACGAACTTGATTGTCGGCTTCGCGCGGATGGGGGGCCATGTGGTGGGCATCGTGGCACAGCAGCCGCCGGTGCTAGCCGGTGTACTGGATATCGATGCCTCGGATAAGGGGGCCCGCTTCATCCGTTTCTGCGACGCGTTCAACGTGCCGCTTCTGACCCTCGTCGACACGCCGGGGTTTTTGCCCGGCCTGGAGCAGGAGCACGGGGGGATCATCCGCCACGGGGCGAAGATGATCTATGCCTACGCGGAGGCGAGCGTGCCCAAGATCTCCATCATCACGCGTAAGGCGTACGGAGGTGCCTACATCGTGATGAGCTCGAAGGCCCTGCGGGGAGATCTCTGCTTCGCGTGGCCCGGGGCCGAGATTGCCGTGATGGGACCGCAGGGGGCCGTGAACATCATCTTCCGGCGCGAGCTGCAGGAGGCTGAAGATCCTGAGACGCTGCGGGAGGAGCTGGTGAAGGAGTATCGCCAAGAGTTGGCCCATCCGTACATAGCGGCACGTCGCGGGTATCTGGATGACGTCATCGCCCCCCGGGAGACGCGTCTCCGGGTGATTCGAGGGCTCGAGATGCTGCTTGAGAAGCGGGTCCAGCGGCCGGTGCGGAAGCACGGGAGCATTCCTCTCTAGGACTCCATTGGAGAGCCTCTCGGAGAATAGTTACCCTTGAAATATGGAGACGGATGCCATAAGACAAAGCTGTCGGACGCGGCAGGGCATCTCGTGCAGGGTGGACGGGTCTGGAAAGGGTTTGACGGGGCGATGATAGGTTCTGGGAGGTCTCACGTGTTAGGATATGGGCTGATCATGAGAGGAGCGGCGACGTTGCGGAGGGCGACGCGTGCCTAACAAGGTTCTGGTGGCGAACCGAGGCGAGATTGCAGTGCGCGTGCTGCGCACATGCCGAGAGCTGGGGCTGGAGACAGTGGCCGTGTTCTCCGAGGCCGATCGGGACGCGCCCCACGTGCGCTACGCCGACGAGGCTTACTGCATCGGCCCGCCCCCGGCGAGCGATAGCTATTTGCGCGGCGATCGCATCGTCGATGTCGCACTGAGGGCTGGGGCGGGGATGGTTCACCCTGGCTACGGCTTCCTGGCCGAGGCCGCGGCCTTTGCGCAGGACTGTGTGGACGCCGGCGTCACGTTTGTCGGGCCACGCCCGGAGACATTGAAGCTCCTCGGCGACAAGCCGACGGCGCGAGAGGTGGCGAGAGGGCTGGGCATCCCGGTCGTGGAGGGATCGGCCTCAGGCCTGGAGGATAGGGAGCTACTGGACGCAGCCGATCGGATCGGCTACCCGGTCATGCTGAAAGCGGTTGCGGGCGGCGGGGGCATGGGCATTCGCGCGGCCCGATCGAAAAAGGAGTTGAGGGCGGTCATCCCGCGGGCCAGGCAGGAAGCCGAGGCCGCCTTTGGGGGACGAGGCGTCTACCTGGAGCGCCTGGTGACAGATGCGCGACATATCGAGGTGCAACTCATCGGAGATCGTGCTGGGCGTGTGATTCACCTTGGTGAGCGCGAGTGCTCCATCCAGCGCCGCCATCAGAAACTGATCGAGGAGGCCCCGTCCCGCGCCCTTGACGCCCAGCTACGATCCCGGATTCATGAGGCGGCGGTGACCATCGGAGAGGCCGTGGGGTACGTGAGCGCAGGTACCGTCGAGTTCCTGCTGGACGACGACGACCATTTCACCTTCATGGAGGTGAACCCGAGGCTCCAGGTTGAACATACTGTGACGGAGGCCGTCACCGGGGTGGACATCGTGAAGGAGCAGCTACGCATCGCGGCCGGGCGGGATCTGCGCTACGCCCAGGGGGACATCGTCGCCCGCGGATGGGCGCTGGAATGCCGCATCCTGGCGGAGGACCCGAACCAAGGATTTGCGCCCAGCGTCGGGGAGATCGAGCGGGTGCGGGAGCCGGCGGGTCCGGGGGTGCGGGTCGACAGCGGCGTCGCTGAAGGCGTGGCAGTGACGCCGTACTACGATTCGTTGTTGGCCAAGCTGATCGTGTGGGGAGAGACGCGGGCGGTAGCCATCGTGCGCATGCGTCGGGCGTTGGAGGAGTACCAGATCTCAGGAGTGGCGACGACGCTGCGCCTCTACCGCGCGCTGATGGACAGCACGCAGTTCCTTGGCGGGCAGTTTCATACCGGCTTCGTAGAGGAGAAGCTCCGGGACGGTGCGGAGGAGGGCTCCCGATCGGGGAGCTGGGAGGCAGATCGGGAGCAGAGGCTGGCGGCGGCGGTGACCGCGGCCCTGCTGGAGCACCGCCGGCGTCACGGGGCACAGGAAGGGGGCCGACCGGTCAGTCGTTGGAAGATGTTGGGACGTTGGGCGTTGATGCAACGTTGGGAGTAGCGGCGAGGGCCCCTGGCGTTGGTTGCGTGAGGAGGGAAGGCATGAAGTACACAGTCACAGTCGATGGCGAGCTCTTCAAGATCGAAGTCGGTCATGATGGGCGGACGTGGGTCGACAGAGAGCCGTATCGGGTTGACCTGCGGCACCTGGGCGGGAACGGCGAGTATTCGCTGCTCATGGATCACCGCTCGTACGATATCCACGTGGCCGACAGCGACAATGCGCATCACTGGGTGTCCGTCGGCGGCCGTCCCTACCGGACGCAGCTCTATCGGGGGAAGGGCGGGGGGCGGGGTAAGCGTGCGGGGAACGGGAATGGTGGCGGCGGTGCCGGCGGGCTTCCCACGTCGCGGGCGGAGATGCGGGCACCGCTGCCTGGTCTGCTCGTGGAGCTGCGCGTAAGAGAGGGCGAGGCCGTGGAGGAGCAGCAGGTGGTGGCTGTGTTGGAGTCGATGAAGATGAACCTTGAGCTGCGCGCGCCGCGAGAAGGCGTGGTGCGGGAGCTTCGTGTAGAGCCGGGCCATCAGGTGAGGCAAGATGAGGTGCTGGCTGTTCTGGCCCCAGAAGGCGTTGCGTGTAGTGGATAGGCATAGTGCAGGGCTTTTCTGGCTCCTAGCGCTGGGCCCTTTGACCACGAAGGACACAAAGGGCACGTAAGGACACGAAGGACTGGGAGGAGGAAACTTGTTGGGCGGGTTTTCATACCCGCCTTTCTTCGTGTCCGTGGTGTGCTTTGGAGGTCCAACTTGTACCGGACGCCCTTTGCTGGTATCATCCGCAGCCGTTAGTCTGTCTTCGCACCACCGTCTCCAGGAGGCTCTATGCGCATACGATCCGTCACCCTTAGTACTGACATTTCCTATCCGCTGGATCTGGACGATTTCGCGGCCTTTGAATCCTTCCAGGAGCGCGCACGCGCACGATTTGCTGAGGTGGATCTGGAGGTCCAGACGGTGCGTCTGGCCACCCAGCCGTTCCCGGGCATTCTCGAATCGGAGGGCCCGGCGGCGGCCCCCTCGCTGGCGCAGAGTTTGGAGAAGGCCTGTGTTGAGCACGGCATAGACTACTGCTCTATCGGCCCGGTGAGCGCTGTGTCTCCGAAAAGCGATCTCTCCTTCATCGAGGCGATTCCCGGTGTCATCTGTGCCACGGAGGCGGTCTTTGCCTCGGTTCTCGTCGCCGAGCAAGGAGCGGGGATCAACCTGGATGCGATCTCGCGGTCGGCTGAGGTCATTGCGGACGTGGCTCAGTCGACGCCCAGCGGTTTCGGCAATCTCCGGCTGGCCGTGCTGGCGAACTGCGGGCCGGGGTCGCCCTTCTTCCCGGTGTCGTACCATCAGGGAGGACGGACGCGGTTTGCGGTGGCCACCGAGGCGGCCGATCTGGCGGTGAAGGCCTTCGACGACGCCGGCGATCTGGCGGAGGCCCACAGGCGGCTACGGAGCGCGATCGAGGAGGACGCGGAGCGTATCGAACGGGTGGCGGAGGAGCTGGAGACGGCGTTTGGGTATGGCTTCGGTGGCATCGATTTCTCTCTGGCGCCCTTCCCGGAGACGGAGCGTAGCATCGGGCATGCCATGGAGAAGCTGGGCTTGGATGGGTTCGGAGCCAGCGGAACGCTGTTCGCTGTGGCCTTCGTGAAGCGGGCTATCGAGGCGGCGGGTTTTGAGCAGTGCGGGTTCTCCGGGGTGATGCTCCCGGTGCTGGAGGACCAGACGCTGGCGGAGCGGACGGTGGATGGGACGTACACATTGGACAGCCTCCTTCTCTATTCGACGGTGTGCGGGACGGGGCTCGATACGATTCCGCTGCCGGGGGACGTGACCGTAGAGGAGCTCGCGGCGATTCTACTGGACGTGGCGACGTTGTCGTTGGTGGCGGAGAAGCCCCTGACGGCGAGGTTGATGCCTATTCCGGGGTTGGAGGCAGGGGAGTTGACGGAGTTTGATTTCGAGTATTTCGCCAACGGACGGGTGATGGCGACCCGCGGTTTAGGGGCCTCGCGCGTGTTCGAGCGAGGTGGATTCTGGAGGCTGTGAGCAGTGCGTGCAACTTTCTGCGGGGAGGGACGTAGTAAGGTTGGTTTAGCGAAAGGGGTAGCATAGTAGCGACCTTAGTCGCTCCGTGAGAGCGCTCGAACTCCCAGGGTGACGATGCCACGGGTGAGTCGTTTGGAGGGCTTGGTGGAAGGGACTAGGGTGAGGGAGAGGCAGGTCTCGAACCGAAGGCCTGACGGAGGCGCTAGAGCGCCTACTACGAGGGCTCGCGAGGTGTCACGCAGGCGTTGGATGGGTGTGGCGCGGGGAACCGCGGTCAGAACCGGCATTGAGGGAAGGATAAGGAGGTAGCCAAACATGGCATCGCTGTTGGAGAAGGTATCGACGTTGATCTCGGCCAACTTGCACTCGCTCGTGGACCAGGCTCTGAAGTCGAATAGCCTGGCGGTCATCGATCAGTACGTCCGCCAAGTGGAGAACAATCTGGAGGACCTGGAGGACGCCGCTGCCACTGTGGGGGGCGAGGTCAAATCCATCAGGCGCAAGCTTGGCGATCTGGAGCAGCGTGAGGATGAGTTCGATCGCGCCGTCGACGCGTTCCTGATGGAGGGGAACGAGGAGGCGGCGGCCGCTACGCAGAGCAAGCTGAACAGCACGCTCCGCCTCGTCGAGACGTATGAGGACCAGGCTGTGCGCCTCAAGGATGAGTACCAGAAGCTGCTCGATGCAAAAGTGAAGCTGGAGGCGCGGCTCTCCACCATGAAGCAGGAGCGGGAGGAGCTCCAGGCCCTGCTCGAGCTGGCCAAGAGCAAAGAGATCGCCGTCGACGCGATGAAAGGCCTCGACGATCTCATGGGCTCCGGCGACACGGATATCAGCCGTATCGCCAATTCCATCTACGCGCGACTGGATAAGGCGACCACGGCGGCGGAGATACGGGCGGCCAGCCTCGATGAGCAGATCAACGAGGTGCTGGAGAGGGACGTACTGGATGCGCAGCTGGCGGAGCGGAAGAGGAAGCTGGGCTTGGAGGGGTAGGGGTAGGGAGTAAGGCGTAATCCGCAAAACGTAAGAGGTGAGGCGCGGGGCATGCTTGCGTGCTTTTCCAGTCTCGCGGCGCCAGAGCTTGCGGATTACGCCAGATGTATCCAATGGAAACCTATCGCCGAGCGAGACGCTTGCATGACTCATCACGCATCACGGAATACGCATTACGCGCTCCGCCTTTCGGATCACGCGTCACTGAACTTGAGTCAGTCCGAGTTCCTATCCACAGCCTAGTCTCTGTCGAGAGGATATGCCTATGAACCGTACTCGGTGGATTTTCGTCGCGATCGTGGCCGCGGCGCTGGTCATCGTGGCCGTGTCGCTGCTCTGGCGGGCGTTGAGCCCCCGAGCGCCCGATGAGCTGACGGTCAAGCGTCCCGACGCCATCACCGTGCGCGTGCTGACGGCGCTCCCCGTCGAGCCGTGGGTGCGGGCGGCGGCGGACGACTTCAACGCCGGCAACCCGCAGCTCGACGGTGTGCCGGTGGAGGTCGACGTGTCGGCGATGGACGGGTTGAGCGCGCTGGGGCGCTGGGACCGGAACGACTTCGGCGCGCTGCCTCCCGACGTTGACGTGGAGAACTTGACCCCGGATGAGGAGGTCGCCCTGGCGGATTTCCCGACTGTGTGGATCCCCGACAGCCGCTACCTGGTGGAGCTGGCGAACGCCTCGTACAAGGAACGGCTCGGCCGCGACGTCTTCCTCACCGACGGCCAGTACCGCGCGCGGCCCATCGCCATCAGCCTCTTCACCTGGGGCATCTACGAGAGCCGCGCTGAGGTGCTCGAGGAGCAGTTCGAGGAGATCAGCTGGACCACGATCCATGACGCGGCGGTGGCGAAGGGGGGATGGCCGGAGTTGGGCGGCGAGGCGAGCTGGGGCTACTTCAAGCTCGTGGTGCCGAATCCCAATAAGAACGCCGGGGGCCTGGCGGCCATGATCGCGGCGGCGGGCGAGTACCACGGTCGGACGGACATCGGCGTGGAGGACGTGACCGATCCCGGTTTTCAGGCCTGGCTCGGCGAGCTGATGGGCGCCGTGACCGACGTCAGCAGCGCGAGCGCCTACACGGCCGAGGACTTTGCCCTCTTCGGCTACAGCGTGGGCGACGGCGGACAGCTCCTGGAGAGCGATCTGCTCCAGAATATGCAGGGGATCCTCACCCGCTGGGAGGACCCCCTGGTGCTCTACTACCCCGACTATGTGACCTGGTTTGACTTCCCCTTCACCGTCTGGATCGGGCCGGAAACGAGCGCCCTGGAGAAGAACGCGGCGCTGATGTTCCAGGAGCACCTGCTGGGCGAGAATCAGCAGAAGGAGGCGCTGGCCTACGGCCTGCGGCCCGCCAACCCGGAGATCGCGGTGAATGCGGATCCTGAGAGCCTGTTTGTCGAGTGGCAGGATCGAGGCGTCGAGCCGGTGGTGCCCCGAGCGGATGCGATGCGGAGCCCGAACCGGGACGTGCTGCTGGCCCTCATCCGCTGGTTCGAGCTGAACGTGGTGGAGTGACCGCGATATGCGAACCCTGAGGAGCTTGATGAGCGGGAGACGCGGCGGCCCAGCGCGGGTCAGCGAGGGCGGAAGTGGCGTAGATCGGCGCGGGTGCCTCCTGGGCGGTTTCCTGGCCCTGGCCGTGCTCTGTCTCGGCGTGACCGTGGCGTTGAGCGTGGCCGGCACCCGTCTACTGAACCGGACGGTGACGACCGGCGGCGAGAGCGCCGAGGCGCCGTGGGATCCGGAGAGCGCGACACTCACGGTGGCCGTCTCGCCGGGGATGGAGGAGACCTTCGGTGGGCTGGTTGGGGATTTCAATGCCGAGGGACGGACGACGCCGGACGGGCAGACGATGGCGGTCGAGCTGGTCGCGATGAGCCCACAGGCGATGGTGGATTGGAGCCTGAACGATCCGTCGTTCCAGGCGTTGGCGCCGGATAGCAGCCTGTGGCTGAATCAGCTGGAGCGCCGCTGGACCGCGTTACAGGACGACGGGGCGGGCGTCGATGATGAGGCCGTCATTCCCCTGGGAAATCGGCGCACGAGCACGGTGGTCCGGTACGCGGCCAGCCCGGTGGTGATCGCCGCCTGGGAGGACGTGGCCCGCGAGCTGGGCTGGCCGGAAGGCGACGTGGGCTGGGAGGATATCCAGCGGAAGGCCACGGAGGATCCCAACTTCAAGTGGAATCATCCCAGCACCAGCCACGCCAGCGGCCTTCTGGCGACGCTGGCAGAGTTCTACGCCGGGGCGGGTCTGACCCGCGGCCTGACTGAGGAGGCCGCTACGGACCAGCGGACGCTTGACTACGTCCAGGCGGTCGAAGGGACCGTCCGCTTCTACGGCGAGAGTGAGGACGTGATCCTGGAGCAGCTGGCCGCCGAGGGACGGGACTTCCTGGACGCATTCGTGGCCCAGGAGCAGGTGGTGGTGCGCTGGAACACCGACAATCGTGATGCCCCCCTGGTGGCCATCTATCCGGCCGAGGGGACGCTTTGGGCCGACCATCCCTTGGCTCTCTTGGCTCTGGCCGAGGGCGACGCGGCTCCGGTCACGGCGAACCAGGAGCGGGTCTTCCATGCCCTGGCGGACTACCTGACCAATCGAGAGGTACAGGAGCGGTTGCTGGAGGCGGGCTACCGGCCGGCGGACCTGGACATCGCCCTCGACGGTGCGGGAAGCCCCTTCGCGGGGACGGACGCGGTCGACTGGCGGGAGCCCCAGACGACGCTGCAGATCCCCTCGGCTGCCGTGGTGGAGGTGGTGCAGAACGTCTGGTGGTACACGAAGCGGCCGACGAACGTCTTCCTGGTGGTCGACACCAGCGGGAGTATGGGGGGCGATAAGCTAGCCCTGACGAAGGAGGCCCTGAAGGCCTTCGTGGGGCAGATCCGGGGCGACCGGGACCAGGTGGGCTTGATCGACTTCGGGACGGACATCAAATCCGTATGGGAGCTAGAGCCGGTCGACGACGTACGCCGGGGTACGCTCTCTTTGCAGATTGAGGGCTTGGAATCGTCTGGGGAGACAGCGCTGCTGGACGCCGTGGTGGGGGGCTACGAACGGCTCCAACTAGAGAGCGATCGGGAGGCCATCAACGCGCTGGTGGTGATGACCGATGGTCAGGAGAACGCCAGCCGTAGCGGGATGTCCGATCTTGAATGGCGATTCCAAGAGCAGGGCGGGGTCGAGGTGGTTGTCTTCACTATCGCCTTTGGTCGCGGTGCGGACGAGGCGCTTCTCCAGCGGATGGCCGAACTCGGGGGAGGGCAGTTCCGGCGTGCTGACGAGACGGATATCCAAGAGCTCTATCGGATCATTTCCACGTACTTCTAGCTCCAGGGAAGGTGGTCGAGGCTTAGTGTTTGGGAGGGCTGACGAGCGATGACGACACCGCGCACCAAGCTCCAGCAAGAGGCACAGAGCGCCATCCTCCAGTATGCGTTCTTCCGCTGGGAGAGCGGGGTGGTGGTGGCGGGAACGATTCTGCTCACCCTCTTCTTTCCGCGCCCCTTTCCGTGGTGGCCCGTCTGGGGATGGCCCGTGCTGGGATTCCTGGGCGTGGTGGGCATCTTCGCCTCCAGCCTCACCGATGCCGAGGCGAACGCTGAGGTCCTGCTGCGATTGTTCCAGGAGCAGTTCGATCCTGGCGAGATCAGGGATCCGGACCTCCGCCGCGAGGTTGAGGGCGCCTTGGCGTATCAGCGGCGCATCGAGACGCTGGTGCGCGAGCAGCGACCGGGGGTGCTGCGGGATCGGCTGGAGGACACGGCGAGCCAACTGAGCGACTGGATCGCGAATATCCACGAGCTGGCGCTGAAGCTGGACGGGTACCGGCACGATGAGCTCCTGGCCGAGGAGCGGGAGACGGTGCCCCAGGAGATCGAAGGTCTGGCGGCCAGGCGGGATCGAGAGCGAGATTCCAAGCTGCGCGAGGACCTGGAGAAGGTGCTGGAGAGCAAGGGGAAGCAGTGGGAGACCCTGCGCAAGCTGGACAAACGGATGCGGCAGGCGGAGCTCCGGCTGGAGCAGAGCACTACGGCGCTTTCCACGGTCTACGGTCAGATCCAGCTGGTGAGCGCGCGTGACGTGAGCAGCGGACGATCCGAGCGGCTGGAGGCGGACATTCGCGAGGAGATCAGCCAATTGAACGACCTGATCAAGAGCATCAATGAGGTCTCGAAAGAGGCGGGATGGTAGGGAGGTGCGCCTGGTGAAAAGCGGGCAGGTGATCCTGGCGCTGGTGGTTGCTGTTGCCCTGGCGCTGGCGGGCTGCGGCGGCCAGGCGCCGTCACGGGGAGAAGCTGTGGTCTATGTAGCGGTGCCCTTGAGCGGCTTCATGGCCAACGGCGGTCAGACGGTCCTGGGCGGCGTGCGGCTGGCGGCTGAGGAGACCAACCGGCGTGGAGGACTGCTCGGCTATCGGCTGGTGGTGCGGCCGCTAGACGATGAGGCTGACACTGACGTGGCGGTCTCTCAGGTGGCAGTGATCGAGGAGGCTCTGGAGCGCGGCGAACGCGTGGTGGCCGTCATCGGACATCTCAACAGCGGACAGACCCTGGCGGCGATGGAGCTCTACGAGGACCTGGACGTGGTCGTCATCACCCCGACGTCGTCGGAGAAGAGCCTGACGGAGAAAGGGTACCGGAACTTCTTCCGGGTCAACGCCGACGACTCGGTGCAGGCTGCCGTCGACGCCCGGTTCCTGGTGGAGGAGTTGGGGGCCCAGTCGGTGGCCGTGGTTCACAATGATACCGAGTACGGCCGAGGATTGGCGGAGCTACTGACGGAGGAGTTGAACGATCGCGGCGCCGAGGTGAGCCTGTCGCTTGAGGTGGGCGAGGGCCAAAGCCGGTACGAGGAGGAGGTCGAGGAGATAGCGGCATCGGGAGCCGACGCGATCTTCTATGCCGGCTACGAGATCGAGGCCCCCTATCTCCGTATGGCGCTGGTTGATGGGGGCGTGGAGGTGCCTATGCTGGCCAGCGACGGGGCCTTCCTGGGCGCTACCATCGACGAGGCGGCGGGCACGGCCGAGGGCATGTACGTCAGCGCCTTCGCCCCCAGCCCCGAGAACGTGGCGAATGAAGCCTGGATCGAGGCGTATCAGGCGGTGGAGTACCGAGATCCCGACACGTACTCCGTCAACGGCTATGTGGCCATGGAGGTCCTGACGGAGGGCGTCCGCGAGGCGGGGTCGCTGGAGGCCGGTGCCATTGCTCAGGCGCTGCGGGAGCACACCCTGCCCACTCTCTTGAACGGACTGACGTATCAGCCCGATGGGGATCTGGACGATGCCCAGATATGGATCTATCAAGTCCAGGACGGGCAGTTTCGCCAGATCTCACGCTGAGTATTGCCCTTCGACCCAGCCCATGAAGACCGACGACCTGGAACGCCGCCTGGCGCAGAAGCAGGCGCAGCTTTCGGCGCTGCGCGAGATCGGGCGGGCCATCAATGCGGCGCTGGAGCTGCAGGCTACGCTGGAGCTGATCACGCGCAAGACGGCCGAGGTCATAGGGATGGACTCGTGCTCCATCTACCTGTTGGACGACGATGGGGACTACCTGGTGCTTGGTGCGACCACGGGGCTCTCGAAGGAGGCCATCGGTGAGGCCCGGCTCAAGCTGGGCGAGGGTCTGACGGGCTGGGCGGCCGAGCAAGAGGAGGCCGTGGGCGTGGCCGACGCCGCTCACGACCCGCGTTTCAAGCATCTGCCGGAGACCCAAGAATCGGTATTCCAGTCGCTCCTCGCGGTGCCGCTGGTGAACCAGGGTCGCGTGATTGGGGCGATGAACGTCCAGACCGAGCGGTACCATGTGTACGAGGACGACGAGGTGGAGCTCCTGGCGCTGATCGGCGATCTGGCGGCCGGCGCGCTGGAGAAGGCGATGCTCCACGATCAGATGCAGCGCCAGATTGAGGAGCTTTCGACCTTGGCGGATGTGAGCGAGGCGATCACCGCGCCGCTCTACCTCGACGAGATGCTCGATCTCGTGGTGGAGATGGCGGCCCACCTGATGCCGGTCAAGGCGACCTCTCTGATGCTGCTGGAGGAGGGGGATCAGCTGGTACGTCACGCTGTTCACGGACTGAGCGATGCCTACCGGAGAGGACCGGCGATCTCGCTGGGCGAGGGCGTCACGGGAGGCGTGGCAGCGGAGGGTCGACCGGCCATGGTACGAGACGTGCGGCGGGCTGAGCGCTATCTCTATCCCGATCTTGCAGAGGAAGAAGGGCTCTTCTCGCTCTTATCCGTGCCTCTGCAGGTGCGCGACCGGGTCATCGGTGTGCTGAACGGGTACACGGGGGAGCCAAGGAGTTTCGATCCCCAGGAGGTCGAGCTCTTCACCACGCTGGCGAACCAGACGGCCCTGGCTATTGAGAATGCCCGTCTGGTGGTCAATACCGCCGTGGTGCGGGAGATGCACCACCGGGTGAAGAACAACCTGCAGACCATCGCGATGCTCCTCCGTCTACAGATGGGCGAGCCGGGGCTCGACGCCGAGCAAGCCCTGCGCGAGAGTATCCACCGGATCCTGAGCATCGCGGCTGTGCACGAGATGCTCTCCGAGAGGGGCTTCCGTATGGTTGACGTGAGAGAGGTCCTGGAGCAGGTGGTGGAGACAGTGAACCAGAACAGGCTTCACCTCCAGAGAGGGATCAAGGTGGGGGTCGAGGGCGATCCGATAGCGCTGCCCTCGCGGGAGGCGACAGCCCTCACGCTGGTGGTGAACGAGCTTGTGCAGAACGCCTTGAAGCACGCCTTCGAGGGCAGGGACCAGGGCGCGGTCTCGATCGCGCTGGAGGGGCAAGGTGAGGGATACCGCGTCGTCGTGGCGGACAACGGTGTGGGGCGGACGGCGGAGGCTGTACCAGGGGGCTTGGGACTGCAGATCGTCGAGACGCTGGTGGCCCAGGATCTGGGCGGTGAGCTCCTGATTGAGGAGATGGAACGCGGCACGCGCGCGACGATCCTCGTCGGGTGACGTCGGGCGTCGCCAAGCTAGGCGGTATCGCAGCGCGAGTCTTTGAGGAGTTGGGGAAGAGGTATGCGCATCTTGATCGCCGAGGACGAATCCATTACGCGGATGGGGCTGCGTCGGATGCTGGAGGATGGCGGTCACCAGGTCACCGAGGCGGCGGACGGCCGGGCGGCGGTCGACCTGGCCCGCAGGACCCGGCCCGACCTAGGCATTCTGGACATCAAGATGCCCAGGCTGGATGGATTGACGGCGGCCCAGCGGATCTACCGCGAGCGGCCCACTCCGTTGATTTTGCTGACCGCCTATGGGGATCAAGAACTGGTGGAGCAGGCGAAGGCGCTGCCCATCATGGCCTACTTGATCAAGCCGATCAAGGAGCGAGAGCTGCTGGCCACGCTGGAGGTCGTGACGGCCCGTTTCTCCGAGTTCGAGTGGATGCAGGAGCGGACGGTTGAGCTGGAGGAGGAGCTGGTCGCGCGGAAGGTGATCGAGCGGGCCAAGGGTGCGCTGATGCGGAGGGAGGGGCTCGAGGAGGCGGAGGCCTACGGGCGGATCCGGCGCCGAGCGCGGGAGGAGCGGCGGTCGATGAAGGACGTGGCGGAGGCGTTGCTGAAGGCGGTCTGAAGCGAGGGTACATCGCACCCAGCAGGTGCAACGCACACGGACAGACTGGGTCGGCAAAACGAATCGCTACCTGGATCACGAAGCCCTCTGAGGCCGCTGCGGACGGCCCCCGGGGGCTCTTCTCGTGCGGACTGACGTAGGAGTATGGGCTCATAGTCCTTCCGCAGAGATCGCGACATGGCTTTCTCCGTCGGCAGTTTCAGGTGGCTTTGGATATCGGCTGACGTTTCACACGGCAACCTATCTCAAGGTAAGCGGTAGGTAGATCCGATGGAAGCACGATGCCAGACCGGCACGAATCTGCTCCCGCAGTAGCTCGGCCCTGGCAGCGTCGAACGTGTCCTCAGCGTCATCCTCTGACGTGGCATTGGTGATGAACAGGCCGAAAACGTAGTCGCGCGGTCCCCCAGCGTCGCAGAAGGGAATCTGAGCGTAGCCAAAGATGGAGAGGTGGACCACGTAGGTGGCACACTCGTCACTGGTGCAGAGCTTGTAGCCCCCGGCCTTATAGGCCAGGAAGGTGTCATCCTCATAGGCGTCCCTGAGGGCGACGGGCATCGCGCTTGGGGCTTCCTGTATTACCATGACGGGAATATCGGTGTCGACCAGATGCGTCCAGTCGTAGCCCTCCTGGGCAAACTGGTGCGTACCGGCCATCTGGAGGTAGAAGAGCGCCCGGTCGTAGCCATCGAGGAGGCTCCCGTTAACCACACCTCGGTATAAGGTGGCCAGGTCATCAAGCGTGGTCTGATTGGGGATGGGACCGCCGCAGCCGAAGACGTGGTTCACGCTGGAGTCGGACATGCCGACGGACGTCATCGTGGCATTGACATTCGCCTCGCCGAAGTAGTCCACCAGTTCGCGGGTGGTGGCGTTGTCCGACTCACGCATCATCGCCCGGTCGGCGTCGAAGATCGTCTCCGTGCCGATCACCGTGTTGAACGGGCAGCTGTTGGGGGGAATCACCGATGGGTAACGGGGAATCAGCGTCGAGTGATAGACGGCCGGATTGTCGCGAATCTGCTGGATCGTGTGGAGGTGCACGCCGACCTTGAGTGTGCTGGCGGGCTCGAAGGGGTAGTCGTTCATGAGGTTGGCCAGAACCGCTCCTCCGACCTCTTCCAGGTAGAGCCCCTTGGTGCCGTCGGTGCCTGACCGCAGCATCTCGCCCACGCGAGTTGTGATCGCGGTTGAGTTGTTGATGAGCAGCAGATCGTAGCAGGTGTCTCCGCACCCGGGATAGCCGTTGACGTCGATGACGCGCGCCCCGTGCTGATTCGCCAGATGGAGGAGCTGGTCCTCGGCAATGCCTCTGTACCACCACCAGTAGGGGCATCCCGATGCACAGGCATCCATAATGACGTTCAGCCTGCTGGTGGCCGGATCGAGGTCCATATCGATCAAGCGGGCGTTGTTGGTCTGAAGAGCATCGGACACCGTCGCAGGGGTAGCATCGTAGTACCACCACCATGCCTTGTTGTTGGCGCCGGTGTTGTCGACCATAACCACTGCGTAGCGGGTCTGACCCAGGGTCTCGTAAGCATGGATCTGGGTAAGGCGAGCGTCGTTGTCGTCCACCAGGGTCGCGATTTCCGCGGGAGTTAGGTCGTAGTCCCACCACCAAGCGGTGGCGTCCCGACCCGTGTTGCTGATCATCAGGGCGGTGAAGCGGATCTGGCCCGCACCGAGGTCGTGGGCCTTCAAAGCGATCAGTCGGGCGTTGTTGCTGCTGAGAGCGTCGCTCAGCGTGGCGCTGCTTACGTCGTAGTACCACCACCAGGTCTTGGCAAAGGAGCCCGAGTTCGCCACATAGGCCGTTGTGAACCGGTAGCTCGGCGAGGTGGCGTCCACATCAATGTCGACCACACGGTAGCCTTTGTCGATTGTATCAGTCACGTCCTGTGGGGTCTGCCCGGCCCGTATGTGCCAGGAGGTGGGGGTACTATTCTCACGGTCGTCGCTGGGCGCCCAGCGGGAATTGCCGTCGGCGGCTGTTCCGCCGCTTGCGAGGGGATCCGGTAGAGCGGCGGGCCGCTCTGTTCGGAGCTCGAGTGGACATTGCAGCTCACGACCTTGGACGGGTGGGGTGATCGGTGATGACCGCGGGGGACGTCCGTGAACCGGAAGCGCAGCGCCCAGGGCGGTGACAACCACCAGCCCGGCGAGGGCGCTGCGCGCAGCCGCAGCGCTCCTGGGAAACATCGTTCCTCCTCAGGGCAGGGCCCTCGAATCCTTGCGCCCGACTAGCGGATGGTTCACCGAGAGCCTATACAGCCAGTGTATCATATCCTTTAAGGTTTGTCTAGCCTTAATTCGCTGTGCAGGGGCTGTTCCCAGGTCTTCGCTCTGACAGAGTGGAAAGCTGCGGCTGGTTGGGATGGCCTGGCTGAGGCGTGCGGGAGACGCACGCAGAGTTGACAGGAGGATTCTGGTCCACCGAGGAACCTGGAGCGGCGTCTGCTCATTGACCGCCGTGTCGACTATCAAGCGCTTCACGTCGAGAGTGACGGTTGAGTCACGTTGACCAATCACGGAGGTCACGTCCTCTCATGCGGACCGTCTCCAGGGAAGCCTCCACGTCGCCAATGGGGCGCTTCTGTCGAACTCGTTGGGGAAGCCGTTCTTCGAGAGGATGATCGGCCCTTGGTCGAAACCGATTAGCAGGCTCCGGCACAGCGGAAGCAACCTAGTCGAACGCAGGGAAACCAGGGTAGAGCGGTCACGGTCGTGCGAAGCAGGGCCGATTATCGGTGCACGATTGGGTCCACACCTACGCGTCCAGGGGCACCCGCTCAGGAACTGCCAAGATGGTTGTCTGGCGCGAAACGATCAGCGTCGCTGTGCGCCCCGCAAGGAGATGCGATGCAACGTTATTGGCCGGCGACAACACGTGTAGAGGGGGTGTCCTCTTGACGATGGGAACACCGTTTGGACACCCCGTCCGCCGCGAGGCTTTCCACCCCTCGCTCGGACATGCACGTTCGCTCGTAGTCGTTCTGGGGGCGCCCCTTGCCACCATTTCGTGAGACGGCGACAGGCCGATCATGAGCTAGAACCCGGAGAGGACGAGGATGGGTTTGCGAACGCTCGCGTCATCCTGGAAGGGGCGCATAACGCTCCGGCCTACGAGAAGGGTCGAACGACAGACGTTAGGTCATCCCCCGACACCTCGCAGGTAGAGCAGGTAGATCCCAGCCACATAGCCAGCAACCAACAACACGGCGTCTAGCTCCACGATCCAAACCCGTCGCTCAGCTTGAGCCAGGTTCCCGACAAGCCCCAGTGTGGTAAGCAGCATGGCCAGAAGGCCCGCGATCGCAAACATCGGATCGATGGCTTCCAGAAAACTCCCCCGCACGTAGATGAGATCAGCGAGGGCCAGGGCAAACATGTTGAAGATATTGCTGCCGAAGAGGTTTCCCACAGCCATGTCGTAGGCACGAAAACGCACTGCGGCGATCATCGCGACGAGCTCGGGAAGCGAGGTGACCCCGGCTATCAGCAGAATCCCGACAAACCCATCGCCCAAGCCGGTCACTTGGGCAATCCCGGCCCCGCTGCGGACGACCCAGGGGACGACAATCAGCAGCACGCCTACCGCGAGCCCAAAACCGATGAGCGCGCGACGCACGGAAGGGATATCGTCCGCCGTCTCGCCCTCCGGCCTCACATCATCCACGATGCCGCCGATGGAATTGGAGTGTAGCAGCCAAACGCCGGCGAAGTAGACTGCCATCATCAGGAGACTATCCAAACCGAACCAGCCGATTCTGGGATGAACGTCGCTCAGTATGAAAAAGACGGCCAGGCCGGTGAGCAAGGTTCCAAGACTTGCTGTAAGGGCGTGCTTGAGAGCAACCCGGCGCAGGATGCGTGTCTTGTAGAAGAGCATGTCCAGCAGTCCCAACAGGAGCATGTTGTACATGCTGCTGCCAAAGAGGTCACCTGCGGTTAGATTGATGTGGTCTTGGTTTACGGAGCTGATCATCGTCAGAATCTCTGGAAGTGAGGTTGCGCCGGCGATCAGCAGCGCACCCACGAACATGCCGCCCAACCCGGTATGATAGCCAATGGCGTCGCCATACTCGGTGAGTTTGACGGCTGCAGCCACCAAGATGAGCGCACCGATCACGAACTGCACCCAGATCATCACTCAAGCGCTCCCCGCCCTGAGGCTTTCGTGGGAAATCCCCTCACAATGGGCAACGGCCAGGCGACCAGCATGGCATTTTCCGCGATGTCAAACCCGCCGATGGCACTTTCCGCTTGGACGATGCATTGCTGGACCATCGCTTCATCCCTTACGACACCAAACAAGGTGACTGAGCACTGCCGCTGTCCTTGCGCTAGCCTTTCAAACACGAATCGCATGGGAATGTGTGGGCGGTCTTCTGCCCCACGGTGAAAGCACGTGCTTTCCACAAGAACGAGATCATCAACGTGGATGGTCTCCCACGCTTTCAAGACTGCGTTAATCTGCTCCTCGTCCTTGGCAACCAGCATCATCATGTAGGACATCGTCCCGTTCCTTTCGAGCTTTGGCTTGCCCTTAGCCTAGATTCCGTCCTTCGATGCGGACGGACATCGATGATGAAGACGACATGGATCGTGAGATGATCTCGGATGTGGAGGGGGCAGCTGAGGCCAGATCGGTCTCGGGTCCATTCTTTCCTCGCACGTCGTCGAGTTCGTGTGCGCGCCGTGGGCCAGTCAGGTCCCGACAGCCACTGGATCGGCGGAGACGAGCTGGGCACGCGTGAATCAACGAGGGAGCCGGCGCCGGCGGGAGATCGGCCAGTTCCCGCGCCAGCAGACCAAGCTGGGCGGCGAGGGGCGGGGTCAGCGACAGCACCGCGAGGAGCCCCAGGGCGGAAGGGGCAAGGAAGGTCACCCTCAAGCGGGAACAAGGGTTGTGGTCCCTTCGGGATTCCTTCTGTCCGGGCACGAGTGGGCACCTACCAAGACCATCACGACCGTGGGACGTGTCCCTGTCCAAACACACTGAACGGCTTCACTCCCCGCACCCAGCAACTCCATTGGCTCGTAGTCTGCGGCGACTGTTCAGGCGGCTTCAATCCCCGTGTTGCAGCCGTCCGATCCACTATACCACACTCTCAATGGTCTGCAATTCCGCTCGGCGCCTGCGTGGGAGCGTACTCGGGTGGAGTCTATGGGCCTCCGGTGGCGGAACCCATCACGTAGAAGAACGGTAGGCGGTTGGCCCACGCGGCTCCGCGGCGAGTGGCCCGGTGACGCGCACTGGTGACCATCCCTTAGCGTCACCCAGTCTCTCCCGCGACGCTGCTGGGTCGCTAAGTCAGTGAGTTAGGTAGCGGGCGATGGCGATGCTGCCCGCGAACGCCTTTGCTTGCTGCATGCCTCGACGCCGCTACGCATAGCCGCTTTCGCGACGGGGCCAGGGAGATGCCATCCTGGTAGGCTTCCCTAGGGGCGACCGGCATTCCGTGCGGGGCTTCCTGTGCCACGATGGCCGGGGAATCTGTGTCGACCAGGTGGGTCAAGCGGTAGCCCGCTTGGGCAGCCTGGTGCGTACCGGCCATCTGCAGGTCGAAAACGGCCCGTTCGTAGCCATTGAGGAGGATCCCATCGACCACCCCTTGGACTAAGGTCGCTAAGTCAGGTCGGGCGGTCTGATTGGTGATGGGTTCGCTGCAGCCAAACACGTCCCGATCACAATCCTGGGCCTGCCGAGAAAACGGTCTGCGATGTGCGTTGACAGCAGGCACCAGGCACTGGAACGGCTGCTTCGCCCAGTGCCAGGCACCGTAGCCCCATTTTCACGGAAGCGAGTGTTGGACGGGCACCCGTTGGGGTAGATCACGGATGGGTGGCGGGGGATCAGGGTTGAGTGATGGACGGCCGGACCGTCGCGAATGTGCTGCAGCGTATGCGTGTGCACGCACGCCTTGGCCGTGCTGGCGGGCTGAAAGGAGAAGACGTTTGTCAAGTTGACCAGGATCGCTCCTCGCACTGCCTAGAATAGAGCCCCTTGGAGCCGACAGGCCCTGACTTGAACATCTCACTCAAGCGAGTGGCGATGGCGTTCGAGTTGTAGATGAGCCCCTATTCCCGGAGGCCGCGTAGACACCATTTGTTGAGCCAGGCGCCACGAGTATAGTCCGATAGTGGAGGCGCCGCATCGGGGCGTCAGTCAGGTTGTGGTACAGCGACGACGGAATGGGTGCATGGGTGGGGGCGCGGAATGCGTGAGTCAAAGACGGTAGAGGTTCGTGTGGATCTGCCAATAAGCGTCTTCTCTGCTCTGCATCAGGATCTGGCTGGCAACTTTCGTTGGCGAGATGCGACTGGCGGCAGCCGTGAAGTGGTATGAGATGCGCTAGATTTCACAGGCGAAGGCAGCGGAGATTGCAGGGCTTTCTCGGAGTGAGTTTCTCACAGCTCTGGCACGTTTCGGTGTCTCGCCATTCCAGTACGATGCGAATGAGATCGTCTACGAGGTTGAGGGTGGGTGAGCGGTGGGTCCTCAATGCTTCACCGATCATTGTCCTTGCACGCGTGGGACGAGCGTTCCTGTTTGACGCCCTGGCTGATGAGATCGTGGTTCCCCGGGCCGTGATCGAAGAGATTGAGGCGGGGCCAGCGGGGAATCGCGCTCGCGCGGCTGAATCGTGCGGGCGATTCGCCGTTGTATCCGGTCCTTTGCTGCCGGAAGTCCTGTCTTGGGATCTGGGAAGGAGTGAGACCACCGTCCTTTCCCATGCGCTGGAGTACGCTGGTGGGACCGTCATCCTCGATGACGCGGCCGCAAGGAAGTGCGCTCGGAGCTTTGGCAACTCACTGAAAGGCACCTTGGCAGTGGTCATCCTGGCCAAGCAGCGTGGCCTGAATATCTCTGCCGCCGAGGTTCTGCTCGCCTTGCTCGAGGGCGGCTTTCGCATGGACGAAGGCATTGTCCACGACGCACTGTTCCGAACCGTGGGCGAGGAGTGGGACCAGCCCGCAAAGCGCCGGTCAGTACTCGAGCGATCACAGTCTCGGCCTGGCCCCGCCGGACGAGTGTCTCTATCCCCCGCGCTTGATCCTTCTAAGCAATGGCGCTCATTGCATGATAAGCGTCGCTCCTCTCAGCGTCTGTCTCTCTTCCCCCAGGGCCAGGTGATAGGGGCCTTGCGAGGCCCTCGAGGCCGCCGCCGTGCGCTGCCGTTCAGCATGGGCAGCTGCCGGAACACCGCGGCGCCTACGATAGGAAGAGCCACGTTGGACGACGGGCGTGGGGTGCCAGAGGGGCAGGAGGCGAGAAGCCCCGATCGTCGGGGGCTCTCAACTAGCCGAGGCCGGTCAGCCTGGGGTATCTTCGGGCCCAGCCGGACACTTGTCTGAGCACGGCCTCCACGGGCTCGCCCTTTGGCTCGTGGGTGACGTGATGCGA
>CAZIWL010000047.1:23571-28659 GCA_964542755.1 uncultured Anaerolineales bacterium
GTCTGAGCACGGCCTCCACGGGCTCGCCCTTTGGCTCGTGGGTGACGTGATGCGATAGTAGGCTCCCGGGTCTACGATGTCGTTTGTGGGACGGGGAGCCGGGAGGGGATCCAGGGGGGGTGGGCGCGGACCATGACGTCGGACTACAGGGCGCTTTCGTAGGAGCGATCCCGTGACCACATCAACCACCAGTGTGCGCACATCTCCCAAATGGATGGCCCGGCGCACGGAGCCGCGTCCGCTACTGGGCGACGTGGCACGACTGCAGCCCCACCACTTTGGCTACGAACTTCATGTTGTGTCCTCGCGATCCGCCGGGTAGAATACCAACGCAACGAAAACCATACCGCACGGTTCAATACCCGCCACCTGCTGCATCAGGCCGTTGTTGACGGTATGCAGCGCGAAGAGGCCAGTTGATGACAGGCGCATGACCGTGTGCGGGAGACTGATGGGAGGGCGGGCCACCCCAGGCGCTCACGCCGCCTGAGAAGATGACAAGAGAGGCGAGAGCGGGGCGGCTGGCATGGCAATCTATCCCGATTGCGCCGCGTGCTGGCGTGATTGAGGACAGGCGGTCGTACGCAGCAAGGCACGCGGGACTGGGATTCCGTCTTCTGGTCCCCGGTTTGGCCCAACACCCAGATGACTGGCGCTGCGGAACAGACTCTGTGCCGCGGAGGGGGGGGAATAGCGCTTTCGAGCCGACTCCGTGGGTTGAGACCGGGGTGGAGGAGCTCCAGACTGTTGACCATCCGGACTGGATTCTGCACGGCAATCTTGGCGGCAGCCCCGACATGAGTCTCGAACGAGGCGTCGCTGCGCACGGTTCCGCAGTGTTCTTCGACTACTATGCGAGAAGAGAAAGCGAGTAAGCGGTTGCTCTTTGCACGGTCTACATATGGATTCTGGCGTTCCGTCCATCGCGGCCGCCAACTGCTGCTGGCAGCCCTCAGCGTTCTGATCCTGGCCGCGTGTAGAGGGTCGCCGGCCGCGACGCCTACACCAACGACGGTGCCGGAACCGCTCCCATCTGCGACATCCACCGTCTGTCCGACGGCGACCTGCACGCCCCTGCCGCCGCCGACGTCGACACCTCTGCCATCCCGGACGTCCACGCCGCTCCCGCCGCCGACGTCGACCCCGCTCCCGACGTGGACGCCTCTGCCGCCGACGCAGACGGGGAGTGTTGCTGAGGGTTCGGCCGCGTGGCAGGAGTCGCTGTCCATTGCCAAGGTAGACAGCGTTCTGGCCGGATACTTGCCGACCCAGACGTGTCCCATCTCGCAGTATCCCGTCGATGTGTACCGCATCCAGTTCCGAACGCGCGATCACGCGGGTGGAGAGGTCCTCGTGCAGGCTGATCTGCGCTTTCCCAGGGTAGAGACCGAGACCACGTTTCCGCTCTTCGTCTACGGCTCGGGGACGACGGGCGTCGCCAACGAGTGCGCAACGCTGAAAGAGCACCTGGATCATCGGGGGTGGGGCAACTACCGGGCGCACCTATCGGCCTACGCGACCCAGGGTTACATCACGGCGATCGCCAACTGGCAAGGCTTTGATGATCCCAATCGGACGCACCCCTACTTCGTCGCCGAGCTGGAAGGCTACGTGATGCTCGACCTCACCCGAGCGATCTATGACTTCTTCTCTGATCCGCCGTCAGAGGACATCCTGGCTCGGCCCATGGACACGGTCTTCTTCGGGGGATACTCGCAGGGCGGCCACGGCGCTTTCGCGGGCGACGCGATGGCTCCCCGCTACGCTCCGGAGCTTAACATCGTGGGGGTCGTGGGCCACGCCGTCGCGCCCGACGTAGAGGGGTTGATGTGTGACAGCCCGCTTTATGCACCGTACATCGTGCAAGCCTATCGCGCCTACTACGGCGACCAGATCGTGAATCCCCAGGATCTCTTCCAGGAGCGCTGGATGGCAACATTTGATCGGGATGTGACGATGTGCATTGACGACGCCCTGGGCTACTACCCGAACACCCATGAGACCATGTACACGACCCGGTTCCGAGAGGCGCTGCAGACGGATCGGTTGGCGGCCGAATTTCCCGAGTTCAAGGCTCTGCTGGACCTGAATTACGCTGGGCGCGAGGTGAACGCGTCGACGCCTACGATCATTCTCCACGGTGAGGCGGATCCCATCGTGCGATTGCGCACGGTGGAGCCCTTCGTCCGCCGGCTGTGCGAGGCGCAGAAGAACGTGACCTATCGCGTCTATCCGGGCGTCAATCATTTCAAGATACGCCAAGCCAGCCACCTGGACAGCCTTGCCTGGATGGAGGCCGTGCAGGCTGGTGAGACACCGTCGTCAGAGTGCGGACACCTCCTTCAACCATGAGAAAGCAGCCGCTGGTTAAGATATCGTTCTTCCTCGTCCTGCTCGTCGTGCTCCACACTGGGGTCTCGGCGCTGTTCCCGCCGTCACTTCCGGCTGAGATCGAGAAGTTTGACCGCCTTCTCTCTCAGGGCGTCGAGGTGCTCTATCTGGGCGACAGCACGCTCCTGTTGCCCTTGGGAGAGGTGACCACCGGGGAGATCCTTCAGGAGCTATTGCCCGAGCGGGAGGTTGGGCAGGTTGCCCATCCGGCCTACGGCCTCGAGGTGTTCCACGCCTACGCTGCGCATATGGATCGCCACGGAGTCTCGCCGCAGACGCTGGTCCTTCCGATCAACCTCCGTTCGTTCTCCCCGGCGTGGGATAGGCGTCCGGCCTACCAGTTCACGAAGGAACGGAGGCTTCTGGCGCTGGGGCACCCCTGGGCCAGGCTCCTCCTGAGGCCGTTGGAGGCCTTCGGCTTCTTCCAGCCGTCGATCAGCCAGCGGGTCTTTCTGGATACGCCGGTCTACGACGGCGACGAGGTCGTCGGGGAAGTCAGGGATTATGAGACCCTGGCGGATGACGAGATCCTGCAGGAGGAAGCCGAGAACGCGTACCGCGAGGTCGCCCTGGAGGATGAGGAAACGGCGCAGGCTGTGCTCACCTACCACTATATGCTCAATCTTGAGCCTGATCACCGGAAGTTGGATGAATCGATCGAGGTGGCGGAGCTAGCTGAGCGCCGCGGCTTCAACGTGATCTTCTACATTTCTCCCATCAATGTGGAGCAGGGTGAACGCTTCCTCGGGAGCAGATTCACTGAACGCTTGCGCGAGAACATCCAGGTGGTGGAGTCCAGGCTGGACGCCGCCGCGTTGGACAGCGTGACGCTGCTCAACCTGGCTTTTGAGCTGCCGGCTTACGACTTCACCGATCTGGAGCACCTGACCGAGACAGGCAAGGAGGTCGTCGCCGAGCAGGTCGCGTCGGCCGTGGAGGGAGCGCAAGGCCCGTCGGTCTCCGCCCCACCAGAAGCAACTTCAACAGCCACGGCAGCACCAACCTCCATGACCGTCACCGCCACGCCGCCTCCCACGCCTGCGGCGGGCGAAGCGACGGCAACGCCATGGGCAGCTCCGTCGGTAACGCCAACAGCAACGCCCGTGACGCCGGAGGCAGTGACGCCGACGCCGACGGTCACCGGCGGGGACGTGACGGACGTCCGCGCCATCGACCGCTATCGGCCTTCAGGAACGTATCCCGTGGACATGTATCGGATCACGTTCGAGACCGTGGATGAGGTCGGAGAGGTTGTGGAGACGCAGGCGGACCTGTACGTGCCGTACGTCGAGTCGGAGACCGCTTTCCCGGTCCTGGGCCACGCCGCCGGCACGACCGGCGTCGGGAACGGCTGTGCGCCCCTTGATGAGCGGACGACGGGACGGAGCTGGGGGGGCTATCACAACCACTCGCTCGCGTACGCCGCGCAAGGGCACATCGTCGTCTTCCCGAACTGGCTGCACTTCGAAGATCCAGAGCGTATTCACGCGTACTTTGTGGCCGAATTGCAGGGGCAGACGCTCCTTGACGCGGTCCGTGCTGCCTACAACGTCTGGGACGGCGATCAAGCGCTGGATACGGAAGCCGAACCCGCTCAGGCTGCCTTCATGATGGGCTACTCCAGCGGCGGTCATGCCATCTTCGCGGCCAAGGACCGTGCGCCGTCCTATGCACCCGAGCTGCCGATCAAGGGTGTGATCGGTTTCGGCCCGGTGACGGATCCCGGCCTCTTGCTGCAGGAGGATCCGATCTTCGGTCCCTACATCGTCTACGCCTATCGCGAGTTCTATGGGGAGGACATCATAGAGCCGGCCGAGGTCTATCAGCCCCGTTGGGTATCGAACTTCGAGGAGGACGTGCTGACCACCTGTGTGGATCAGATCTTCTCCTATTACTCGCATAGTGCGCGGCGTATGTACGACCCGGCGTTCCGCGAGGTGCTGGACGGCGGCCGGCTGGCTGAGGTCTATCCTGAGTTCGCCGAGCGGCTGGCCGCGAACACTGCCGGGCTGGGCGGGGGCACCGACATCGCGGTTCTGATTCTGCAGGGCACGGCCGACACGGTCATCACACCGCCCAGTCAACGGGCTTATGTCGATCAGCTTTGCGCCCTCGGGCACTCAGTGACCATGATCGAGTACGAAGCTGCATCCCACGCCGACATCCGGTGGCGCAGCTACTCCGACGCGCTGGCCTGGATGGGGGACGCCGCCCAGGGCGCCGAGCTACCCTCCGATTGCCCGGCGTCGGAGTGATACGATGAACGAGGCGGACGCGTATGTCCTTTGATTCTCTTCCTTTCCTGGCCTTTCTGGCCTTCGTCCTGGCAGGCTACTGGCTCCTTCCCCAGCGGTTCCGATGGGTGCTGCTGCTGATCGTCAGCTATGCCTTCTGCGCCAGCTGGGCGCCGAGGTTCTTGATCCCGCTTGCCTTGTCGACGTTGACCTCCTATGCTTCGTCTCGGTTGATGGGGAACACGGCCGATCCAAAGAGGCGGAGGAGACAGCTCGTGGTTGGCGGCTTGATCAGTGTGGGGTTGCTCCATACCTACAAGTACCTGGGGTTTGCCGCTGAGACTTTCCGGACCCTCGTCGGCTATGTGGGCCTGGCCGATTGGGTGACTGTTCCCAGCCTACTATTGCCCGTGGGTATCTCGTTCTATAGTCTCCAGGCGATCGGCTACCTGATCGACGTCTA
>CAZIWL010000048.1:0-28448 GCA_964542755.1 uncultured Anaerolineales bacterium
AGTCGGAGAAGGCTGCCCAGGATCTGGACACGCTCGGAGCGGATCTCGAGGCCGCTGTCGAACAGTACAAGATGTAGCGAGCCCAAGGGCCGAGCTCTCTCCCACCGCACGGAGGTGGAGAGGGCTCAGCCTGAGGCGCTCCTGACCCGGATGGAGTAGGCCTATGGTTATGCTAGACGAAGACATCATGCGCCAGTTGCGCGCTACGTTCAAAATGGAGGCGAAGGAGCACATCCAGGCCATGAACCGGGTGCTCCTGGCCCTTGAGGACGATCCTCCGGAGGATGAGCGGGCGGAGCTGCTCAAGGAGATCTTCCGGGAGGCTCATAGTCTGAAGGGGTCGGCCGGGGCAGCGGACGTTCCAGAGATCGAGGGCGTCGCCCACCGCCTGGAGAGCGTCTTCAGCGTCGCGAAATCGGGCGATCTAGAGCTCACATCCGACCTTTGTGATGTCCTCTACGAGGGGATCGATGCTGCGGAGGTGATCGTCGCCACCACCATGGAAGGTGATGCGCACGGACTCGATCTGCCCACACTCCACCGTCGGCTCGACGCGGCCGAGGAAGGCAGGGTTATAGCCCCTGCTGATGGACCGGGGCAGGAAGCCTCCGAGGTCGAGGCCCTGGAGCCTCAGGGCACGGTGGAGGATGGTGGAGGCGCCGGTCAGGCCGCGGGGGCCGCGGCAGGCGGCGGCAGGCGGAGGGGCGGCCAGGGGCTCGCTCAGGGCACGGAGGAGAGCATCCGCGTCTCCACCGACAAGCTGGACTCGCTCATGACCCAGGCCGGTGAGTTGATGGTGGCGGGCTTGAAGATCGACCAGCGTCTGAAGGAGCTGGAGGCCGTCACCCATGCCACCGAGGACTGGAACCGGGAGTGGCTGAAGATCAGGGCGGCGCACAGCCAGCTCCTCCATGAGAACGGCGACGAGAGGATCCGTCCTCTCCTTCGTTTCCTCAATGAGAACGAGCGTGTGTTGAAGGAGCTGGCCGGCGAGGTGAGTGATCTCTGGCGCGGCCTCTCGCGGGACGCCCTCCTCCTCTCCAGGGTCACCTCTGACGTGAGCGAGGAGGTGATGAAGGTCCGCATGCTGCCCATCGCCACCGTGCTCAACATCTTCCCGCGCATGGTCCGCGACCTGGCGCGACAGAAGGAGAAGGACGTCGACCTGGTCATCGAGGGCGCCGAGACGGAGCTCGATCGGAACGTGCTTGAGGAGATCAAGGATCCTCTGGTACACCTGGTGCGCAACGCGGTCGATCACGGCATAGAGAAGCCGGACGAGCGCGAAGCGGCGGGCAAACCCCGAGTCGGCACCGTTACCGTCAGGGCCTACCAGAAGGGAAGCAACATCGTCGTCGAGGTCAGTGATGACGGAGCCGGCATTGACGTCGAGGAGGTCAAACGCGCCGCGCTCAAGTCGAAGGTGCTGCCTCAGGAGGAGTTGGAGGCCATTAGCGACGAGCAGGCTATGCAGCTGATCTTTGCCTCCGGCGTCTCCACCAGCAAGATGATTACCGAAACCTCCGGTCGGGGCGTGGGGATGGATGTGGTGCGGAAGAACGTCGAGGCCCTCCACGGGCACGTCGACGTCGATTCCACGCTTGGTGAGGGGACGATCACCACCCTTACACTCCCGCTGACCCTGGCCACGACCCAGGAGCTACTTGTCCGTGTACGCGAGCAGACCTTCGGCATTCCTATCTCCGCGGTTGAACGCATCCAGCGCATCGAGCCGGAGAGCATCTCCACCGTGGAGGGCAAGGAAGCCATCATCGTCAACGGTCAGCCCATCTCTCTCGTCTATCTCTGCGATGTCCTTGAGATGCCCAAGCAGGAGCAGGCCCTGGATCCCAACGAGAAGATACCCGTTGTGATCCTCGGTGCTGGTCGGTGGCGGATCGCATTCCTGGTTGATGCGGTGGTGGGACAGCAGGAAAGCGTCGTGAAGAGCCTCGGGAAGCAGCTTGCCCGCGTACGGAACGTGGCCGGAGCGACGATCCTCGGGACGGGACAGGTGATCATGACGCTCAACCCATCCGATCTCCTGAAATCCGCACGAGGCGCCGCTGGGAAGACGGATATCGCGGCCCGCATCGCTCGCTCTCAGGAGCAGGAGGAAAAGCGGGCGAGCGTCCTGGTGGTCGACGATGCATTGGCGACGCGGAATCTCGAGAAGAACATTCTGGAGACGGTGGGCTATGACGTCAAGGTGGCTGCGGACGGGGTTGAGGCCTTGAGCATCCTCCAGTCCGATGGCGTGTGCGACGTGATCATCAGCGATGTCGTGATGCCCAACATGGACGGCTTTGAGCTGACGGCCGCCGTGCGTGAAGACGCCAAGCTCTGTAATACGCCGGTCATTCTGGTAACCTCACTGGAATCGACCGAGGACAAGGAACGAGGGCTCGAGGTGGGGGCGGATGCCTACATCGTGAAGAGCTCCTTCGAGCAGGAAACGCTGCTGGACGCGGTGCGCCAGCTGGCATGACGCAGTCAGTGGGCACTAAGATCAAGGCGTTTGCAGAGAATGACCGACGTTGTTCTCACGGCAGAGTTCGCCGATGCACGGGTCCTGAGCTAGTAGTGCAAGGATCCAGAGAGGGCAGGGACATGGGAGCGCAGACGCAGGGCGATCAGAACGTGGCTCATGTGGAGGTTGAGGACCTGCGGATCTGTGTGATCTGCGGCCGCCGCCTCGTGAGAGAGATACTCAGCCGGGCGCTGACCCGAGAGCTGCAGGCCGAGACGGACGCGTTCGCCTGCTGCGAGGACGCCCTGGCGTCGGACCTGGACTACGATGTTTTCGTCGTCTACGACTATTTCGGGCAGGGCCGCATGAACGGGCCCCAGGGGACAAAGCGCATACGACTGATGGAGCCGAAGGCCTACGTGCTTGGCGTCACCCATAACCCGGGTTTCGACAAGCAGTTCGTCCAGGTTGGGGCTGACACAGCGCTTGTGGTTGGCGAGCGTTCCGTCAAGAGAATTGTACGTGTGGTCCGACAGCGCGTTGTGACCACTCTCTATCCGGAGGCCGCGCGGGCCCTGGGGAAGCAGCAGTAATTCGCTCTCCGCCCCAGTGAGTGGATCCATCAGGCAGGCTTTGATCTGCAGTGACGAATCGGCGGCATTCGACTAGCCAGTCAAAGGACCTATCTATGACGAGATCGAACAGTGAGTTGCGCAGGATGGCGGCCAAAGGCCTGGCGGGTCGATTGGTGCGGGATCATCTTGGTCAACCGGGTGGGAAGACGTCCGTGGAGACGGATGCCGTGAAGGCGGAGTCCGCCGAGATGAGAACCCCGGAAGGGGCCCCCCTCGTCTGCGTTGTGCACGGGAGGCAGACGGCCCGCAAGATTGTCAGCCGAGCTCTCGCCAGCAAGTTGGACGTCGCAGTCCATCGCTACAGCTCGTGCGAAGATGCCCTCCGGTACACGGAGCATTACAATACGTTCGTGGTCTACAACAACTTCGGAAAACGGATGAACGGGGCGCGGGGAGTTGAGAGGATTAGGATGGCGAAACCTGGGGCATTGATCATCGGGGTGACGTCGGTGCCCGGCTTCCGTCACAAGTTCCGTGCCGCGGGAGCAAACGACACTGTGCTCCTGTCGGGCAACGAGGTCGGGGAGCTCGCGAGGAAAATCTCCAGGTTCCACGCCGGTTCGCAGACGAGTCCAGGGGGAAGGTGATCCGTGATCCGGGTGCTTATCGTAGACGATTCGGCCGTGGCCAGGCAGAGCTTGCGGTTCATTCTGGAGAGCCACGAAGGGCTCACGGTGGTCGGGGAGGCGAAGAACGGCGAAGAGGCCGTCGCGATGACGGAGCGTCTGGAGCCGGACGTCATCACCATGGATATTCGGATGCCGCGCATGGACGGCCTGGACGCCGTGCAGCAGATCATGGCGACGAACCCGGTCCCGATCGTGGTCGTCACCAGCGTGGACTTGGGCCAGGAGACGGAGCTTTCCAGGGAGGCAATGAAGCGTGGGGCACTCACGGTCGTCGAGAGGCCTATGAGCGCCGACCAGCGGACGCGTGAGCGATTTGCCCGGCGTCTGGTCAGGAAGGTCAAGCTGATGAGCGACGTGAAGGTAGTCCATCGCTCACGCAGTACCATAAGGACGCCGGCCAAGGGCGCCGGTACGACCAGCCCGGCTTCGGGCCCACGCCCGAAGGCTGACAAGGTGGAGATTGTGGCTATTGGTGCATCGACGGGCGGGCCTGCCGCTCTCCATCAAGTGATCGGGTCCCTGCCGGTGGATTTTCCGGTGCCGATTTTGGTGGTCCAGCACATTTCTTTCGGGTTCGTCGATGGGCTCGCCAGTTGGTTGGACAAGGACTGTGTGCTGCGGGTGAAGGTGGCGGAGGCCAGCGACCGCGTGGAGCCCGGGGTGGTCTACGTCGCGCCTGACGATCACCATCTCGGCATCAGCTCCTACGGCAGGGTAAGGCTGAGTTCGGACGGTGACGTGGATGGTCATCGACCCTCCGCAACCTATCTGTTCAATGCGGTCGCCCAATCCTATGGACCCGCTGCCGTGGCAGCGATCCTGACCGGGATGGGCAGAGATGGGGCTGCAGGGATGAAAGCGCTGCACAATAGAGGTGCGGTGACGATAGCGCAGAATGAGCAGAGCTGTGTCGTGTTCGGTATGCCTAAGGAAGCGATCGCACTGGGGGCCATCGACCGTGAGGTGAGTCTGGACCAGATCGGACCCACCCTGGCCTCGCTCTGTCGGTAGCGAGTGGGGTAAACGGATGGCGGCAGACATCAAGGGGAGCGAATGCCGGGGGCGGGAAGATCTGCCCACGGGCACGATGGCCCGGCCAATGGAACCAAGGAGTAGGCAGATGATCAGAGTACTAGTTGTTGAAGATTCACCGACCGCGCGAGAGCACATTGCGGCCATTCTCGGGATGGAGTCCGATATTGAGGTCGTCGGCCAGGCGGCAGACGGGGCTGAGGGGATCCGGGAGACGATGCGGTTGAAGCCCGATGTCGTCACCATGGATATCAATATGCCCAACGTCGACGGACATGCGGCCACCGAACGGATCATGGCGGAGGCGCCGACGCCGATTGTGGTTGTGTCGAGCGTCACCAGGGAGGAGATGATTCACGAGGGACTGGACATCCTCCGGAGTGGGGCCCTGGACATCGTCCAGAAGCCGAGCGCGATGACGGCGCAGGGGTACGAGGAGATTAGGAAGGAACTCCTTTCCAAAGTCAGGGCGGTCTCGGGCATCAACGTCGCCGGGAACCACGGGTAGCAGGGGGCTCGACCATGGCTGGAAATGTCTTGATTGTCGATGGGAGCACGACGGCGGGCTTGAGGGCCCAACTGATTCTCGAAAGCGCTGGATATGGCGTCACCGTGGCGACCGACGGTGACGAAGGCCTGGTCAAGGCGCTTGAGGAGGCCCCCGATCTGGTCGTCCTGGATACCGTGCTCCCCACTAGCAGTGGCTATGAAGTCTGTGGGCGGCTCAAGATCGACCCCAAAACCGAGCATCTACCCATCGTGCTGGCCGCGGATGAGGTCGAGCTTGCTGCCCTGCGGGACCAGGTCGGCTTCCATCCTGAACGCTTTGTGGCAAAGCCCTATGACCCGACCAGTCTGCTGCCCCGAGTGGGCGAGGCGATCGCTGGCGGGAACGGCTACTCTTCTGGGAACCATGGGGCAGGAAAGCCGGATGGCTCATCGTTCCCCGCGATCGCTCAAATGAGGGTGCGCGGCGAGCGGATTGCCACGGCCAACCGAGCGGCGGGCGAGCTTCTTGGGTCGGAGCCGGAGGCCTTGGTGGGCAAATCGCTGACCGAGCTTCTTCCCGATGCTGGCGAGATGGCGGAGATCGTTGCGTCGGACTTGCCGGACCAGGCGCGGTGGGCAGACTGCCGGGTCCGGGTTAATGGCGGGGAGGATGCCGCTTGGTGGCGCATCTGTGCCACGCCGGCGTCCGACGGGACGGATGAGGTGGAGTTGGCTCTCGTGGACGTGAGTGAATACGCGCGACTGAGGGATGAGCTCGAAGTGGCCCACCAGGCAGCTGAGGACGGATCGCGTACACGAAGTCGTTTCCTTGCCAATATGAGCCACGAGTTACGCACGCCGCTCCACGAGATCATCGGCATGCTGGACCTGAGCCTGGATGCCGATCGCCCCGAGGAGCAGACCGACTATCTAGCCACCGCGAGGTCCTCGGCTGAGGCACTGCTTACCATCGTCAGCGATGTGCTGGAGTTCTCCGAGTTGGAGGCGGGAGAGCTGGAGCTTGAGGAGGAGACGTTCGACGTGCGGGAGCCCATTGAGCGGGTCGAGGAGGTCCTGGCTCCCCGGGCCGAGGAGAAGGGCGTGGAATTCTCGAGCCGCGTCGCAGCCGGCGTGCCCAAGCGGGTCCACGGCGCGTCGCGACGGGTACGCCAGGTCCTGGCGCAGCTCGCTGAGAACGCGGTGAAGTTCACGGACCGCGGACAGGTCTCGCTTTGGGTCGAGGCGGAGGCCTATCGTGACAGCCAGGTGGAGCTTCACTTCCGGGTCCGGGACACGGGCGCCGGAATCCCTCAGGAGAAGCAGCAGGTCATCTTTGAGGCCTTCCGTCAGGCCGACGACTCGTCCACTCGCCCTGTCGACGGCCTGGGTCTGGGATTGGCCACCTCTTGGCACCTTGTCCAGCTGATGGGCGGACGACTGTGGGTGGAGAGCGAGGAAGGGAAGGGGAGCACGTTCCACGTCGTCTTGCCCTTCGGCGTGCCACCGGAGGAGGCCAAGCCCGAGGCGGCGCCTGCCGCCGACGATGGAGCGTTCGAGCTCAAGATCCTCGTCGCCGAGGACAGCCCCACGAACCAGTTGATCGCCAGAAAAAACCTGGAGAAGGCCGGACACAGGGTGACCATCGCCAACAACGGCAGGGAGGCGGTCGAGGCGGTGGCCCGCGAGAGATGGGACCTGGTGCTGATGGACGTGGCCATGCCGGAGATGGATGGCTTGGAGGCGACCATGACGATACGGGAGGTAGAGCAGGAGACCGGTCATCACGTTCCCATCATCGCGACAACGGCCTTCGCCACCAAAGAGTATCGCGACAGGTGCGCCGAGGCCGGCATGGACGGCTACGTCTCCAAGCCCGTGAGTGTGGATGAGTTGTACGAGACCATCGAGCCTTTCCTGGTCGCGAAGGCGGCTGGAGCGGATGTGGTGGAGGCGGAGATAGAGGTGGAGGCGGATCCGCCCGTGGACTTTGAGGCGGCTCTTGAGGTCGTCGGCGGCGACGTAGAGCTGCTGGAGGCTGTCTCCGAGATGTCCTTGAGCGAGATCCCGGAGACCCTGGACCGCCTCGGCGACGCGGTGGCCGACGGCAATGCCTCGGGTGTGGAGGCAGGTGCCCACCGTATCAAAGGGGTCCTCAGCAACCTGGGAGGCACAGCCGCACGTGATGTGGCTCAGAGGCTGGAGACGATGGGTGAAGAAGGACAGTTGGTCGGTGCCGACGACGCCTTCGAGGAGTTGGCGAAGGAAGCGCAGCGGGTGGTAGCGTTCTACGCCGCGTACGATTGGTGAGCTGTGAAGAGCAAGATGCAGGAAGTGAGGGAAGCGTATGGGTAGGAAGGCCCGCATACTGGTCGTCGACGACGATAAGCCGACGGTCCTTATCATCTCAAGTGTACTGAAGAAACATGGCTACGAGGTCGATACGGCCTACGACGGCATCAACGGTTTGAAGAAGGCCCGCGCGATGCATCCGGACCTCATCATCCTCGACATTATGATGCCCCTCATGAACGGCTACGAGATGGCGCAGCGGCTCAAGGCTGATCCGGAGACTCGGGAGCTTACGATTCTGATGCTGAGCGCGAAGGGCGGCGTGGACGGCGACGTCAAGCAGCGGTATCAGTTTGCGACGCGCGTGAAGGACCGTATGGCCGGCTTCGATTCTGGAGCCGTCGAGTTTCTTACGAAGCCGGTGAAGGCGAAGGAGCTCGTCAAGCGGGTCAAGGCTATTCTCTGGGCCGGAGGGTTTCCTGTCTAGCCGTGCTCCGCGGAGGGCGCGGCGGATCCGGGACGTGAGCACGTGTGTTGCCGGGCACCGAGATCGACACAAATTGGTGACGAGTTAAGAGGGCGGGATACGATGGCGGAGAGAACGATTCTGGTCGTGGATGATGACTTCAGGCTTCACCGCCTGATGCAGTTGATTCTGGAGAGAGCGGGCTACCGGGTCGTCACGGCATCCACCGGGGAGGAGGGTGTTGAGAAGGTCGAGGCCGATCCCCCGGATCTGGTGCTGATGGACGTGATGATGCCCGGGATCGATGGCTTCGAGGCGACCACCAAGATCCGCCGTCTGCCTGTGGGGCGGCATCTTCCCATCATCTTCCTCTCTGCCCGGGACGAGGCCGACGCAAAGATTCGCGGGCTGCGAGGCGGTGGCGATGACTACGTGACGAAGCCCGTCAAGGCGGGTGAACTCCTGGCGCGCATCGAGGTCCAGCTCCGCGAAGAGGCTCCGGCTCTCGGCCAGTTGGTAACCGTCTTCGGCAGCCGGCCTGGCGTCGGTTGCACGTCCGTGGCCGTCAATCTGGGACTCGCTCTGCACGACATCTCAGATCGCGACGTGCTCCTCATCGACTGGCAGCGGCCTATCGGCGACCTGGCGCTCTTTCTCGGGCTCGGCAACTCCCGTGCTATGGAGGCCATCCTCCCGCAGGTTGAGGAGCTTGATACCCGTATGTTCTCCAGGGTGATGGGCCAGTTCAGCAAGGTCCTCCAGGAGTACGCCACGGGGGTATGGTTTCTCTCCGGGGCTGCTGAACCGGCCACGGCCAAGCAGATGACCAACGAGCTCCTCGATCGCGTCCTGGAGCTGGCTCTCATCAAGGCCGACTACGTGGTCCTGGATGGGGGGACCTACTTCTCCTGGGACAAGCCGCCGCTGGTGGCCAGCCCGGGCGGCGTCAACGTCTGTGTGTTGAGCCCAGACCCGAAGTCCGTTGATAGGGCTCACATCGCTCTTCGCGACGTCAACCTCATGGAGCATTCCTTTTGGCCTCTTCTGAATTTCTGGGACTCGAGCAGCGACGGCCGCGAGAGGGTCAGCGAAAACCTGGGGACGCCGCTCAAGGGATGCCTGCCGGACGAGGGAGAGCGCGCAGCCGCAGCCCTGAACGAAGGCGTTCCCCTGTACCTCGCTGAACCGGAATCACAATTCTCCCAGGAGATGCGAGAGGCTGCCGGGTTGGTCCATCGGGCCCTCCAGTAGGTGAGGAATCAGGCTGCCCATTGATTGACGCAACGTCATTGCTTAGATGAGAGGCACACGTTGGCTATGAGTCACACACAAGACAGTATTCTAGTTGTAGATGATAACCTGGAGATGCACACGCTGTTGAAGGCTTGCCTTGGGCCCGTCTCGTCGGAGATAGTGGCTACCAGCAGCGGCCGTGAGGCCCTGAGTCTGCTCCAGGATGATGAGTTCAGTGTCGTCCTACTCGACCTGATGCTCCCGGACCTCGACGGGCTGGAGATACTGGAGTGCATCCGCGAGGAATGCCACGGGACCGCCGTGATCATTCTCACCGCCCACGGCTCTCTGGAATCGGCGATAGAGGCGCTCAGGTTGGGCGCGTACGATTACGTTGAAAAGCCCTTCTACGTGGAGGCCCTACGTGCACCCGTCCAACGAGCCCTGGAGCAGCAACGCATTGCCCGACGCCTGCGGGCAATCCAGGACCTAAGCCGTGAGATCACGCTCTCTCCAGGCGTCGGACAGGCGGCCGAGACCGTGGTCGGCTTTGTAGAACGCGTCCTGGACTTTCACAATTGTGGCTTGATGATTCGGGACGACGAGCAGGATGAGCTCTACACCGTCGCTGCCCGCGGGATTGGTAGAGAGATGGCCCCGCGGCTCCCAATGGATGGTACTGGTGTCACCGTCGCCGCATGCCGGGTTGGAGAGCTGGTCTACGTCCCCCGTGTGGACGAGGACGACCGATACGTACCCATCGCTCCAGAGGTTGCGTCCGAGGTTGCGGTGCCGCTGGTGGCGGACGGGGACGTCCTTGGCGTGCTCAACGTGGAGAGCTCCCGGCCCGACCCCTTCAGCGAAGGGGACTTGCGGCTCCTCTCCGCCCTGGCCGACCAGACAGCCGTAGCCATCAAGAATGCGCGGTTGCACGAGCAAGCTCAGGCGGAAATTGCACACCGTAGGGCCATGGAGGCCGAGCTTCGCGAGGCGAAGGAGAAGGCGGAGGCCGCCAATGAGGCCAAGACCGAGTTTCTGGCCCGTATGAGCCACGAGATTCGAACGCCCATCCACGGCATCCGAGGCGTGACGGATCTGCTCAGTGACTCGGGCCTGTCGCAGGAGCAGCGCCAATACCTGGATCTTATCCGCGACTCCACCATGGCCCTTTCGACGGTAGTGAATGATATTCTGGATTTCTCCAAGATCGAGGCCGGGCGCATGGAGCTGGAGACTGCACCCTTTGACCTCAGGGTGGTCGCGGAGGAGGCCACGACCCTGCTGGCCTCCCGTGCCCGCGGAAAAAGCCTGGAGTTGGTCTGTCGCGTCTCTCCAGATATGCCGACGGCCGTCGTCGGGGACCGCGCCAAGCTGCGCGAGGTGTTGGTGAACCTCATCGACAATGCTGTGAAGTTCACCCACGAGGGCGAGGTCGTCGTGGAGGTGGAGGCGACGGAGATATCATCCGGAGTTGTCGAGGCTGCTATCGTGGTAAGGGACACAGGGATCGGTATCGCGGAGGAGAAGCAGCTGGAGATCTTCGAGGCCTTCCAGCAGGCGGACATCTCAACCACCCGGGAGTATGGTGGAACAGGTCTTGGTCTCACCATCGCTGAACGCCTTGTCAAGCTCATGGGGGGACGGATCTCTCTGGATAGCGCCCCGGACGAGGGGAGCACGTTCCGCGTCGACGTGTCGCTGGAGAGGGACGCCGCTGACCGCGATCCCGCTCAGGCGTTGGATCTTGCTGAGGGTGATCAGCCAGTCGAGATCCTGATCATCGACGACAACGAGGCCAGCCGGCGGATGCTCCAGGAGCAGCTCGCCACATGGGGAGGCGTCGTCGTGGAGGTCCCCACGCCCGATGCGGCGCTTGAGGTCATCGACGAGGCCACGGAGAACTGGCACCCCTTCGACGTAGTTCTGATGGATGCGGCTCGAGTCGACGGCAGTGACCTGGACGGCCTGGATGATGTTCGGGTCCATCTGGGGCCCAGCCAACGCCTCGTGCCCATGCTGTCGTCGCGAGACATTCACAGTGATATGGAGCTCTGCCGTGAGGTCGGCCTCACGGACTATCTCGTGAAGCCGATCGAGCAAGCTGCACTTCGTGCGGTCCTCACCGACGTGCTTCCTTCCGGTACCGGTGCCGAAGCGTGGACCAGTCCTTCTGAGCGGCCTCCAGGCTCGGGGTTGATGATTCTATTGGTCGAGGACAACCGGGCTGCGCAACTCGTCGGACAGAAGACTCTCGAGGCCGCCGGTCATGCCGTGGAGGTCGTGGGGCACGGCAAGGCAGCGCTCGAACAGGTGCGGCAGCGGGACTTCGACTTGATCCTGATGGATATTGAGATGCCCCAGATGGATGGGCTCGAGGTCATCAAGACGATCCGCAGCTGGGACTCGGATGGGGACAATGAGGCCTCCCCCGGCGGTAAGGAACGGGTTCCCATCGTCGCCATATCGGCCTACGCCGCCGACGCTGACCGGAAGCGGAGTCTGGCGGCTGGGGCCGACGACTTCCTGGCCAAGCCGATAAGCCCGGCCGAGCTCAATGCGTGGATCACTGACTTCTTCGATGGAGACGAAGCGGGTGAGGACGAGGCTATCGTCGATCTGGCGACCGCGCTCGAGTCCACCGCCGGCGACCGGACACTTCTGGCCGAGGCCGCCGGGGTCTTCGTGGCCGAGGATTACCCCAGGCACCGCCAGGCTCTCTGGAACGCCCTGGATCGCAAGGACGCCGAAGGGGTGGCTAAGGCTGCGCACGGCATCGCCGGGCCGGTCGAGAGCTTCGGCGGCAGATCCGTAGCCGGTGTCGCGTCTGAGCTGACCGCGATGGCTCGCGAGGGCGACCTCGAACAGGCAGCAGGGGCGGTGGATCGCTTGGATAGCGAGATAGAGCGGTTCAGAGGGTTCTACCTGAACCTAGACCCTGAGGAGCAGCGGTGAACGTCAATCGAGCTCGATGGGACGCGGAGGGTGGACAGGAAGCTGGCGGGGACGAGTTCGTCCTCGATACGGACCGCGTCAGGCGCCTTGGTCTAACAGCCCTCGTGGTCGACGACAATCGTTCGGTGGTGCGCGTCGTGACTGCCCTCCTTGAGCGTCACGGATTCCATGTGCATACGGCATTTGACGGTGCCGAGGGACTGGAGAAAGCCCGCCGAGAGCACCCCGACGTGATCGTGCTAGACGTGCTGATGCCCGAGCTGGATGGCTATCAGGTGGCCCGTTTACTCCAGGAGGAGCCCGGAACGACCGGCATACCCATCCTGATGCTGACCGTGACGGGCCGGGTAGACGACCCAGAGTTGGACGAGGAGGAGATCGCGGCGCGCATCCAGGAGCGGATGAAAGGCTTCGATGCCGGGGCACTCGATTTCGTGAGCAAGCCAATCAAAGCTAGGGTACTCTTGAGGCGCATCGAGAGCCTTCTCTGGTGGGACCTGCCGGTAGAGTCCGACCAGACCGGGAGGTCCGAGGGACGTGCATAGCCCTTCGGGATGTCGCACGGGGCGTGGGTAGCAGGAAACTGAACGGGAAGGACGATGAGGGATGCCTAGAAAAGAGACGAAGATACTCGTGATTGAGAGCGATCCGCAGATGCTGGACTTTATGCGGTATCCGCTTGAGGACGAGGGATACACCGTCGTGACCGCGATGGACGGTACCGTGGCCGCCAAGCGGGCGGTTCGGGAGCAGCCGGACCTGGTCCTGGTGGATTTCCAGCTGGAGAAGATGAAGGGGAACACCGTTGCCCGGCGCATCCGCAAGGACCCCGTTACCGACCATATTCCGATCATCATGATCGCCAGCGAGGACAACCTCGAGGAGCTGGACATCGGCCCTCGCTCCCCCGTTGATGACTTCCTCATCCAGCCTTTCGAGGCCAAGGAACTGGTGCTGAAGATCAATCCTCTCGTCGCCAGAGGGGACGCCGACGAGGCGATGATCTCCACCGGCAACGGCAAGCTGGACGAGAAGATGGGTGGTGGCGTGCCGGTGAAGTCCCTGACGCTGATTGAGGGAGACTCGGGCGCCGGAAAGTCCGTCCTGTCTCAGCAGATCTTGCACGGTAGTCTGGGCGAGGGGTACAAGATATCCCTGTTCACGAGCGAGAACACCGTCAGCAGCTTGGTCAAGCAGATGCGGAGCCTCAGCCTCGATATCACCAACCATCTCCTTCTCAGTGATCTCCGGGTTCTGCCCATCGAGACGTCCTATCTGGGCAGGGAGGCGCCGCCCCAGTTGATGAAGGCCATGCGCAGAGAGGGCAACCGCGATATGATCTTCGTCGACTCACTGACCTCTTCTATTCCGCAGTCCACGGACACCGAGGTGCTCGGTTTCTTCGAGGGCTGCAAGCGACTATGTGACGACGGCGTGAGCGTCGTCCTGGTGGTTCACTCGCATGGCTTGACGAATGAATTGCTTACCCGCATTCGGGCTCTCTGCGATGCCCATCTCCGCCTGCGGACGGAGGAGGTGCGCGACCAACTGGTGAAGACGCTGGAGGTGACCAAGGTCCGGGGCGCGGAGCAGAAGACGGGCAACATCGTCAGCTTCGAGGTGGAGCCGGGCTGGGGCATGAAGATCGTTCCGTTGAGCAAGGTGGGGGCCTAGAACCCAATGGGACGCATCTCTCTTCCCTTCGACCCCAATACGGACAGCCGTCAGGACCGGCAGATCCGTTCGATGCTGCCTGAGGGATTGCGCGAAGCCTGCGAGGAGCATGGCTTCCTCGCAGACTACGTGCACTCTTTGCCAGTGGACGAGATCGGGGTGCCAGACTACTATCCCATGCTGACGTACAAACTGAAGGAGCTAGCCGAGCGCAACCTCGTCTACGCCATCAACGAGGGCCTCTTCGTCCACATCTACCCCCAGCCGACGAAGGAGCGGGACCTCTACATCCCCATCGAGCCCGACACCGTCCTGGAAATCGGCAAGCTGAAGACTGAGGTGGAGATGGAGCTCTTGGAGTATGCTGAGGAGATTGGGGCGGCCGAGAATGATGAGGAGAAGAAGGAGAAGCTTCTCGAGGCCGTCGATGAGATTGTCTCTCTGAATGGGTCGCGCAGGAAGATCAAGGTAGCCCCCGAGGAGTATGAGGCCCTTAAGTACGCCATCGCGCGGGATAAGGTGGGCTACGAGTCCTTGGCGCCCCTGCTGCTCGACCCGTACATCGAGGACATCAGCTGCGCTGGGATCGGACACATTTTCATAGAGCACAAGATGTTCAAGAGCCTTCAGGCAGCCATTGTCTTCCCCACGGAGGAGGAGCTGGATCGGTTCGTGATCTTCCTCGGGCAGTGGGTCGAAAAACCGGTGACAGTCCGCAACCCCATCGTTGACGCCACCCTCCCTGATGGATCTCGTATCAACATCGTCTACGGATCGGACGTCTCGAAGCGCGGGAGCAATTTCACCATTCGTAAGTTCGCCGGGACACCCCCCAGCATCTTCCAGCTCATCGAATGGGGTACGCTAGACTACATGATGCTCGCCTATCTCTCGTTCGTCTTGGAGGAGGGGATGAACATGTTCGTCGTAGGGGCTACGGCCTCAGGCAAGACCACCACGATGAATGCCCTGACGACCTTCGAGATGCCCGACAAGAAGATCGTCAGCATCGAGGACACACCGGAGCTCCAGGTTCCGCACCAGAACTGGATCCGAGAGACCACCCGGGAGTCGGGTGGCGACAAGAAGGGCAGCGACGTCGGCATGTTCGAGCTTCTCCGCGCCGCGCTCCGGCAGCGCCCGGATCGGATCATTGTGGGTGAGATCCGCGGTGTGGAGGCCGCCATTGCCTTCCAGGCGATGCAGACTGGTCACGGGGTCATATCGACCTTTCACGCATCCTCCGTGCAGAAGGTGATCCAGCGTCTGACCGGTGATCCGATCAGCATCCCCAAGGCCTACGTCGACAGCCTCGACATCGTGCTTATCCAGTCCGTGGTCAAGGCGCCCGGCTCGACGGGGACCGTTCGGCGCGTGACGAGCATCAACGAGATCGTCGGGTATGATCCCATCGACAAGGCCTTCTCTTTCATCAAGGCCTTCGACTGGAACCCGGCCGATGACACCTTCGATTTCCCGGGACACATGAACAGCTTTCTCCTTGAGGAGAAAATCGCCATCCGGCGGGGCATTCCGCCTTTCAAGAAGAAAGCAATTTACACCGATCTGAAGCGGCGGGCTAAGATATTCGAACGGTTGCACAAGCAGCGAGGCATCAGGGATTTCTATGAAGTCTTCTCAGTCTTTGCAGAAGCGCATCGCCAAGGCCTTCTCTGACGGTATCACCAATTTCGACTTGTACCATCAGTTGACCTTCATGGCCGCCACATCAGCTGCCGGCCTGTCGCGCAACCGCGTCTTTGCCTTGGCCAAGACGCTGGAGAATCCAGCTGCCGAGTACTTCGGCATGATCGAGGAGTTGGCCGCAACCTTGCGCGTCAGCTTCCCCGATGCCTGTCGCCTGGTCGGTCAGAAGGTGGACTCGGAAAACGTGCGCAATTTCCTACTTCGGTTTGGGGATGCTCTGGGTTCCGGCGAGCCGTTGGCTCCCTACCTGGCGCGGGAGGCCCGAATCCAGGGTGCGAACTACGAAAACGAGTACGAGCGCCTTCTGGAGAGCCTGAAGAAGTGGACCGATGCCTACACCTCCGTCACTGTCTCCATGGCCTTGATCGTCATCATCAATATGGTCTCTATGATGATCTACGACCTGGGGGTCGAGACTATGGCGATGATGGTCATGGTCGCAATCATGGGCGGGTTCGGCGTGGCGTGGATCCTCTCTCGCGCGGCGCCTCAGGAGGTGAAGAACGTAGGCTTGAAGAAGGGTACCAAGGAACAACAGCTCTCTCAGAAGCTGGCTTTGATCCTGGGACCGGTGACGGTCGTCGTGGCGGCGGGGATGATGGTCCTGGGCGTTCCCGATGGATGGGTCATGGTGGCGGCGGGTGTCGTCATGGCGCCCATCGGACTTGTCGCCATGCGAGCCGAGAACCAGGTGGATAAGAAGGCCGAGGAGTTGAGTTCTTTTCTCCGCTCCCTTGGCGGCACCGCCAGCTCTCGAGGGTCGACGCTGCGCGAGTCGCTCAACAACATCAAGATGGGCTCATTTCCGACGCTGGAGCCCGACGTCGAGAGGCTCCGGCTCCGCCTCAACGCGCTTGGATTCTCCGAAATCTGCTGGGACATGTTCGGCAACGAGACGGGCAGTAAGCTGGCGAGACAGGCCTCCAGCATCTTCTACGAGTCCGTGCGGCTGGGAGGGGACCCGGAACAGTCGGGGTTGCTGGCCAGCGAGTTTGCCACCAGCACCGCGATGCTTCGGGCGAAGCGCAAGGGCGTGGCTGGAACCTTCAGGTGGCTCACCATCATCATGCATGGTGTCCTGACAGCGCTCATGGTCTTCCTCCTGGCGATAATGGGGCAGTTCATGCAGATGCTGAACGACGCCATGGCGGGGGTACCCGAGGGGGGAGGATCGATGGCGGGGATGGGCGCGACGACCGGCATGTTTTCCTTCGGGGAGCTTCAGATGAGCTTCATGCAGAAGATGACCATGGGTACCGTCATCATGATGGCATTGATCAATGCCTTTGCCGTCGTGTCTGGCGAGGGATCTCAGATCCTGAAGATATTCTTCTATCTCTCTATCCTGCTCATCTTCTCGGGCTTGAATTTCCTATTCGTCCCGTCGGTGGTGGACGGGATCTGGTTGTAGTCCCGAGGAGATCGGATAGTGGTGATTGATCATGCGTGAAGAGATGAGATCTGCAGACCTCCTTGAGGGTCTGCGAGACGTATTCGATGACCATCCCGGCGACGGGCGCGGTGAGTCTGACTCGGCTTCCGAGGGCGAAGGTACTTTCAAGCGACCCCTAAGCTCCGCCAAGGCCTTCATGACGTCTCGAAGCCTCCGGTGGGCGCTCCTCTTCGCTGCTGGGCTCCTCATCGGATGGCTGGTACTAGGTTGGTGGATCTGGCCCGTTCAATGGACGAACGCGATGCCGTGGCACCTCCAGACCGTCTATCAGGAGCGCTACGTCACCCTGGTCGCGGAGACCTTCTGGCATTCGGGTGACATCCGCGAGGCCCAGGTAGCCCTTGAGGGCTGGGAGCCCGCCGAACTCAGGGAGATCCTCAAGGCGCTCCAGCAGGAGGCAGAGAGTGATGAGCAGCGCCAGCAAGTCGCGGCGTTGGCGAGTGCCCTCGAGTTCCCCACCTACGATGCGTCGATATGGGCATCGCTTCGGAATCAGAAGATGATTCTAGGCGGTGTCTCCATCTCCGTTCTACTGTTCGGCGCTGCGGGAGCCCTGGCCGTCTACTCACTGGTTCAGACGCAGACCGAGGGCGGGGCTGGCGCCTTGAAGACGATCTCTGACGAAGGTGCCGCCATAGGCATGGAAGAGGGCGGCGGAGAGTACGATGGTATGGAGGACTACGCTGATGAGGTCGAGGAGGGTGATGGCCTCGTCATCGGGGCAGGGGAAGATGATGAGGAGGAGGGCGAAGAGGAAGAGGACTTCTACGATGCCGAGGAGGACTTCTACGAGGAGGGCGAGGATGTCGTATCCAGCCTCTCGGCCTTTATGTTTGACGAGCAAGAGGAGGATTCTTCCCACCTTAAGGATCTCGCCGAGCGGCTGCCCGAGATCGACGTATCCAAGCTTCTTGAGGAGGCTCGGCAGATGGCGGGGGAGCTGAAGCGAGGCATCGAGCTTCGGAGCCGGGAGTCACGATTCTGATTCGAGAGACGCTCTCAAGGGTAGTATTCGCACTGCTTCTTGGGGTTCCGCTGGGAGGTGGTCTTAACTGGATCAGCGCGCACGCCCACCGGCTTGCCCGTAGCCCCACCCCCGGGGATCCGCTCGGTGACGGACTAGAGGCGGGCGGCGCCACGCAGGGGAGGCCCCGCTGGCAATCTGGGGGTACTGTCGTGGCTGCCAGTATCCTGCTCCTTGCCCTGGAGGTTCGATTTGACCCATTTTGGAGTCGGCCGCTGGTGTTGGTGGCTTCCATCTTCTTTCTCCTCGTCGCTCTCGTGGACTTGAGACACCGGCTTGTTCCGGACGCTATGGTCATCCCGGCGGTGCTTGTCGCCCTCGCGGCTCAGCTAGCTGCTTCCCCAGGCGCCCTGGTCGGGGCACTGATCGGAGGCGTGTTCGGGCTGGCTCCTTTTCTCGCGACGGCCCTGGTCAAGCCCGGTGGGATGGGGGGTGGGGATGTGAAGCTGGCCGGGCTGGTGGGTTTGACCCTCGGATTTCCACAAGTTATGTGGGGGCTGACTGTGGCGGTGATGGCGGGGGGCATCGTATCCTTTTTGCTTCTGCTCTCCAGAGAATGGGAGCTTGGCGATCACCTGCCGTATGCGCCCTTCTTGTGCCTCGGCGTGATCGTCGCATTGCTTCACGATCCTATGACCCCCGTCCTCTTGTCCCTAGCACGCTAGCCAGCCGTCCAGGTGCCGCACAGCGGAAGTGGGAGGACGGGGCTGATGGACGCTCCGGGCTTCTTGATTGAGGCGGTCTAGCGTCGTGCCCGCCAGAGACAAAGCTTCTATCCTCCTTGTCAAGGTTGTGCAAGCGTGGTAGAATAATCCAGGCGTAGCTCTCTCATGTCGCTCCTGGTCCGCTTAGGATGCTTGCATCGGCTCGAGCAAACGGCGCATTGCGTGGCCCGCTTCTCGGCCGAGGGCGTGAGCTGATGAAGCCAGACAGGCTTGCGAGGTCCCTCACAGATGACGATGCAGAGCCCTCTCAGTCCCGATAGCCCAGCGGAGCAGGAAGCCAGCCCGCTGCGCCGACGGACGATCATCCTGTGGCTCGTCGCCATCGGCACGGCGTCCTTGCTGATTCCCCTCTACCTCATCTTTGCCACCATCCGCAGTGACACGTCGCGTCTCGAGTCGAGGGTCACTGCACTCCGTCAGACGCTGGAGGCCCCAGCGCAGCCGGACCCAGAGACGGAGGAGCTCCTCAACGAGCTGGCGGACACTGAGGAATCCCTCAAGGAGTTGGATGGGGCGGTGTCGGACCTGGAGGATCAGGCGGTTGATTGGCCCGCCGTGATGGAGGCTATCGGCAACTACAATCCTGCCCAGATGACCTTGTCCTCCGTAGAGACGGGGAATAGCATCACGCTGCGAGGCCTGGCTATTGCGGACACGGTGGTCGTCGATTACAGCCAGGACCTGGAAGAGACAGGCCTTTTTTCGCGTGTCGTCGTCCAGTCGCTGCGAGCCGTGGCCACCCCCTTCGCGACACCTACGGCCGGAACGGGTGAGCCAACCCCGACGTCAACCCCTTCCGTCACCCCGACGGCTACGATGACCGTGACCCCGGTGTTCGAGGACCCCTATGAAGTGGACGATTTCAGCCCGGTGCCCATCGTGCTGGGCATCGCCCAGGAGCGGGCGTTCAACCCATTGTTTGACGTCGACCGTGTCAAGTTCTTGGTCAAGGCGGGCCGCTACTACCGGGTTTCGACCGCCGACCTCTGGCCCGGCGTGGACACGTACCTGACCGTCGATGTGGGCGGGACTAGGTACACAAACGACGACCGCGAGCCTGGTGACTTCGCCTCGGAGCTCGTCATCCAGGGCGGCCAGGTCGACATCGAGGCTTTTGCACGGGTCTCGAATCGAGGTCTCTACGGCCCCGACCGTCGATATGAGCTTCTGGTGGAGGAGTTCATCCCCACGCCTAGGCCGACCGCCACAGTGGTGCCGACCCCCACTGAGACCGAGATCGCGCCGACAGGCACACCAGATCCGCGAGACCAGTACGAGCCCGATGATATGGTGCCCGCTCCGATCGCGCTGGGCCAGACTCAGCTTCACAACTTCTATCCCACGGGGGATGTGGACAACATCTCCTTCCTGGCCAAGGCTGGACGCTGGTATCGCGTGGCGACATCCGATCTTGCCCAGGGCGTCGACACCCATCTCGCGGTGATTGTCGGTGAAGATGTGTACACCAACGACGACCGTGAGCCGGGCGACCTGACGTCGGAGATCGTCTTCCAGGCCGGCGCGGAGGACGCTGAGGCGGTGGTGAAGATCACCAACCGGGGCCAGTATGGGGAGACAATGTACTATCGGGTCACGGTGGAGGAGATCCTGCCGACACCGACGCCATCCCGCACGCCGACACCAACGAATACCCCGGTTCCAGACAGTTCTCCGACGCCCGATCTGCGCGATCAGTACGAGCCCGACGACTTCGTGCCTAGTCCCATTGCGCTGGGAGAGACCCAGACCCATAGTTTCTACCCCAAGGGGGACGTTGACCAGATCGACTTCCTGGCAAAACGGAACCGCTGGTATCGTGTTGCCACCTCCGATCTGGCCGATCGCGTCGACACCGCGCTGCTGGTCACGACGGAGCTGGGGGAGACGCAGTACTACACCTACACGAACGATGATGTGGGACCGGGCAATCTGAACTCGGAAGTGGTCTTCCTGGTCAAGGCCGGACACGACGTCACGGCGCGAGTGCAGATCACGAATCGAGGGCAGTATGGCCCCGATCAGACGTATGACGTCACGGTCGAAGAGGTCTTCCCGGACCTCATGGCAGTGGGGGCGACCCAGGAGAGGACCTTCGAGCTGGGGCGGGAGGATCGTGTCCAGTTCGTCCCGAAGGCAGGTGTTGAGTACGCGATTACGACGTCGGACCTGGCTCTCGGGGTCGATACGTACCTCAGGGTCCGCATCGACGGGGTGGACGTCGCCGAAAATGACGACTACCTCGCCGGCAGCCTCGCGTCCCGTGTGGAGTTCGAGGCGCCGTCCTCCAGTCGGGCCCTGGTGTTGATCACGAACTTGCAGGAGCAGTACGGTCCAGACAAGACCTACGATATCACGATCGAGGAAATCGTCAGCAGCAGGGGACCGTCGATGCGGGTTCCTGGCTTGGCAGCCCCTATGCGCCTTGACCCGATTCTTATGCCCGCTGGCCGTGTTTCCCGCGACACGCTTCCACGCGGGGTCCGCTGGGCGCGCCGAGAGAATCCACTGCCCCGCCCCAACGCACAGGCTGTGGAGTTCGTAATCGTGCTCGAGTTGGCACGGTAACCCATGGCCTTCCTACAGGACCTCGGCGATCGCATCCCCAGCGGTGATCGTCTCTACATGATCCTGGCCGTCGTGGTGATCGTGGCGGCCCTGGTGGTGAGCATCGCCTTCGTTGGGTTCTTCCTGGTGCCGCAGCTGGAGACAAGAAGTGAGAACGCAGCTGAGGTCGCGGCTGTGGAGCAGCAGGTGCTCTTGACGCGCCAGGCCGACACCGGGCCGGACACGGAGGAGCTCCAACAAGCCATCGCGACGAAGGCGGCCCAGGTCGATGAGGCCGCCAACACCTTCTTCGCCGATACCCAGGCGGCCGGTCTGCTCGATCGCCTCTACACCTATGCTGACGAGAGTGACGTCGAGATCGTCAATCTACAGAACGTCCCGGAGCGCGAGCAAGAGACCGAGAATGCCGTGTACGACGTTAACGCCTTTCAGTTGGAGGCTACTGGGTCCGTCGCGGACTTGCTTGATTTCCTCTCCAGCGTCCGTGAGGCCTCTTCGGCAAGCTTCGTGATTGACGACGTGAGCATCACCGATAGCGATCAAGGCCCGTTGCTCGTGCTCGATTTTGCAATCTACACGTCACCCCGCTCGTCTCGGTCCGCAGTCGAGGCCACGCCGGAGCTGACGCCCTCGCCCCGACCGACAGATTTGGTGGAGCTCGAGGAATCGTTGGACACGGCCACCGCCCGACGGGATTGGGAGCAGGTGATCAGGGTTCTGCGCCAGATCGGAGCCGTTGCCCCCGACTACCCGGAGTTAGAGGAGTTGACCTACGAGGCCTACGTCGAGTACGGCTACGAGTTGTTGGAGGAAGGTCGGATTGACCAGGCCGCCACTCAGTTCAATCTGGCGCTGGGTATCCGGCCGAACGGCGAGGAGGCGCTGGCTGGTCTGGCACGCGTCTCGTTCACGCCCACGCCGACTATGACGACCCTGCAGACCTTGGAGGTCGACCTCGATTCGGCCTGGACCGAGGAGAACTGGGTGCAGGTGATCAGCATCCTGGAGCAGATCCAGGCCATCGATCCGGACTATCCGGGGCTGAACCAGAAGCTCTACGCAGCCTACGTGAACCGTGGATACACGCTTGTGGAGCTGGGGGATCGGATAGAGGCCAGGGAGGCCTTCCTCCAGGCCCTGGAGATCAACCCTGAGGGCGGGGAGGCGGCCGAGGGTCTGCGGCGGTTGTCCGGCGATGTCACGCCTCAGTCTCAGCCCCCGGCGACAGAGCCGCCGCAGGGCGGATATGTGACGTACGTGGTTCAGCCCGGTGACAACCTCTTCCGCATCAGCCTCCGGTACGGTGTCAGCCAGCAGGAGATCATGGCCGCCAACGGAATGACAAGCACGACGGTTCGGGTGGGCCAGGAGCTCCGCATCCCCGTCGACTGATGCTCCCGTGTCGGTCATTCGCTCGCCGCACGTCTCATGTGGTGCCGCGCTTGTGCTCAGCCCATTCTCATCGAGTCGGTCAGCGGCGGAGTGTCGATGGGATGGCACTGCGTCCTTGGCCCTCGGTCGAGCCCACGAGGCGGAGACCCCGCACAGAAACCCGATCCACACGGCACGCAAGTCTCCAGCAGGTTGGCAATCTACCAATCCGCCGACGACAGAGCTGCTCTGGCTGCCGCGGGCACCTGTTTCTGGAGGCGGACGGGCTTATCGAACCCCTCTGATCTATGCCGACGATCGGTGAGCTCCTGGTGAGGGTCCTCTTGACGATCAGGCAGCCGCGACGTCCCAGGAATCGTTTCCCACGTCACGAAGTCGAGCTCGGCCGGGAAAGCGGCGTGTCGGTCAAACGAATTGCCCGGTCACTCGTTGTGGTGTCATGCCTGAGCGCCGGATGCCGGCGCCAGGCCAGGAGGTTCTTTGAAGGATCAGCTAGCCGTCCCCCATCTACGATGCGCTGAGTGTGGTCACAGAGCCTCGCTCGAACGCTCTCTTGCGACATGTCCCCACTGTGGCGAAGGGTGGATGGATGTCGAATACGACTACGCGCGCCTGGCCGAGGTGTGGCCTGCGGCGGTTCGCGACCGCGCACCCGACATGTGGCGCTACCGCGAGCTTCTCCCACTCGTCGACAGTGCCCATTGTGTGACGATGGGCGAGGGCGGGACGCCCCTTCTGCGTGCTGCAAACCTTGGGATGATGATGGGGTGCCGGCACGTCTTCGTCAAAGACGAGCGCCAGGGTCCCACAGGGTCATTCAAGGATCGTCAGGCGGCGCTCTCCATCTCGGTGATGAAGGAGCTGGGGGTGAAGGAGGCGGTCGTCGCATCCACGGGGAACGTGGCCATCGCCTACTCGGCCTACTCAGCCCTGGCCGGCATCAAGCTCTGGGCATTCGTGACCAGCCTCGTCCCGCCGGAAAAGATGCGAGAGATGGCGATCTACGGCAGCGAGGTCGTCAAGGTCACCGGGACGTACGATCAGACGAAGCGGGTGGCCGCGCAATTCGCTGAGCGGCAGGGTCTTTTCCGCGATCGCGGCATCCGGTCCTTTGCGGCCCGTGAGAGCATGAAGACGGTCGCTTTCGAGATTGCGGAACAGCTGCCGGGACACCTCGGCGCGCCTCGGACCCCGTGGCGGTCGCCAGACTGGTACGTTCAAGCTGTTAGCGGTGGCATGGGCCCTGTAGGCGTGTGGAGAGGGTTCGAGGAGCTGGTGGAACTGGGGCTGGTGGAGAAGATGCCGAAGCTTGCCTGCATTCAGCCTGAAGGATGTGCCCCGATGGTCCACTCGTTCCGTCGCGGGCTGAAGGAGGCGGACCCTGTGCTCAATCCGCGCACGAGGATCATCACGCTCGCTACTGGCAGCCCCGGACCTGCGTACAGGTTCCTGGCCCGCGTTATCCGGGAACACGGAGGCGCGTTCGAGGCGGTCTCGGACGAGGAGACGTTCCGAGCCGTCCGCGTGATGGCGGAGCTCGACGGTATCTCAATGGAGCGGGCAGCCGGGGCGGCCTTCGCCGGGCTCTTCAAGCTCCTGAGCCAGGGCGTCATCAAGCGCGACGAGGTGGTCGTGGTGAATTGTTCGGGCCACACCTTCCCCGTTGAGAAGCACCTCCTGGGCGAGCAGTGGGCGCGGCAGGTTGATGCAACCGGACACGGACACGGTGCCGAGGACGGTCTTCTTGGCTCTGTGGAGAGTCTGGATAGGAGCGTGAGGCGGGTGGCCATCCTGGAGGATGACCCCGACGCCGCCCGACTCCTGCGGCGCGTCCTTCAGGCTCGCGGTGACTATGAGATCTTTGAGGCAGCTGACGGTGAATCTGGGCTGGAGATGATCCGAAGCGTTCACCCTGATGTGGTGCTTCTGGACCTCATGATGCCAAAGGTGGACGGCTTCGAGGTCCTGGCGGCGCTGGAGGCTGACCAGGAACTGCGTCGGATTCCCATTGTGGTCGTGACGGCCAGGACGTTGACCGTCGGCGAGAGGCAGCGCCTGGGAAGCCGCACAGAGACAGTCCTGCAGAAAGGTGATTTCACTGATCAAGACCTAATCAGGAAGGTCTTGAATGCGACGAACGACGAATGAGGCGCACGAAAGGCTACGAAGGCTCTCCAGCTAGGCGGTGGTCTCCTCCCAGCTGGCGAAGTCTTCCCCTTCTGCAAGACGGACGTTGCGATCCCACGTCATCAGCGCCAGGCTGATGATGAGCAGCACGCCCCCAACGGATTGTCCCACGCTCAATCGCTCACCCAGCAGCAGGAAGGCCAGCAGCAGGCTGATCACGAGCTCCAGAAGGCTGGTTAGGGCGGTCTCGATGCCCCCCAGTTGCTCCAGGCCGGCAAACATGGCCAGACGGGATAGCGCTGTCGTCAACCCCAGGGCGATGATGGCGCGCCAACCCGCTGCCGCGACAGGCTCCACAGGCTGGCTCTGGAGGCCCCGTGCCAGGCCCACCACGCAGGCCATCGCAGTGACGATGTAGAGCGTTGCTTGACGCGAAGGCACGTCCGCGAGGACCCACTGACCCAACACTAGATGCCAACCGTACATTGCCGCGGAGGCGATCATGAGGGTTACCCCCAGCCAATCAAGCTCTCCCGGACCGGCTCGGGTCAGCAGATACGTACCGGTCATCGACAGAGCGAGGCGCAGCAACGTCAGCATCGTCAGGGGCTGCCCGGCGGCGAACAGGAAGAGGACCACCCACAAGGGATAGAGCGTATTGAGCAGGGCTGCCCGCGAGGCGTTGAGGCGTGAGAGGCTCGAGTAGTAGAGCAGGGATCCCAGTCCATTCACAATGCCGACGCCCAGGCATCCGAGGAGCGCTTTCCACCCGATGGGGATCTCTCCGCGCCAGAGCAGTAGAAAGATGAACCAGAGCAACAGCGCCGCCACGGCCGTGCGTAGGGCGACCACGGTGAACGGGGTCGCTCCACCGGCGTACGCCATTTTCCCCAGAATCGGGGCCCAGCCCAGGAAGAAGCTGGCGAGGAGGGTGCTCAGCACGCCCACTCGCTTGCGCCTGTCTAGTATGCCCATGGACCTGTGGCCCCTCCAGCTACTTGCCTTTTGCACTGCCGTGGTAGGTGTGCTACACTTCGCCTATGACGCGTCACCAGAGACGCATCGTTATCCTGTTGGCAGTTGCGAATACGCTCTTCCTGGGCGCTTTGTTGGTGGCCCTGGCGAGCCATAGTGGGAAAGCCTCGCCCCTGGGCCTTCCCACGCCTGTCCCCACGTACCAGGCGCCGGTCAGACTCGCACCGGCCTGTCGGCGGCAAGCGTCGCAGATGCTGTATGCGGCCGGCGTGACAGGGGTAGCGGCACTCCGCGATCAGACTCTGCGATTTGACTTGGTCCACCGTATCACCCAGGATCGTCCGGCTCAGTATGCGCCGCAGCACGCCTGGACGGCGTTTGACGTCGCTCTGGCTCTTGGCGACGCCGGCTGCCAGGGCTTCCAGCGCACGGAGATCGTGATCGAGACCCAGGATGGAGGGGAGCACTACCGCATCTATGTCAGCGCAGAGATAGCCGATCTGAGAGCGCATCGCTTGGGTGAGTTGAGCGAGTTGGGCCTTCTAGACCACGTTGAGTATCGTGTCGAACGTCTGGATGAGAACCCATTGTAGTCTGTCTGGAACAGAAGTCAACGTCTGCGAAGAAGTCGGTGGCTCTCATGAGTGGTCGCATCTGGCGTGAATCATGCGTTTGCTGGGTGCGTGTTCCGTGCGATGCACCTTGGTCCGGTCGCCGCAAGCTGCGCTCAACTCCTCAGTCCTTCTCATCCTATGGAGTACCCCGCTCCGACCACGTTTCCAGGAGCCAGGAGCCACCGTAACTCGTTGTCACATCGCCGATTGTTGGTGCGCTAACGAGTTGTCGCGGACACGATGGCCGGTTGAACACCGTTGGTGCCAAACGGAGGCCAGTCTACTGACCAGTTGGGACAGGCATACGTGACAGGCATACGTGGCAAGCATACGTAGCAAGCATACGTAGCAAGCATACGCTCGTGAGGTGCAACGCATTTGAAAGGTGCATCGCACTGGTGGAGACGTTGGACATCTCGTCGTTTTGTGATATAAATGCTCTGGCGTGTGGATGCAGTTGATACTCAAACCCATCAATAAGGAGGCATGATGAAAGTAACGATTGACCGCGAAGAGTGCATCGAGTGCGGAACCTGCTACGCTGACTGCCCTGAGGTCTTCGAGGAGAGCCCCGAGGACTTCTTCAGCCAGATCACCGAGGAGTATCGGGTTGACGACGATCCGGCTGTCGGCGAGGTCCCCGAGGACCTGGAAGAGTGCGCCGAGGACGCGGCCTACGGATGCCCGGTGGAGATCATCCACGTCGAAAGCTAGTCCGGTAGCAGTCCGTCTCTGGCCGTAAACAGGAGACCGCCTTTCCTGTAGATCTTCTACAGGAAAGGCGGTTTCTGTTTTGGGCATGGTCCCGCGGCAATCGCCCTCGTTCCCGCGACCACTGACGGCCTGAGCGCGTGGCGGCAGTCGGAGATGGATTTCCCGCCCCGATTCCGAGTGACAAACCCTCTGTTACACGCTGATTTGAGGGTTGACGACCACCGTCTATCTCTCTCCGCCGGAATGCCCATACTCCCGCATCCAGCCGAGAGTCAGGGCAATCTCCGCCAGTCGGTGCGTCAGGGGAGGTGCACGTGCGGATCGACCGGTCGGCCCCGGTCGCGCAGCTCGAAATGGAGATGGGGGCCCGTCGAGTAGCCGGTGGTCCCTGCCCCGCCCAACGTTTCTCCCTGACGGACCTGCTGGCCGACATTGACCGCTATTTCGGTCAAATGGGCGTAGTAGGAGCTCCAGCCGCCCGCATGTTCCAGGATCACCAGATTGCCGTAGCCACCGCCCCATTCCGCAAAGACAACCTCTCCGTCCGCGGATGCAACAATGGGGTCCCAGGTCTCCGCGGCGATATCGAGGCCGATGTGGCCGGGGTTAGCCGGGTCGTGGAAGGTCCAACCTGAGATTGAGCGCCGCGCGCTGGGCCACTCAAACCTGGGGCTGTCGGAAGAGGTGGAGGTCTCCGCGGCGGGCGTAGGGCTGGGATCCGTGCCCGGCGCGGAACCGGCTTCCCGCCCATCCGATAGGGTCAGCCTTAGCGAATACCGACCCGGGGCGCCGGAGACCGGCGTGACCAGGACCAGATAAGTACCCGACGCGGGCAACGACGACTGAAAGAGATAAGGGGGTAAGAAGATGGAGCCCTGCTGCTCGGCTACGGTGGATCCGTTCGGTGCCGTCAGCCGTACCAGCAGCTCTGCATCGATACTGGATCCGGAACCGGGATGAAACCACATCTCGAGCGTCGCGTCTTGGCCGGCTTGAGCGAGAAACGTCCACGCATCGGCACCCTCGGTGTCTAGGACACCCTCGACAGGTTGGGAGGTATCGATGGCTTCTGTGGAGGCGCCCGACAAGGTCTCCGGCTGAGGCGAGGGGGTCTCGGCGCGGAGGGCGAGCGAAGGGGTGGCCCAACGGCGGGCCAGCACCGTGCCTGCCACGTAGGCGACAGTAGCCAGAACGACCACCAGCACCACCGACAGCGGCAAAGAAAGGGCCTTCGTTCTCTTCAGATCTAGATTCATCGTCCCGCGCTACCGTGCGTTGCCGGC
>CAZIWL010000049.1:0-28320 GCA_964542755.1 uncultured Anaerolineales bacterium
ACTCTCAGCTGTATGATACCTCAATCTGCTCAATTCCTAAAACAAGTGCTCCTGGCCAATCAGGCTAGATCGGCGGCGCTCGCTTGGACTCGAAGGCGTTCGATGTCGGAGAGGGATGGCGCGAGTCCGGCAGTCGCCGGAAGTCCTACTCTTAGGCTGGTGCTGGCGCAGCTTCCCGGACGTCGACCTGCACTCGAGCTTCAACCGCCTCCTCAGCCTCCTGAAGGAGCTGCGCGGTGACCTCTTCGGAGACGTAGGCTTCGCCGCAATTCGCACACACCTGGGCGGGTACATTCCTGAACACCACCACTGTCTGACCGCGCTCAAGGGTCACTGTCGTCTGACCAGCCTTAGTCTCTCCATGCTTGCAGATCACACACTTCATGATCTTCTCCTCTCTGAGAAACCCGGCCCCCACCGGTCCGGGTCTGGCTCATATACTGTGATGACGATTACCTCGTCTTGATCCTGGTTGTCGGCAGCGACGACGTGTATAGGCCGCGTTGCGCTCCATCCCAGGACGAGCCGGCTAGGATAGGGCTCGTCATCTGGATAGGATTCGATGGTCTTGCCTGTCTCCAGTACATCTCGCACGTCTTCTTCGCTTATCTCGCGCTCGAACATGCGGTGGATCGCGTGCACCCGAAAAACCAATTCTTCGCTATCCATCATCCAGTCTGCCCTTGACACCCTCTTCGATCGTATACTCGTCACCGTTGCACAATGTGGCCCAACGCCTTAGCGGAGGTGCCTCTGTTACCCGATTATACCCGTGCCGCCGGGCTCGGCAAATCATCTTGCCTCAGACAGACGCTGCCGCTGTCCCCACCTGATCGGCTCCGTTCAGACTCGTGTCAACGTGGATGCTCAGCGCGAAATCATCGCCGATCGTCTTCCTATCGTTGCTGGGTTGCTCCTGCATCTCGATGAGGAAGAGCACTCTTCGCTCGGAGTCCGCGATTCGCGCATCGACTTTCGTGCACCTGCAGGCGCTATGCACTCCATCCCCGGGCGTGCCGTAGAGAACACTGCAGGCCGCAACCTGGTCACTCTTGTCCTGGTTGTCGCGATCGTACAAGACGACGTACTGAGCCCCGAATCCCCTGACGAGGTCTTCACTGAACCGGGAAGTTGCGATACCCTGCTGATTCATCATCTCCAACCTCCAAAGCAGCCATTACCGGCGCCGATAAGGCCGTCCGAGGATCCGCAAAATGGAGCAGTTTTTCTTGTGGCAGTAGGACACAGCGCAACACTGTATTCAAAAGGGGGTCAAAAGTGGGCCCACTTGGATTCGAACCAAGGACCAACCGGTTATGAGCCGGCCGCTCTGTCCGCTGAGCTATGGGCCCCTGCGGAGCGCCCCCCTGACCATTCAGCGGCTGGCTTGCACCAACCGCTGAGGAGGGCATCACCGAGAGCGGGCGGCGGGAATCGAACCCGCAACAGCAGCTTGGAAGGCTGCGGCAATACCATTTTGCAACGCCCGCGCGTCTGTCCGACCAGTCGGGGCGGCCGGACTTGAACCGGCGACCTCTGCGTCCCAAACGCAGCGCGCTAGCCGTCTGCGCCACGCCCCGTGACAACTTAGTATACCGCTTTCGGGCCCGTCCGTCAAGCTATGGTGCCCAGGACAGCCGCTGCGCCGTCCACTCCGGGAGGTTCGGGCCCAGCGAGATCACCTGCCGCGGATCCTCCCCGCCCGGGCGCATAAGGTAGATGCCCCACGCCCCGCCCCGGTTGGAGACGAAGGCAATGGCCGACCCGTCCGGCGACCACGCCGGCAGCCCGTCCGATGCGGGATCGTCCGTCAGCACCTGGAAGCCGCCCGAGAGATCGTAGATGTAGATCTCCCAATTCCCAGTGTGGTCCGACATATACGCGAGCTGGTTCCCCCCCGGCGACCAACTTAGTCCGACGTCATTGACACTACCGCTGACCCGGGTCCCCGGTTGATCGTCGTCAGGGTTGTCGATGAAGATGCCACAGGCATCCCCGTTCTCTGGCTCGCAGCCCGTCCAGGCCAACAAGCCGCCCGGCCCCCATGCGGGACCCCATCCAGCCGCGTGCCGCTGGGGCTCCGCCGAGCCGTCCGTCGGACGCACCATGATCTGCCAGGCGCCGGCCGCGCCTCGTTCCGCGTAGGCCATGCGCTGCCCATCCGGTGAGAACGTCGGCCAACCCAGACCGGCGCCCGAGACCAACGCCTGCGCTTCACCCTGGAGCGAGGGAAGAAGCGAGAGGCCCGGCATCAGCCGGTCCCGGTAGCCGAGCGCGTCGCTGTTCCACATCCAGACCGGCTGGTCCGCGCCCGCAGCAACCTGTAGCAGCCGCCCATCGGCGAACAGGGCGTAGACATCCCAGCCTCCCGTGGCCGTGTTGTATAGTGGGTAGGCCAGCCGTCCGGCATTGAATCCCGGCGGCAAGGTCGTCTTCGTTACCGGGCGCGACCCCTCGATGGTAGGCACCGGGGTGGGGGTCGCGTTGCGGCAGGCCTCGGCGGCCTCGGCCCGCGCGTCCTCCACGGTGCCGCTGTTCAGCAAGCGCAGCGCCTCGTCGTATTCCTTCACCGCCGGACACATCTCGCCCTGGCTCTCCCACGCCTTCGCGTACTGGACGTGGGCCTGATACAAGCGTTGAAAGACATCCTTGTACTCCGGCGCCGTCCGATAGAGCTCCTGGAACTGCGCGATACAGCGCTCCCAGTCAGCGCTCCAATAGCTAAGGGCTTCAACGTACTGCTGCGCCAGACGCCGCTGCTCGGTTGCCTCCTGATCGAGGGGCCTGAGGGCCACAGCGCGGTCCAGGTAGAAGATGCCCAACTCGAAGTCGTCATCCTCCAGGAGGGCCATACCGGCCCGGTAGCGACTCTCGAAGAGCATCTCCTCGACCGCTTCCGGCTTGTACGCGGGATCCAACTGACGGAGGGACGTGAGAGCCGAGGCCGCCTCCTGCCAACGCCCTGCCTCGTAGTGCGCCGAGGCCTCGGTATAGAGTTGCTCGGCAATCGGCTCCTCCGGCTCCGACGTAGCCGTGGCAGCCGGGGTCAGCTGGACGTTCAACCCCGCCTCGGCCTCCTCCAGCCCCCGCTCGGCCTGGGGGTGGTCGGGATCGAGCTGAAGCACGTACTCGAATTGGGCCTTAGCCACCTGGTAGTTTCCCTCATCGAGCCGCTGGAGGCCAGTCTCATAGTGCTGCTGGGCCTCCTGCTCCAGCCTGTGGACCCGTTCCTCCTCCCCGCGTTGGAGGCCAAGATATGCCCCGGCCGCGATACTCAACAGGAGGACCGCCACTAACGCCGCGCCCCACAGGACGAACGGGTTGAGGCGGGTGATCCCGCCGCCCCTGTCGGGCTCCAGGCGCCTAGGCTGGACACCAGAGATGGTCGAAAGGTGCGTAGGTTGTGTCTCCTCCACCATCACCCCACAGTTAGGGCAGAGGGACACGTGGTCCGGGATCTCATTTTCACAATCAGGACAGTGCATGAAGCCTCTCCAAGAGAGTCATTATAGGAGCTTTGGTCCCCTTTGTCCAGCTTTCCTTTCCAGCGGCCCTACCGGTGCGATGCACCTCACGAGCGTATGTTTGCCACGTCCGCCCAGGTCCGCCTCCTACTCTGCCGGCGTCGATCAGGTCACCGCGGGCCGTGACTCGGTCTGTGGGGGTGTCCGCCCAGGTCATTGGAACTGACCCGCCAAGGATGGCATGGTACCAGTCGCGTGCCGCAACCCAATCTACCTTAAAGAAACCCACGAACTGCCTCTTTCAAGCCCGACTCTCCCTGATTGGTACCCTCGGGGCATTGACTTGGTCGCATACATGGTGTATAGTATGAGTGGGATACGCTCACCCATCCCGCGAATAATGCGTGCAGCCTACAACCAGATACTAGGACCCATCTCCCGGACCGAGGGGCTTTTCCCGTCGGTGGATCGTGTCAGATCCTCGTAGACAAGCGATAGCATGAAAGCCAAGTCCTTCATCAGTGTCTTGTTGGCGACGGCGGTCATCATCACCAGCGCGTCGGCTCTGCAGTCGCGCGCCGCCTCGGAGGACTGCAAATACTTCAAGGAGACAGGCCACTACGTCTGCGGTCAGTTCCTACGCTACTTCCGCGCTAAGGGCGGACTCGAGATCTTTGGTTACCCCCTCACCGAGTCCTTCGTCGATCCCACGCACAACGGCTTGACCGTTCAGTATTTCCAGCGGGCGCGGATGGAGATCCATCCCACCGCCGCGGGCGAGCAAATCATGCTCGGCCTCCTGGTGGACGAGCTGGGCTACAGCTTCCCCTCGGCCGGGCCGGACCAGATTCCCGCCGCCAACTCCGCCTCCCACCACTACTTTCCCGAGACCGAACACGTCGTCTCCCACGCCTTCCTGGAGGCTTTCCGAAACAAAGGTGGGTTGGAGATCTTCGGCTACCCGCGTTCCGAGTTCTTCTTCGAGAACGGCGCCATCGTCCAGTATTTCCAACGCCAGCGTATGGAGTGGTACCCGGATCGACCGGCCGGCTCGCAGATTCAGCTGACGAATATGGGTGAGGCTTATCTGGAGACATTCGACGTTCCCGGAAACTACGATGAGCCCGTCCCACCTCCAGGGCGGAGCAGGGCCGGTGACCGGGCGAACCCCACGGCAACCGCCGCGGGCGGGTCGTGCAAATACTTCGCCGAGACGGGCCACTACGTCTGCGAGGCCTTCCTCGACTACTTTGAGGCAAAAGGTGGCTTGGAGATCTTCGGCTACCCCCTCACGGAGGCCTTCGACGACCCAGACCACGGCGGTCTTTACGTGCAGTACTTCCAGCGGACCCGAATGGAGTTGCACCCCCATCCCGAGGGAGGCCAGCACGTGCTCCTGGGCCTGTTGGTCGACGAGCTAGGCTACTCCTTCCCGCCGGCCACCGAGGATCAGATGCCGGCAGCCAACTCCGCGACCCATCACTACTTCCCAGAGACCCAGCACGTCGTCTCCCACGCCTTCCTCGACGCCTTCCGCGACAAGGGCGGATTGGAGATCTTCGGCTACCCTCGCTCCGAGTTCATGTACGAGGACGGCCACATCGTCCAGTATTTCCAGCGCAGCCGCATGGAGTGGCACCCCAAGAACGATCCGGACAGCCTAATCCAGCTGACGAACCTGGGCGAGACCTACCTGGAACGCTTCGAGATCCCCCGATCCTACCAGAATCCGCAGCCGCCCGGCAGGATAGGCACCGGTGCTGCGCCAGGCTCAGGCGTTGAGGCAGAGGCAGCCGTCATCGCCCTGGACGTGTCGGCCTCTGTGCAGCGTGCCATCATTGGCCCCCACGGCGAGCAGACTGTGTACGTCCACGTCACCAGCCAGCAAGGGGAGCCGGTCGAGGGAGCCAGCGTCGCAGCTATGGTCGAGTACACGGGCCGGACCCAAGGCCTTGAGTTCCCCGCCGCCAACGAGCGGGGGTTTACCAAGGTCACCTTTGAGCCCTATCCATCCCCTCCGGGCAAGAAGGTCGTGATCAAGGTGACGGCGCTCTATCAGGGGCTGACGGACTCGACGGAAACAAGCTTCCTCCGCTGGCACTAGCCGCTTGGAGCAAACCGAACAGGTCTGGGACGCGTCCTCAGCGCGTCAGTTCCAGAGGCGGAGCGAGAGGGCCTGTTGGCTCAGGAGAGGTATAGAAGACCGCAGCACCCCCGCCCGCCCTATCCGATGTTGCAGTTTTGGACGCGCCGCCCACAGCGGAGCCGCCCTCGGCCCGAAGCAGCCGCTCCGGGAGTTCAAACAATCGCCGTCCCGCCCGTGAGCCCCGTGACCCACACAACGTGCCACGTCTGACGCGTCGCGCAGATGCGCACCATCGACACCCAACCACCCGGCGATGAGCTGGGACGCCCCGCCGCGCATCTCGCATTCGAACTCGGGCTGAACCGCAGGGGACCTCAGACGCCGCTGCCGGCCGCATCCTCCCACGCGCTGCGTACGAAGTCCCGCGCTCTCATCAACGTCTCAGCGTCGTCGACACGGGCCGTCTCCAGAATCAGCGGCCCCTCGTAGCCGACCTCCTGCAGAGCCCTCATCAGCGCAATCCAGTCCATCTCGCCCTTCCCCGGGGGCAGATGACGCGCCCCATCCGTCCGATAGTCGGAGAGGTGCACAGTGACCAGCTGCTTACCCATCGCGCGGACAAGTGGGCCCGGTTTAACGCCGCTCTCCAGGGCCTGGAACCCGTCGAACGTGAAACCCACGGGTAGCTCCGCACCACGGATCGCCTGGATATGCTCCGGGGTCCGCGCGTAGCACCAGCTGACATTCTCGATGCAGAGCGTGACACCGTTGGACTCAGCCCTGTCGCCTGCCCACCGGGTGCTCTCGAAGAAAGCCTCCACCAGGCGGGGGTCCTCCAGGCCGTATCGGAGCCCGTGCCAGGTGAGCGCCCGCGCGTTCACCCGGGCAGCCACGTCCAGAGCTCGGTCAAACCGACCGCGGATCTCTCTCGCCCGGCGCGGGTACGTGGACCAAAGATCGAAGAAGGTCGCGTAGAGATGTAGGGAGTGAATCTCCAGGCCCAGGGCTCGCCGGCGCTGTTCCAGGACCGTCCCGAACCGCGGGCTGTACTCGGTCTCAGCCTGGAGGAAGACCTCAACAACGCGGAAGCCCAGCTCACCCGCTGCATTAAGGGCGTCTTCCGTCAGATGACCGGGGAAGAAAGCTGCCGTGGAGATGCCAATCCGGTCTGCGTCCATCAGCGGTACGCCCATCTCGCTCGCCCGTACCGCCCAAGGACTGCCTCGATCTCCTCCAGCGGGAGCGCGTGGCGCGTGTTGCCGTCCCTCCCGACGACCGTCACCGCCCGCCAGAGGGCGTTGAGAACCGCCTCCTCCACGCTCTCCGCGACGGCAGGAAAGAACCAGCCCATGGCCTCTGCCTCATTGACCACTGAGACCCGCTGCGCGGTGATTCCAGGCGGATCGTGCGAGAGAGGTTCGGCAGTGCTGAAGCCGATCACAAAGTCGCCGCTCCCGTGCCCGTGCACGGCACCCGTGCGCGCCAGACCCACCGCTGCTCGCGCGCAGAGCCGTTGAAGCTGTCGAGCGCTCATCGGCGCGTCGGTGGCCAGCACGACCATCACCGATCCGTCCTCAACATCAAACCCGGCCCCGTCGTCCTGGAGCGGCTGCACATGCTCCCCGACCGGGACGCCCAACACGGTCAAGTCCTCCGCCAGCCCGAAGTTGGTCTGCACCAGCGCCCCCACGGTGAATCCCCCCACCTCGCAGGGAAGCTGCCGACTCGCGGTGCCGATGCCCCCCTTCCAGCCGAAACAGCTCGTCCCCGCGCCCGCGCCCACCGCCCCCTCGGCGGGTGATCTCGAAGAGGCCTCCTTGATGGCCGCAAGGACGTGCTCGGACCGCACGTGCCGCCCTTGCAGGTCGTTCAGATGGCCGTCGTTCGTCTCCCCGACCACAACGTTCACCGAACTGGTCGTCACCCCGATCGCAGGATGTCTCTCCACAGCATACTGGACCAGCCCATCGGCAACCAAGCCGACATTGAGGGTGTTGGTCAGGGCAATGGGTGACTCCAAGACACCTAGCTCGCGCACCTGTTCGAAGCCGAGCACCTTCCCGTACCCATTGATGGTGTGAACCGCCGCCCGCACCTTGTCGGCGAAAAGATCGCCGCCGTGAGGGAGGACAACCGTAACGCCGGTCCGCACCGGACCGTGCCCGGGCGACAGTACGCCGTCGCCTGCTACGAGCGTGGTCTGCCCAACGCGGACGCCGGCGACATCCGTGATACCGTTCTTGGGCCCCGGGGGAAGCTTGCCCGGCCTCAGGCCCCATTCGCGGACTCGGGGACGCGCCGTGGACGTCATCCCGGGTTCAAGTGCCGATGCCTCGGAGCACGAAGAAAAGCACGCCCAGGATGAGGACGATGCCCACACACCCCAGCCGCAATACCATTTTCGTCGCCCTCACGGCAGCTCTGAGGACAAACAGCAGAACGAGGAGGGCGATACCGACACCGCCCATAATGAACAACTGCTCGAGGGTCAGACCAAGCATGGTACCTCCCATCATATGGCACGTTCATCGGAGTCTAGGACAGGCCTGCGATCCGAACACCAGGCAATCCCGCATCGGTCTTTGTCCGCAGCCGGCCGATTCGTTGCGTCCAGTGGAGAGCAATGCGCGTCACGAACGCTGTTGCACCCTGACCACGCGAGATTCCGGCTATCTTACCACGAAAGGGATGCCTGTAAACCGGGGCGCGGGCCGGCGCCGTCGTCTGGGTCATCTCACGACCCAGGCTGAACGCGGAATGCGCAAGTGAAGACGAGGGAGCCCATCGGCGGGGGGGAAAGCCAGCGTCACCGGCATACGCAACCCTGTGGGACGTCGCTCGGCAGGCTATACTCGAGGAACCGTCGATCCATCCTCACCGTCCAGAGCGCCGCCGGCGGCCGCCCCACACGGCCGGTCAGCGGCGCCCCCATTTGCCATAGAAGCTGGTCTAGGACGCCCGACGTTCCAGGTACCAGGTGCTATCCTGGAGATCCTGGTAGATCTCAAAGGTCCCCTTTTGTCTTCCTTGGTCGGCGGCCGCCCGGGCCAGTACGCGGAAGTAATGGCGTTCAACCTTTCCGTGGAGCCCTCGGCGCGTAATCGTCCAGCACCGCTGGACCGCCGAGATGTCGTATCGCCGACCACGCCACAGAAACGTCTGCGGAAAGTAACCGTGTCGTCGTTTCAGCATCTCGATGCGCTCTGGACCGATCAATCGGCCCAACACACTGACCGTCCGCCTCCGTCTCCAGCGAGATCTCGATCGGCGGTTCTCCTCGCCCGGCCCCCAACCCAGCCTGCGCGTGGCGTCAAGCGCGGCGCTCATGGTCATAGCGTATCCCCTCCTGCTCCATCGAAGCTCCTCCCACGATTCGGAAGTCCCGATCCATCCCCGCCGAGACCGACGCAGGCAGCGCGTTCCACGAGGAGCGCGACGACGGTTGGGATGGGCCCGGCGAGACGACCACCACCGGCGGGTACGGATGCCTGGTGTCGTAGCTCCTCTCCCGCTCCCTCAGCCTCTCCGCGCCCGCCGCCCGGCTCCCCCCCTGCCTTCTGCTGACCGCTACGACGATCAAACTCGTCGGGATGGCAGCGCTCACCCCGCAGGCGGCCCCTGCCAACACACCCAGAGCCTCTTCGCTGAGCCGATTCCCCACGACGACCGCCAGTGTCACCACAAATGCCACCATCACCACAGCCCCAAAGGTCTTCAGCCGCGCCCAACGGCTCTCACGCTTTTCAAGATTGTCCCTCATCCCAACTCCTCTCATCTATCCCACCATCCCAACCTACAGTACCACGCCATCAGCCGCAATGTCGCACGAAACCTCCGACACGATCTCTCGTATCTCCTCGGGGGAGACGTAAGCCGTCTGAAAACGCGTCACCCGCCCCTCCGCCACGGCCAGGAAATCGCCACGTCCCTCCAGGCGCTCCGCCCCCGTCCCGTTCCATCCGCTGGCCACCCGCGCATCCGTAGCGCTGGTCACCCGTCCCACCAGGCGCACAGGGAAGTTCGCCTTGACAAGCGGCCCCAGCACGGCTGCCGTGGGCTTCTGCGTTGCGGCAACCACGTGGACGCCGGCCCCTCGGCCGCGCTGGAGTAACCGTGTTAGCGGCTCCTGGACCCCCCTCCCGCCTGTCATCAGCAGGTCCGCGAGCTCATCGATCACCAGCACCACGTGCGGCTGGCCTTTCACCCGGACCTCCGGATCGCCGCGGGTCTCCATCAAGCGGACCAGGCTCTCCAGTGCCTCCGTCGCCTCCCCAGCGTCCCTGACGACCGTCCGCGAAACGTGCGGAAGTCCCTCAAACGGTCGAAACGGGGTGCGTTTAGGATCGATGAGGATCAGAGCCAGGTCGCGCGGCCGATTCGTCATCGCCAGACTGAGGATCATCGTCTGAAGGAGGACCGTCTTCCCCGATCCGGTCGTTCCAGATACCAGGACGTGCGCCACGTCGGGACTCGGTAGCCGAATCAGCAGAGGGCCGCCGTCCTCGGCCAACCCCAGGATCGCCGTCACGGGCGGAATCTCGGGGTCGTCCATCTGCCGGAAGAGGGACAATAGGCGCACAGGCTCCGGGTCGGCCCGCGGTATCTCGAGATCCACGGCCGCGCCGCGCCTTGCCACCCGGCAGTTCGACGTGTCCAGCGCCGCGGCCAGCTCCTCGCTCAAGCGTCTGATCTTGGAAATCTTCGCCCCCACGGCCGGAAGCACCTCGAAGCGGATCCAGCGCGGCGTCACTGTTCCGCCGGTCACCCGAGCTGGTATCCGGTGCATGTCGAGCACCATCTCAATACGATCAGCCTGGAACTCTAGTCTATGGCGCATAGTCAATCACTCCGACTTAATCAGAGAGCCCCTGCGTCAAGAGGCCCCGGCCCCTCACGAAGCGCACCCGGCACCTGGAAGCCTGACGGCTCAATGTGGGCCGATGCTTCCCGCCTCATCCACAGCGGATGCCAGGACTGAGCGCAGCCTGGGCCGCCCCGCCAAGGAGAGCTAGCCGACAACGGCCGCTTCCTCCTCCACCTTCTTCGTGGGCTTCGAGGTCAACCTATCCCTGACGTCATCCTCAATCTCCGCGGCCGTCTCAGGGTGCTCGCGCAGATAATCCTTGGCATTCTCCCGCCCCTGCGCGAGATAGTCGTCCTCGTCTCCATAGTAGTAATAGGACCCCCGTTTGTCGACGACGCCGAGATCCACCGCAACGTCCAGCAAATCCCCCTCCCGGCTGATACCCTCGCTGTACATCAGATCGAACTCAGCCACCCGGAACGGCGGCGCGACCTTGTTCTTCGTCACGCGCACCCGCGTCCGCGTCCCAATCAACTCACCGCGCTCCTTGATGCTCGTGATCCGCCGCACATCCAGCCGCACCGAGGCATAGAACCGCAGCGCCCGCCCACCCGAGGTCGTCTCCGGGTTACCGAACATCACCCCGATCTTCTCGCGAAGCTGGTTGGTGAAGATCAACGCCGTGTTCGACTGCTTGATCACCCCGCTCAGCTTTCGCAGAGCCTGACTCATCAGACGGGCCTGAAGCCCCGGGTGAGAGTCGCCCATCTCCCCCTCGATCTCTGCCCGAGGCACGAGCGCCGCCACCGAGTCGATTACGATCACGTCCAGAGCGCCTGAACGAATCAATGCCTCGGCGATCTCCAGCGCCTGCTCCGCCGTGTCTGGCTGGGAGATGAGGAGCGAATCGGTATCCACGCCGCACCGGCGTGCATAGGCAGGATCCAGCGCGTGCTCCATGTCGATGAACGCCGCCACGCCGCCGACCTTCTGCGCCTCAGCCACGACGTGCTGTGCCAGCGTGGTCTTCCCCGCCCCCTCAGGCCCGTAGATCTCGATCACCCGCCCGCGCGGCACACCATTGACGCCCAGAGCGAGGTCGAGGGAGAGCGAGCCGGTAGAGATCACCTCGACGTCCAAGTGCGTGGCCTCCCCCAGCCGCATGATCGCCCCGTCGCCGAACCGCTTCGTCAAGCTCGTCAGCGCCCTGTCCAGCGCCTTCTCTCGTCCCTCTTCACCCATGGTTTCACGCTCCAGATTCTAGTGGTAGCACAAGGACCGCCTGCCACCCCTCTGAACCCCATAGAACACATGTTCTAACGTGCCGTCTATCATATCAAACCAGGAGGGCGGCGTCAAGCAGGAGATATCCCAATTTAACCCAAACTTAGGGCATATCCCAAGCATTGGGCATATCCCAAGCATTGGGACGTTCCCAGCCGCCTTCTCACATGGACGATTGCAGCATGGCACCGCCCTCCCCACGCCATCGCTCTCCATAAAAAAAGCCCAGCCCTTTCGGGCTGGGCTCGATACGTGTCCGGCTGACGCTCAGTCTAACCGGCGTATCACCATCACCACCTTGCCCTGCACCACGACCCGGCTCGGGTCGTCGACGTAGATCGGCCCCATGGTCGGATTCGCCGGCTGCAGGCGCACCCTACCCCCTTGCTCCTGATAGAACCGCTTGAGCGTCACCTCGCCGTCCCCCTGCAGCCAGACAGCTGCCATCTCGCCGTTCTCGACCCGCTCCTGGTGCCGCATAACCACGATGTCGCCGTCGTTCACCAACGCGTCCACCATCGAGTCGCCCTCGACCTCCAGGGCGTACAGCCCTTCCGGATCCCCCAACAGCTCCCGGGATACCTCGATCGACTCATCCCCCATCAAAGCAAAATCACTGCTCGGCACCGGGACCGGCTCGCCAGCGACGATCCGCCCCAACAGCGGCAAGCTGAGGAACCCAGCCGGCGCCTCCTCCCCTTCAGCGGACTCGGCCAACCTCAGCCCGCGGGAGACCTCTCGATCACGGACGATGTACCCCGCCTCCTCCAAACGATCCAGGTTGTAGCTCACCACCGACGTCGAGCTGATCCCCGCCGCGGAGCATATCTCCCGCATCGAGGGAGGGTACCCATTCTCATCGATGTACTCGCCGACGACATTCAGAATCCTGCGCTGCTTGTCCGAGATGTGATCCGCCATCCCCAGCCTCCTTCCTAACCCCAATCCATAGACCCATTATATAAGAACATACGTTCTATGTCAAGCAGCGGTTGCCTTTCCCCGCCCTCTCTTGTACAATCGTGTCGTCGACGCGCGAGAATCGGGTCTCGAAATCAGTCTGGGGCCTGCCGCAAGCCCATCAACACAACTCGGGTCCATCGGGTCCGTCCGTCCCGGCCATCCATCAGACATCCATCACACTGCGAGGTAACGCTTGAGAGTATTCGTCACTGGCTGTAACGGGCAACTCGGTCGTGCCCTCGGCCGTACCTTCACCGCCCACGACGTCGCCGGCTGCGACCTCCCTGACACGGACATCACCGATCGGGAGGCCATCAACGTCGCTATTGCATGCTTCGAACCGGACGTCGTCATCCACACCGCCGCTTGGACCGATGTGGACGGCTGCGCGCGGAACCCTGAGAAAGCCTACCGCGTCAACGCCCTCGGCACGCAGAACGTAGCGCTGGCCTGCGCCTCCTGCGGGGCGGCGCTGGCAGCCGTCAGCACAAACGAGGTCTTCGACGGAACAGCCGACGAGCCCTACCGCGAATGGGACACCCCCAATCCCATCAACCCTTACGCTCGCTCCAAGGCGGCCGGCGAGTGGTTCGCGCGAAACCTCCTCAACCGCTTCTACATCGTCCGCACGGCGTGGCTCTATGCCCCCGGTGGGCGCAACTTCCCCCACCGCATCATCGAGCTCGCCGACGAGCTGGGGGCCCTCAAGGTGGTGACCGACGAGGTCGGCAACCCCACCTACGCGCCGGATCTGGCCCAGGCCCTCGCCGAGCTGATCCAGACGGAGGCCTACGGGATCTATCATCTCACCAACGCCGGCTACGCCTCCAGATACGAATTCGCCCGGGAGATTCTGCGCATCACCGATCGCGGAGCCGTCCCCGTTGAGCCTATCCGACTGGCGGACTTCGAGCGGGATTCGACGCCGCCGCGCTTCGCCCCCCTGGCGAACACGGCCGGCGCCGCGCTCGGCATCCAACTGCGGCCCTGGCAGGGGGCCCTGGCGGCCTTTCTGTCCGCCGGCGACTACGAGGCATAGGATGTGCACAGTGCCGCGTAGAGATCAGCCGCGGAGCTTCCGCCGAGCTTCCTTCTAGCACACCACGGATAACCTGCAACCGGAGGGCGCATGGCCAGCGAAACCACCGTTCACGACGACCCACGACCTGAGCAGCTCTCCTTCTGGGAGAAGCTGACCTACGGCCTGGGCGACATCGCCCACTCGGCCGGCCCGGGGACGATCCTCCCGTTCTGGTACCTCTTCTTCCTCACCGACGTGGCGCATCTCAAGCCCGGGTTGGCTGGCCTGACCGTCCTCATTGGAGGCCTTTGGGACGCCGTCAACGACCCCTTGGTTGGGCTCATCTCGGACCGCACGCGCAGCCGCTGGGGTAGACGACGCCCCTTCCTCCTTTTCGGCGCCGTTCCATATGGGATCACCTTCGCGCTGATGTGGTTCGTTCCCCCCATTGAGAACCAGATCGTCAAGTCTCTCTACTTCGCGTTGATCTACGTCCTCTTCGACACGGCTATGACGGCTGTCAGCTGCCCCTACTATGCGCTCACACCCGAACTCACCCTCGACCACGACGAGCGGACCTCTCTCGTCTCCTTCCGTATGTTCGTCTCTATTGTTGCCGGCTTGTTGACGGCCCTCGGTTTCTCGCTGGTCCTCGACACCGCCCCCGACGAGCAGGCTGCCTTCCGCACCATGGGCCTCCTATCCGGGGGCGTCTTCGCCACGACGATCCTGGTGAGCTTCTTCGGCACCCGCGAGCGGGTGGGTTTCCAGGTGGGCACGCCCCCTTCCCCGCTGGAGAGCCTCCGTTTCGTCCTGCGCAACCGCGAGTGGCGCTATACCATCGGTATGCGCATTATGAGTTGGATACCCGTCGATGTCGCCTCGGCTGTCTTCGCCTACTACTTGATCTACTGGATCGGCATGCGAGCCATGGAGGCCTCCCTGATTCAGGCCCTGTTACTGGCCAGCGCCGCCGTGAGCCTGCCCTTCGTCCTCTGGATGACGCGGCGGTGGGAGAAGAAGACCGCCTTCGTCGTCTCCACGGCTTCCTGGGCGGTCATGATGGTCGGCCTTCTGCTGGTACCGGAGGGGGCCCGCCATCTCGTCTATCCGATTGCCATACTGGTCGGGCCGGGGATCGCCTCGGCCCACGCGCTGCCGAATGCTATGAGCGCCGACACGTTGGACGTCGACGAGTTGAACAGCGGGAGGCGCCAGGAGGGGGTCTACGCCGGATTCGAGGTCTTCGTGCGCAAACTCTCCACAAAGCTAGTCTTGGCCGCCATCGGGCCCATTCTCGCTTGGTCGGGGTACGTCGAGGGGGCCACTCGGCAGCCGCCCCAGGCCCTCACAGCCATACGCCTGATCATTGCCGTGGTCCCCGCGATGATTCTGCTGGGCGCCATCCTGGTCGCCTGGCGCTATCCCCTGACACGGGAGCGCCACCGGGAGATCCAGAGAGAGCTTGCCGCCCGCCGCACCGTGACCGCCGACCCCCGTTTCGGCAGCGGATGAACCACCAAGGTCACGAAGGACACCGAGAGCACCGTGGCCAATTGGTGAGATCTCTTCATGCCCTCTGTGGTTCTTCTACGGCCCTCGACCGAGTTTATCGGCTGTCGCGAGGATGAAGAAGATGAAGGAAGAACACAACATCCTGGTCGTCAGCGACCTCCACCTCAGCGAGGGTCTCGACCCCAAGACGGGAAAGACCTCCCGTCTCGAGGATTTCTTCCGCGATGACGCTTTCGCCCGCTTCCTCCGCCACCACGAGGAGGTCAAGCACCAACCCCGTTTCGGTGACCGCCCCTGGCTCCTCATCCTCAACGGCGATGTCTTCGACTTCCTGCAGGTCGTCTCCCTGCCCCGCGATGGCCGGCTGCTGGACGTGATCAAGGGGTCTAGCGGCGGAAAGGCCTTGACCGAGCACGAACGCACCTACGGGCTCGGGACTACAGCCCACGAATCCGAGTGGAAGCTCAAACAGATCGCCCGGGGACACCAGCCATTCTTCGCCGCTCTAGGCTGGTTCGTAGCCCGCGGCAACCGGATCGCTGTTGTGCGCGGCAACCACGATGTGGAGCTACACTGGCCCGAGGTCCAGGAACGCTTCGTCACCGAGCTGAAGCGAGCACATGTCCGGCAGTGGCTGCGGGAGGGAGGCCATCACCCAACGCCGCTGCACACCTACCACGAGCGAGTCCGCTTCCACCCCTGGCTCTACTACGAGCCGAGCCGCATCTACGTCGAGCACGGCTGCCAATACGACGCGCTCAACCGCTTCGAACACCTCCTCAACCCCGTCCTGCCCGACGATCCTCAACGCATCAAACTTCCGTGGGGCAGCCTCTTCGTCCGTTATCTTTTCACCAGAATCGAGGACGTCCACCCCTTCGCCGACAACGTCAAGCCCCTCACCCGCTACTTGAGCTGGGCGTTCCGCAGAGAGCCAATCAAGACCCTCGGCGTGCTCGCAGGTCGGGGGTGGACCTTCTTGAGGGGACTATGGTTCATGGGCCGGAAGGCGACGTCTTCGGCATCTCAAGGACCGGATGACCACGTCTCGGTACAGGCACACGAGGATGTGCCATTGCCGACGGAGGTGGTAGAGAGGATAGCAGCCTTAGCAAGACGGCGCGTGGAGTCTACCTGGCAGGCCTGGATGGGATCACTGACGCAGAGCTTCGTCTCGATGCTGAGCGCGCTCATCATCGCGGCCTTCTCAGTCTTGGCCGCGGTAACGCTCCTCTTGGGCACCGGCCCCGCCTGGCTCGCCGCTGCCTACGCCAGCGCCGCCCTCGTCGCCGGGCTCCTGCGCTACGCGCTGCAGGAGGGCTTCACCTATCTCCTTGAACGAAACGACCTGTTGGAGGCCGCTACCGAGGTGGAGCACATCCTTCGCTCCGACCACAGCGTGCCGATCATCACCATGGGCCATAACCACCAACCGGCCCTCGAACCAATTCAGAACGCCTGGTACGTGAACACTGGCGCATGGGTTCGCCTCTATCAGCGACAGGGACCGGTCGAAGGGCGGGAGGTGCTCACCTTCCTCCGGGTGGTCGAATCCGAGAAAGGGGCACCCGAGCTCCTCCGCTGGGACAACGACGCCGGCATCCCCACCCGTCTGATCCTGCGCAAGGAATAGGGTAAGCTGCGGACCCCGCTAGTCTGATCGTCCTGGAAAACCACAACGGCCCGGTGCCCTTCCGTTGCGCTCCACTCCGATATCCCCATTCGGGGCAGTCAGCCGTCGGATTTCAGAACTAAGGGCAAGAACCCCAGACGGACGTACTCATCAGCCCCGAGATCGGGGCCGCCCAATCGGGGGTCACCGTCAACGTCCGAAGCTATCCCAGCGGGAACGCCGCAACCGATGGCAGGCGAACCTGCTGAGAGATGGAAATCCCCTGCCGGAGGATCGACGAAGTCGGGGTCTTCATGGAGGTTGCACGGCTCCAGCGTCACATCCCCGGCCCCATCCCAATCGAGCGTGTTGCCCCACCCTCCGTCACCCCACAGCGTGCTTGCGACAGTGGCCGTGCTGTCGCCGGAGACGTAGATCCCAACGTCGTGACTGACCACGATCGTATTGGTCAGGCGTGCCGTGGCGCTGGTGACGTAGACACCGTCACCACTCCCGCATCCAGCGTCGTTCAGCGCAAGCGTCGTGTGCAAGAGGTGAGCCTCGATCCCTTTGACGTAGACTCCGCCGCCGACCGCAGCCCCGTTGTGCCCCAATACATTGTTCTCCAGCCTCAACACCCGCCCATCGGTCCCACCGCTGTACAGATAGAACCCGCCTCCTGAGCTGCCGTGGTTCCACAATACCACGTTCTGCGCTATCGTCACACTGTCGCTGTCCCCGACGTACACGCCTCCGCCGTTGCGGTAGGACGCGGTGTTGCTAAAGATCTGATTCCGGGTGACGACGGAACCGTCAGCCCCGGTAAGGCTCAGTCCTCCACCGTCCTGGTCGGCGACGTTACCGTGGATGACGTTCCTCTGCACGACGGCGCCCGGACTACCGCCTATGAACACACCCCCTCCCGCACCCCCGAGGCCCTCCGGGCTCGTCCGGTTGTCCGCGATCGTATTCTCCTCAAGCGTGATGGTGCCAGCCTTCACGGAGATCCCACCACCCTGGCCCTCGTTCTCCGCTTTCGTCGCTGCGTTGGCGATGATAAGGTTGTCCCGCACCGTCGTCTCCCCGCCCTCCAGGGACAGCCCCCCGCCGTACCCGCGGGCATTGGCGGGGAAGCCCAGGAACCCAACACCATTGTTGGCGCTGATGACGTTGGAGGTGATCAGCGCGACGCTGTCGGCCGCGTAGATTCCCCCACCCTTCCCGTACGTTCCGCCCGTCCACGTGGCATCGTTCCCCGCGATGAGGTTGTCGTGAATCTCGAGCTGGCCCCCTACGACGCATAGACCGCCTCCGTGGCCGTCTCCATTGTACCCAGCGGTGTTCCCCTTCATCTCGTTCCCAACCACGACGGACCCGATCGCCGCGTTCGCCAGATAGAGTCCTCCACCGTACCCAGGCTGCGACCAGAGGGACGCCACATTATCCCGGATGCTGTTCCCACGAACCACTGCCAGGCCAGACCCAACCCCAACCCATGAGATGCCGCCTCCAAGGCTTGTCGCGCCCGCGTCTCCCGGCCCCCGTAGGGCCCAGTTGTGGCGTACAACATTGTCCTCAACCAACACCGGTACGTCAGCGATGATGTGGAGCCCGCCGCCCCGAGCGTGGCCCGAGGTGCTGCCGGCATTTGAGACGATGGTGTTGCCCCTGATGACTGGGCCCTGGTCGGCCTCTGCCGCCAAGCTCCCCGTGCGCTCCGGGCCAATGGTGTCGACGGCAATGCCTCCTCCGTTGCCCTGCGTCTGACCCGCCTGATTCTGCACGATGGTGTTGCTCAGAACCTGGGTCTGAGACCGCACCAAAGCGATGCCTCCTCCCACTCCTCCGCCCGCGGGGCTCGCCACATTGTTTGCTATCAAGTTGCCGCTGATCACCGACTGCGCGGGAGCGTCCTTCAGGCAGATGCCGCCGCCTGACCCCCAGGTTGGCAGGCTTCGGCGCACGCCTGCAAAGGGGTTCGACGAAGCCGCGTAGTTTCCCGTGATCACGTTGCCTACAATGATCGGACTCGCCCCCCTGCTGAGTATGCCGCCGCCGGCGCCGGTCCTGCCAGCTTGCCCTCCGGTCAGTGTGAAACACTCAATGGTAGGCGTGACATGGCCCTCTATCTTGATCACCTGCCCATCATGCTCGGCGTCAAGAACGGTCCGCGACGGCTCGCACGGCATCGGACGATCCCAAAGCAACCCCGCTTGTGGATGCGACACGACTGCCCATCCACCCTCCAGTGTTACGGATTTGGTCAAGACGAGGGTGCCGGTGTAGACCGCACTGGAGAATTGATTGGCCACCCGGAGGGTGTCTCCATCGTTCGCTTGACCCACGGCATAGTGCACCGTCCGGCAGGGCGCCTGGGCATCCGCACAGTCATCGACGTCCACACCGCCGTCGTCCAGGACGTAGCGGACAGTCGCCGTTCCGTCGGCATTCACCTCTCCCTTGCCAATGGCTATCGCGCAGCAAAGAAGGGCGAACGCCACCAGCAGCACAGATAGCACCATCACGGTGTGTCCACGCATCACACGGTCCATCGCCTTCCCTCCCTTGAACCCTTAGGCGATCAGAACCCCACGCCTTGCAGGTGGAGCCATCGGGACAGCCAAGCCGCCCTCTCGAGTCAGCCGAAAACAGCCATGTAGCAGCCGTTGGAGAGCACGGGTCTGCACGGCCTCCAATGCAGGCCCCTCCTATGCTGAGGCCTCATCCCCACTAGGATATCAGTATCGCCGGCAGGAGTCCTCGTGCGTGGCTGTGCCCCAGCGGGCGATGGGATCCGCATCCTCTACGTCGCCGGCATCGTTGAATTGGCCATCTGCGTAGAGTCCCGGTCCAACCGCCTCGATGGCTCACACCGAACTCTGAGCCCTGCCCCAGGCAGTGCTACCAGGCGCCGTCCCATCGCGCGCCATGATCTCCGTCGGCACTGCCCCCAGCGTCGGTGAAATACCCCCGCAGACGTCCGGTCCAGCGGACACCACTGCAAAGACGGCGCCGTTCAAGCCCGCTCCTAGACCCTGCCAGTCCAGGCTGATCTAGGTTATGTCTCAGCAGGCAGTCCGGGCGGGGTTGGTGTTCCCACCGGCAACCTCGAACCCGTCTGCCAGGTAGACGTTGGGACCGACGACACCGATTTTCACAGCCCTCTTGCTCAGTCGCGCTCCCGGAGCGTACTAGTCGCACCGTCCTGACGCTTACTCCGGATCGTCGTTCTCGCCGAAGGCTCCGGCCACGGGGAGAGCATCCTCCCATCCCCATTCTGAGATGTCGTTGGGAGGACCGTTGTGATCGTAGTCGAAGAGCCACAGACTCACGGGCTCCCAGTCGGGGATGAAGAACACTACGTCGTCCATGTAACCGTCGCGATCGAAGTCCCCGGCGACAGGCAGGCCCGTCTCAGTGGTCCAATGCGTGACCACTTCATCCGTGCTGCCGTTATGATCGTAGTCGTAGTAGACCTCGTGGGTCGACGGACGGAAGAGGGCGACATCGTCAACGTATCCATCGCGGTCGAAGTCTCCCGCAAAGGGCAGATCGTCGGCCCAACCCCAGGGCCCGCTCGTGGCGTCTGTGTTCCCGTTACGGTCGTAGTCGTAGTACCATACATGCGTGGAGGGGCGATAAACGGCTACGTCATCGATAGACCCGTCCCGGTCGAAGTCCGCGACAAGAGGTCGGTCGCCGCTCCATCCCCACGGACCGCTCTGCTCGTCAGTGCCCCCATCGTGGTTGTAGCTGTAATGCCAGCGCCCGTTGCCGCTGCCGTCCAGACGGAAGATGGCTGTGTCGTCGACGAATCCATCCCGATCGAAATCCCCAGCTAACGGAACGTCGCCCGCCTGCTTCCCCCAGGCCGGGCTCAACGTGTCTGTGTCACCGTCATGTCCAAAATCGTAATACCACTTGTGGTCCGACGTCCGATGGAGCGCCACGTCGTCCACGACGTTCGTCTCGACCGGCACCTCCGGACGTATCTCTCCGGCGAACCAGATCGGAAAGGCCGAGACCCAACCCCTGGAGGTTGAACTCCCCCATCCCTTGTTCACGTAAAACCTTCGCTGTGTGTACCATGTCACGCCTGGCGTCCGGTACTTGCGCTGCTTGTATCCGTAGGCTAGAGGATAGTGCTCCCAAAGCCCGATGCCGATCACTGCCGGCCCGCGGTACTTGATGGCCGTCTTCGCCTTGTTCCGCACACTGGACTCGTGGACACTCCAGTTGTTGCCCCATGTGAAGACTTTGACGTATGAGCGGTTGGCAACGTAATCCTCGGCCTTGTCCATGTCCGAGGCCCACGTGGCTGCCTGGTCGTCCCAAGGGAGGGGACTGCACCACGTGTCGATATGGTTGCGAATCTCCCAAATCATGTTCTTGACGCCTTGGTCCATGCTATAGGGAGCCACCGCGTCCGCACCGTAGCCGCCGTCGACCCGATAGAGACCCCAGCGGCCGTCCCAGTAGGGGTCATCGCCCAAATCCGCCTGGTAGTCCGCCCAGCCAAAGAGCATGGCCCACGCCGTGGCACCGCAGCCGCTCCAGCAGTCGGAGGTATTAGGCGAATCACCGGATGCGATCTGATCGTACCAGCGCTGTTCGTTGTGATGACCCACCTCGTCCCCGCCGGCCCAGACGTAGCTCCAATCCGTCCATCCCGAACCTGCCTGCGGCTCCGCAACATCGAGCGGCCGCAGCGCCGAACCCTGGTCGCGCCCCGTGGGGGCCGCGATGGTAGGCGTGCGCGCCACGATGGGCAACCAAGTCTCGTACGGCTCCAGGATGGCAAAGCTGAAGATCTCGCGCGCGCCGTTCGGGTAGGCGATGGTCACCGTGAACGGGATCTTCTCACCCAGCGTCGAGTCCAGTGCGGTGACAACGATAGTCGGAGGTAGGCCGGGACCCGTCGATTCCTCTTCACACCCCACGAACCCCAACTCCCACGCCTCTCCGCCAGCCGACACGGTCGGTGAAAGCCAGACGGTGGCCAGGGTGCGCGTCTCTCCCTTCCGCAAGACGCCGCCTCCCCCCGCCAGCTCCTCGACCCCCCAGGCCTCGGATGCCTCCTCCTGAAGCGCGTCCAACAGCGGGCCAAAGGCCGCGCGGAAGCCGCCTTTCAGCTCTCCCCAGGACGTCCACGGTTCCCGCGTGAGGTCGTCAGGCGGCGCGATCGTACCGCTGATGAAAACCGTGGGGCTGATCGGGCCCGTGTCGTCATCAGTATCCGCCTGAACTCCCGGTGTCCAGATTGTCTCAAAGGACGTAGGAGGCGTGTCAAGCCCTGGCGGAAGGCCAGTTGCCTTGAGGGGTAGTGCACCCAAATGGCCGGCCAATGCCTCGTCTTCATCCTCACAGGCGTAGGCCAGCGTATCCAGCTTGAAGAAACGCTCCGCCGACTGCCCCCCTTCCTCGGCCATCTTCTCCAGCACATAGGACGGTCGCGACGAGGCGAAATCCCAGTGCGGTATGGGGAAATCGTGACTGCCTGTGGACACGATGACGAAGCCGGCCGGCTGGACCGGGAACTCATAGTAGGCCACCCCCTCGACGTCGGGACGGTACAACGGGCGCACGCCAGGCCCGAGCTCGGCGGCGTCCCAGCCCGAGACCATGCCCGTTCCACGCATCTCGGCCACCAATTGAGCCGCCAGGTGCTGGAAACGCAGCGGAACGTCGAAGGCATGCTTCAAGCTCGCGTTCGTCTCATCGTGGTAGGCGATGTGGGGCTGGCCCGAATCGTCCAGGGCCAGCGACGTGTATTGCCCCACGTTCCCATCGTCATCGACGACCTCTGTATACCAATTGCCTCGATAGCGATAGGCGATTTTCAGATCGCCGTCACCGTAGTAACTGACGTGAGGCTCCCCCGCGGGGTCCAGATCCACGGATGCATACTGCCCCACAACACCCGTGCTGTCCACCGTCTCCGCCACCCATCCAGCGCCGCCGAGACTGGCGTGGACCAGCGCGTACCTCATGTGCGTCATCGAAGGCCCCACGTGGAAGGCCACGTGGAACCGGTTGTCTTCGGTCAGGGCCAGAGACGTGAACGACACAGGACGCCCCAGAGCGTCATAGACCGGGTCGACACCCCACGTCTTCCCGTCGCTGCAGGCGCACTTGACCTCATCAGGGGCGCTGACGTAGGCAATGCACGGTTGCCCATTCGACCGCAGGGCCAGCGAGCTGTAGAGGCCGGCGTTTCCCGTGTTGTCGACTGTCTGCTCGGCGTGCATTGTGTCGCTGTGTCGCACGTACTTCAGGGCACTATCCGTCGCATCATAGTAGCTGATGTGAAGACAGTCGTCCGCATCCACTGCCAGAGAGGAGAACTGGCCCACGTCTCCGTCCTCGACGATGGGACTGGTCTGCCAGGCCTCCCCATCATAGCTCGCCACCTTGAGGTTCCCATGGGTCGCATCGTAGTAGCTGATGCGAGGAAGATCCTCAGAGTCCAGCGTCAATGAGGCATACTGGCCCACGTTTCCGCCGCTGTCCACTGTCTCGGAGATCCATTGGGAACCGTCATAGGCCGCGTACCTCAGGTCTTCGTGGTAGGCATCGTAGTATGCGACGTGAGGGCGTCCATCTTGATCCAGGGCCAGGGAGCTGTGCTGTCCCAGGTCCGCTGGAGCATCGTCGTCGTGTACCGTCTCGATCTGCCATGTGAGCACCGAGGAGGCCGCCCTCAAGATCCCTGTGGTGGTACCGGATTCCAGCGCACCCTCACCGATTGCCGTGCTATTGGCAACATCCTCCTCATGGCCCTCCAAGTCGGCGCCTCCGCGCTCCGGCCCAACCGTGCGCGGAGGCGCATATGCCGGGCCTTCGGATGCTCCGATGCCCACTGGCAAGGCCAGGGCCACAAACAGAACCAGAACAGAGAGTCGTCGTCTCGTACCCACGCTTCCCTCCTCTACCCTTTGTGTCCTCGCGAAATACCGAGCGCTCTAGCCCTCAACCAAAGCCCGCTTACCTCCGAGGGGGTAAGTCCATTCCACGTGTGATAGACTCGCCCCGCAAACCCACTCAGGTAGTCGATCCCCCCGTGCCTTCACTCGTAGTCCGCGTCAGCGTCCCAGTGCCAGGCGTCGGGCTTCGTCAGATTGTAGTCGGCGTCGATCATCGCACCGCAGCACCAGCACCAACTATCCTTCCACCATCGGTTCTCCCATTTATCCCATTTCTTCCCTGGCTCACACCATCCTACGCCGCCCGCGACCCAGAACTGCCCATCGAAGTAGTACGACTTCGTACCGCTGGGGTGACCGCCGGAGGCAATCTCCAGCGTCAGGTCACCACGCGCCGACACGACGCACAGGATCTTGCCCGTGATGTATGCCCTGAGTCTACCGCCCCACGCGATGTCGTCACCGGCCCGCGCGGCGAAGAACCAGGCAGAGACCTCCCCGCCGGCGGTCAGCTGGTACATGCACCCTGACTTGTAGATGGGGAAGTCGCCGTAGACCCGCACGTAGGCACCGATCAAGAGGTCTCCCGGCTCACCTGTGTCGCTCAACCGGTCCAGCAGATCCCCAAAGCCCATCTCGCGCAGGACGTAGCTCTCGGTGTAGATCGTGCCGATCAAGATGGCGCCGCCCGCCGTGTACTCATCGCCCGAAGGGCCGAACTTCGCCTCGCCCAGCGCGCCGATGTAGAAGAAGGGGTCGCCGTCGTAGGCCCCTTCGCCGAACTCACCGACCCCAAAGACGGCGCCCACGTACTTGAACTTGACCCCCTGGATCACGTAGTCGTGGAGCACGAGCCCGCCCTCGACGCGGATGTTGTCCTCCGTGGCAATGAGGAGGGCGAAGTCAATGTCCTTGACGTCATCCGTCAGGTTCGTCCGCACCCTTTGGCCAACCAGCGCGTACTCGCCGTCCCGCGTGATACGGAAGGTAAGGCGCTTGGCGCGGATGAACTTCCCCGCTCCCTTGTCCTTTTCCGAGTCCTCTCCGTCGCCGTCCCCATCCCCTTGGCCCACGGAGCCGCTCTCCAAAGCATACGGATCCAGGATACTGTCGAGTTGCGCGGAGCTTCCGTTCGTGTCGGTCATACCCCAAGATATGGTGAACTGCAACGAGACGTGGAGCTCCTCCAGGTGCCAGTCGACCAGCTCGCCGTCCTTTTTGACCGGCGAGAAGGCCGCTTGCCCCCGCACCTCGCTGAAGTCGACGCCCCATTCTTTCAGTTTCCCGGTGGTGCCTCCCCCCATCGGCGTGCTGATCTCCATGCCGTGGGTGATGTATTCGTCCAACGCCAAGCTGACGTCCTCCGGACCACCGAGCTCCTCCCAGATCGCCTCAGTCAGCTTAAGGTAACCTTGGGTCTCGCTCACGGACAGCGTCTCGCTGATACCCAGCGCTGGGAACCACTCGCTTTGCACTGCCTGGCTCAGCTCCTCTGTGAACGTCGTCGGCACCGTGGGGCTGATGGTCATCTCCGCCAGGGACCGGGCCAGAGCCGGGACCGTGCTCAGGCCGAAGTAGATGCCGGTCTCGCCGGGGGAGATCACCGTCGCCCAATCCAGGGCAAAGAACTCCAGCGCGTCGACGTCCACGTTGAGGAACGTCTCCTGATCCCAGGCCAGGAAGCGCGCATCGTGATCATCAAATGCGTGGGCATAGAGAAGGTCGAACTTGAACCCCAGCCCCGCCTTCGCCGTCCAGCCGCGCTTCACCCGGGGGCGGGACGTGAAGCCGACAAAATCGCTGTCGGTCCTGAACTGGAGATTGGGTCGGTTGTCCTCCTCGTCCTCGAGGCTGCCGAAGAGAGGCGTGAGCAGCGTCCCTTCCAGCTCCATGAAGCCCCGGCTCAAGGAGAAGGAGGGGGGATCGCCGAGGGTGGCCGCCTCGTCCCACGTGGGAAGCTCCGGACTGGTCCGGTCCCACCTGCTGAGCCTGACCCCGGAGAGCAGCATCCCAAAGCCGTCGAATGTATAGTGTGCCTCCTGGTGAATCAGGTTGAACGCATGGAACCGTCCCTTCGGGGTGAGGCACGTCTCCAGAGGTATGGCTGCCGTCTCATCGTCGTCCAACAAGCTCAGGTGAGGCACGTCCATCCCGCCCAGGATCCAGAGCGCGCGTCCCTCGAAGCCACTCTCCTCGGTGTCGCGGAACTCAACCATCGTGGGATGGAGCACAGCCTGCCAGTAGGACAGCGTCAGTGGGTCGCCCTCTGCCGACACCACCCCCCTCTCCACGCAAGCCGTGTCCGCGTTCAGCTGGACGTCGATCAGAGGAATGATGGTGTTGCTGGGGTACGGCAGGTCCAGGTCAGCCGCCACATCCGAGTCGAAGATGTAGTTGTCGCAGAAACTGAGCCGGAAGCCCTTGATGGTGGTGTCATACCCGTACAGCTCAGTCTCGACGCCGTCTCCAGGCGAGATGGTCGCCGTGAAGATGTCGGACACGCCGCCTCGGCGAAGGTACATGTCCGTCGCAACGCCCTCGGGGAACGTCACCGGCGCTCCAGTCCCGCAGTTCATCCACGTGAAGTCCACGGATTCGCCGGGGTCTGTGATTCGATTCACGCCCGGCTGCACCCGCTGATCCTGCCGCCAACTCCCTATCACTGCATCCCAGGGCATACCGTCGCTCTCGATGGGCGGGAGATAGAGCTGGTACGTGGGCTCGTCCAGGACGAATCCCTCAGTGGCAGGCCAGGTTACCGGGAGGGGTGTCGTGACCACACCGTGGACCGAGCCGTTCTCGGCAATGGTGAGCCCGCCGAAGACCCCCGAGAACAGGCCCCCCGGCAGTGGCGGCGAGCTCACTGTGCTGGTGATCATTCGCCGATAGTAGTCAAAGCTGAGCATCCCGTTCCCTAGCTCGCCGCCCGTGATCTTGGACGCTTCTATGTCAAATCTGCCGCCCGCCACACCCAGTTCGTAGCCGTAGGGCACGGCGAGGCCGAAGACCATAGGGTCATCCGTGCTGAAGGTGCCGTTGAGACCCTCGCTTTCTATCGCAGCTGCACCCTCGGAGTCGTAGACCGCTCGCAGGTACCCGTCAGCAGCATCGGGAGCCGATCCCCCGGGACGCGTGTAACCAAAACGCTCGTCGTACTGGGTGCACGCTGAGGGGAACGTCACGTGCTCCTCTGTGAAGCTGATGGTGCCGCTGGGCACGACTCGCAAGGGCAGGGGGTTCATCTCGAAGTAGAGCGTCGGCGTAACCGCCTCGCAGGACTGACCGGGATATCCAGAGAGGTCCATACTGAAGTCGTAGGTGAGGGATGGGTGAAGCTCGACACCCATTTCGAAGAAGCGGAACGGATGGTGGGGAACGCCCCCCACGTGGACCAGGATGTCTGACGGTATGGTCAATGTCATCTTGGCCCCGCCACCGACCGGAGTGACGGTCATTTCCGTAATCTCGTAATGGAAACCGCCCGGATAGTCCACGCTGAGGGGGTTGGTGAGAGGTACATCAACGCGGCCGGTATCCACGTAGCCATCGCCGGGCCCAACGAGCGGGCCTTCAAGACCCAGACAGGTGAAGGGCACCGTGTACGTCACCCAGGGCAGAGGGTCACCGCCCAGCACCATGATCCCCTCGCCGCTGAGACAGTCCCACGTCGATCCCGGTTCGTACTTGGGTTCGTCGATGACGAAGCCGTCGCCGAAGACGAGCCTTTCGGGCAGCAGCGTGTAAGAGATGGTGAGCGTTGGGCTGACTGTCCCGCCCTGCTCCACCCTTCCTTCCTTGGTGGTGAACCGGCGGCCGTAGGTAGACCCCGCGACGCCGCTAAGCGCCATGCCAAGATTTGGATGAACGCCCGTGAACCACTCCTCAACCAACTGGGTGACGTCCCAGGTCACCCAGCCACTGCTCGCGACATCCTCCGCCGTAGCGTACTGTGGCCCCTTCCAGTGGAAGTCCCCAGCCGTTACGTTGTTCTCCTCCCACTTCTCGTCGACGCGGGACAGATCGATGTCAACGCGGTCCGGGCCGGTCGCGTCTTGAACGTAGGCAGAGAGGACCGCCTGTCGGATGATGGCGCTCCCGGGAACTGTACGGAGGTCAAATTGCAGCAGCGAGATCTGGAGCCGGTCTTTGTCGTTGCCCCCCACGTCCATCATGCGCTCCGCCCCGTAGTTCTCGTTGGGATGATCAAGATCGATGTACGTATCCCCCCTCGGAAACACCTGAACCGCCACCTCTCCCGCGTCCTCGGAACCACCTGCTGAGCAACGCTCACGGGTCGTGCCGTGCTCGAGCGGATTCGCCTGCCGCGTCTGCACCAAGTCTGCCAACGGCGGCAGCGGTGGCGTCGTCGTCATGTTCCTCGATAGGCTCTCTCCACTGGCAGACCAGGGCTCGGATCTGGCGATGATCTCCCCGGTGGTCCAGTCCAGCTGGATGACCACGTACCAGTAGCGGTCGTGCTCCGCGTCGCGGTCGGAATACATCGCGCCGGGCAGCGGTGGCGTCAACTGCGTGTACCCGCCATCCTGGCGGAGGCTGCGGTACACCACAAACCGGACTAAATCCCCCGGCGGATCGCCGATCCAATGCAGATGCGCGCCCCCGCCAACTGTGTACGTGGAGATGTCAC
>CAZIWL010000050.1:0-1994 GCA_964542755.1 uncultured Anaerolineales bacterium
GAAGCATACACCCAGCCAACGGCGCTGTGCACTCGATCAGCGTCGCTTCGACGGTTTCCCTTTCAAGACGTCTGCGCCCTCATCCGCTTAAGAACGCTCGACTGCGGCGGCGGGCCACTCGGACTCCGCTAGTCGTCCAGGATGGCCTCAATCTCCTCCCGCTCTGTTTCGCTCAGAGGCTCGGGCTGGTGCTCGTCCATGATCGCCACCGTGCGCTCGCGCAGCCGCTCGCCCAGCCGTTTACTCCCAGCCTCCACCCAGTCATCCACCCGCTGCCGGTTGAACAACATCGGTTCCCAGAAGTCCCGGAAGTGCTCCATCGTGTGGTCCGTCGAGATGAACTCGCCACCCGGCCCCACACTGTGAATCACCTCCAGCGCCAACGACTCTGCGTCCAGCGACACACCGGCCATGAAGCAGCGCAGCATGTCAATCATCTCGGCGGTGAAGACGATCATCTCCGGGGACGTCGTCAGGCCCGCCTCCAGGTACCCCACATCATGGACCAGGTTCGAGCCTGCTAGCAGGGACGCCAGCACCGAGAAGGCCGAGTCAGCCGCCGCCTGCTCGTCCATGGCGCAGCTATCCGAGTGTCCGGCATACCCCCACGTGGGCAGACCGTAGAACCGCCCCATCTCCGCCACCGCCACCCGGGCCAACTCAAACTCCGGAGCGCTGTAGACGCTGATCGTCGTCCTCATATCTAGGTGATGGAGGCCGCTCCCGTACACGAAAGGTGCGCCCGGATTCGTCAACTGGTGGATCACCAGGCTAGACAGCACCTCGGCGTTACCCAGCGCCAGACCGCCGGCCAGCGTCACCGGCGCCGTTCCCCCCATCATCGGTGCGGGCGAGTGGACGATGGGCAGCGCCTCCTCCGCCATGTAGAGCAGCTTTCCCGTCGCCGTCTCCGAATGCTTCAACGGCGTCGAGGGCTCCGAATAGAGGAGCAGCGTCGGGTTGAGGCGCAGACTTTCCATCCCACCGGCCGGCACTGCCGCCATAGCCGCGATCGCCTCGCAGTCCGCCACGTCATCGCAGACAAAGACAATCGGCTTCGTCGTATGCTCCATCATCTGCGCAAACTGCCAGCGATAAGCATTGTCCGTATCCAGGTCCGCGGGGATACCCATCGACATGCAGAAGTCCATCTCAGGGAGAGCGTCCACGAGGCGGATGCAGTCCACCACGTCCTCGGCAGTGAACTTCCGCCTCTCGCCGCTGCGCGGATCCAGATAGTTCAGGCAGTCGGAGCCGGGGCCAAAGTTCACCCGCCGTCCCTCCAGCGGCGCCGCCACCTCATCGCCCCCGCGCTTGCAGAGCGCGATGCGCGAGGGCGCCTGTTTCACCGCCCACTCCACCAGCCCGGCCGGGAATCGTACCAGATTCCCATCGCTGACCAGAACGTCCGCGCTCCGCAACAGCTCGAGAGCCTCCTCATGGTAGACGCGTACACCCGTGCGCCGCAGAATCTCCAACGAAGCGGTGTGTATCGCGCGGCACTGCTCCTCGCTCAGCATCTGCATACGGGGGAAAGCCTGCGTCTGTTCATACATGGTCTCATCTCCTTATCAGCCATCTCTCAGCAACTCTGTTCAACAGTCAATCTGCCAGCCGTCAACCGCCGAAGTAGGAAGCTCCGGCCCACGCCCCCACCACATCCCTCTACCACGTCCTCAAACCGCGTTCCCCTACGACATCCTCCAAACGCGTACTCCAACCACATTCCTGCACCCCGTTCTCCAACTACAGTCTCCTACCCTGTTTTCGAGGGATCGCTAGATCCCGAGTCCCCTCCAATTCACGATCCATACCACGCCCCCACCGCCCTCTCCTACGACCCCGTCCTCCAACCGCGTTCCCCTACCACGTACTCCAACCACATTCCTGCACCCCGTTCTCGAGGGATCGCTAGATCCCGAGTCCCCTCCAAACCACAACCACCCGCAACAGCACGGAAAGACAAACGATCACGAGGTCCCTCAGAACCTCAA
>CAZIWL010000050.1:2094-27895 GCA_964542755.1 uncultured Anaerolineales bacterium
CCACCCGCAACAGCACGGAAAGACAAACGATCACGAGGTCCCTCAGAACCTCAACCCCCCGCCCGCTCCACCGCCGTCGTCAGCGCGCCCATCACCAACTCCGGTAGAATCGCCAACCGGTACTCCCGCGAAGCCCGCATCACGCTCGTCCGTGGATGGGCCTCGCCCCGTGCGATAACGGCTGCCTCTCTCAATACCGGCTCCTCAGCCATCCGCCCCACCAGGAAAACCTCGGCCTCGCGCGCCCGCAGCGGCCTCGGCGCCACAGGACCGATGGCGATGGCCGCATCCGCGATTCTCCAGACGTCATCCTCTCCACCGCCGCCTTCAGACGTCCCCTCCAGCTCAACACGCACCGCGCAATTCAAAATGGGCAACACCAGCGCCGCCCGCCGGCCCACCCGCCGCCACGCAGTGCCCGTCCACTCCGTCGGGGTTGGGAAACGGAGATGAGTGACCAACTCGCGGGTCGGGTCGACTCTCGACACCCCGGGGCCCGCGAACAGATGCTCCACCCGCTCCCACCGCACTCCATCCGCGCCGACGATCCGCGCCTCCGCCCCCAAAGCCAGCGCGGCGATACCGCCGTCAGCGGCTGGCATCGCCTGCACAATATTCCCCACCCACGTGGCCGCGTTCTGGATCGCCCCGGCGCCCACCGAGCCCGCCGCTTCAACCAGCCCGGGCACGTTCTCCTGCAGGAACCCATCCCGCCGCAGACCAGCGAACGTCACCCCCGCCCCCACCATCACCCAACGCTCATCCACGACAACCGCGTCCAGGCCGGGAATGCGAGTCACGTCGATCAAGCACCCCGTCTCCATCCTACCCTCACGCAAATCGGGAAGCACATCCGTCCCGCCCGCGATCACCCGGCCCTTCCCTCCCCGCGCCTCCAGCTCCGCAACCGCCTCCTCCACCGACCCCGGAAACACATACTCCCTCATACCCTCACCCATCGCACTCCCCGCAGCCGCCTCGTAGTCCCTCTAACACCCACCGCCCCATACCCCTCTCGCCCCATCCCCTTCTCGCTTCTTCGCCTTATCGCTCTATCGCCCTATCGCTTTTTCGCCTTGTCGCTTTATCGCCTGATCGCCTTGTCGCCTTCCGCACCCGCTCCGGCGTCGCAGGCACCTCCCGGATCCGCGCCCCCACGGCCCGCGAGATCCCGTTGATGATCGACGGGGCAGACGGCATGATCGCCGCCTCCCCCAGCCCTTTCGCGCCAAACGGCCCCTCGAAGCTGGGCACCTCCACCAGGATCACCCCCATCTCCGGCATCGACATCGTCGTCGGCACGTAGTAGTCGCCGAATCCTTCGCTCTCGCCCGGGATGAACTCCTCCATCAGTGCCGTGCCCACCCCCATCACGATCGCCCCCTCGATCTGACCCCGGGCGTCAATGGGGTTGATCGCCCGCCCAACGTCGTGGGCTGCCACCACCCGGTCCACCTTCACCTCGCCCGTGCGCAGATCCACGGTCACCAACGACGCGTGCGCCCCGGTCACGAAAAGCGGCACGTACTCCGGCTTCGTCTCCTCAGGGAAAAGGGGCGAGAGATCAAAGACGCCCGGCACCCGCCTCGGCTTGCCCATCCGGTCGAACTCTCCTGCCACTGCCTCAAGTAACACACCAGGTTGGCCTTCCTTGGACGTACAGACGAGGCCATCCTCTACCAGCTCGATCGTGTCTGGCGGACAGTCAAGCATCTCCGCCGCCACGCCCAGGATCTCCCGCTCCAGCCGCTCGACGGCCCGGCAGACGGCACCGCCCACGAAGTACGTGGCCCGGGAGGCCCCTTGGATGCCGCTGTCTGGCGTCAGCGCCGTGTCGGCGTTCACCACCTCCACCCGATCCCGCGGGACACCCAGCGCCTCAGCGGCCATCTGGGCCATCGCCGTGTTCGTGCCCTGCCCGTAATCCGGCGCCGAGCAGTAGACCACGAAGTGTCCATCCTCGGCCAGCTCTGCGTGCACCTCGATCCGCAGCGAGCCAGACTTACCGAACCGGTACCACATGCCGGCGAATCCCACAGCCTGCCGCACGCTGCCCTCCGCCTGCCTGGCATTGAACGCGGCTGCCGCCTCCTCCAGCGCCCGGTAGTGAGGCTCGATCGCCTCCAGAACCTCCCGGTACCCCAGCGACTCGGCCACAGGATAGCCCAGGTACGAGATCGAGTCCTGATCGATCCGGTTCTTCATCCGGAACCCGATGGGATCCTCTCCCAACTGCTCGGCCAGCTCATCCAGGGCACACTCCAGGGCGAACATCGACTGGGGCGAGCCGAAGCCCCGGAACTGTCCCCCCTTCGGTCCGTTGGTGTAGACACTCTGGGCATACGCATCGACCGCCTCGTACCGGTACGGCCCGCCGCTGGCGGTCAGCGCGTAGTTCGGTATGTACTGACCGTGCCCGTCGTAGCCGCCCGTGTTCGCGTCGACGCGCGCGTGGATAGCCTGTAGGTACCCGTCCCTCGTGGCGCCCAGCCTGTACCGCACGCGGTAGGGATGCCGCTTGGGGGAGGCGTCGAAGGACTCCTGACGCGTGTACACGAGGCGCACCGACCGCCCGGTGTGATAGACCATCAGAGCCGTCGCCACGAAGGGCCAGGGATCCTGCTTCCCACCGAATGACCCCCCCGTCGGCGGCATGATCACCCGCACCTCCTCCGGATCCAGCGCCAGCGCCGCCGCGATGTACCCCTGCTGCCAGTGGGGTTCGTGGGTCCCGCCGATCACAGTGATCCGTCCCGCCCCATCCAGGTAGCCCAGCAGGGTCTCCCGCTCCAGCGCCGCGTGCTCCTGAAAGGCTGTCCGGTACGTCATCTCCAGGACCACGTCGGACCGCTCGAAACCCCCCTCAAGATCCCCATGCGCCTCTGCCTCAGACGTCAGCACGTTGCCGCCCTCGTAGATCGGCACCGCGCCCTCGCCCAGGGCCTCCTCGACGTCAAAGACGTGGGGCAACGGCTCGTACGTCACCTCAATGGCCTCCGCCCCCGCCCGCGCCTGATCGGCCGTTCCTGCCACGACCAATGCCACTGGCGCCCCTTTCATCTTCGCCGTCTCCCCCACCGGCGTCAAGACCGGCTCATCCCGGCTGTAGTCCCCCAGGCCGTTCTCTCCTGGGATATCCTCGGCCGTGATGATCCGGATCACGCCCTCGGCCGCCTCCGCCTCGCTGACGTCGATGGCGGCCACCCGGGCGTGATGGTAGGGGCTCCGCAGCACACAGCCGAAGACCATTCCCGGCTTCATGATGTCCTCGGCGTACTTCGTCCTCCCCGTCACCTTGTCGATCGAGTCCGTGCGCAGTGCATTGCCGCCTACAATCGGACCGCAGTATGCATCGGCCCCTTCCTGGCCCGCCGTTTCCTCGTCCTCGCCCCGCAGCCGGCACGCAGCGGCCTGCACCGCCTCAACGATGGCGGAGTACCCGGTACAGCGGCAGAGATTCCCCGCCAGCGCCTCCACGATCGCCTCCCGCGAGGGATCCGGCTCCCGGTCCAGCAGCGCTTTCGCCGACATCAGCATCCCCGGCGTGCAGAACCCACACTGGACCGCCCCATACTCAATGAAGGCCTCCTGCAAGGGGTGGAGCGCATCGGGGGTTCCTAGGCCCTCGACGGTAATGATCTCCCGCCCGGCCACCTTCCCCACCGGCGTCAGGCACGATCGTACCGGCACGCCGTCCAGCAAGACAGTGCAGGCGCCGCATTCTCCCTCGTGGTCGCACCCCTGCTTCGTCCCCGTCAGTGCCAGATCCAGCCGCAGCACGTCGAGCAGTGACCGCGCCGGATCGACCTCCATCGTCACATTTTCACCGTTGAGCAAGAAACCCAGCTTCATGCCGTCGTTCGCTTTCCTATGTCTACGTTAAGGACGATTCGACTTGGAGACGTGTAGCACCGACCCTATCCCTTTGGCGCCGACGCCCGTCATAGACGGACTTCGTCTGCCACACCCTCTCTCTCCTCAGCCGCCCTGAGGATCGCCGTGATCTTCTCCTCAACGCCCAGCGGCAAAGGAGGTGAGCTGTGCAAGGCCAGCACAGAGCGGACCCGCGCCTGCACCCGGTCCAGCATCGTCTCGCCGCCGCCCGCCACCCAGGACTCCCAGGGATCCCGATCCATCAATGTAGGCACCCAGATCTCCTCGCGGCACCGAGCGGCCGTCTCCCGGGTAGCGATGAAATGCCCCCCCGGCCCCACGTCGTCGATCAGATCGAGCATCAGCGTCTCGTCTGTCACCTCGATGCCCCGAAGGACACGGCGCGCCATCGCGATGATCTCGTCCGTCACCACCAGCATCTCCAATGATCCGATGTCGGCACAGTCCAGGAAACCCGCATCGTGCACCAACGTGGTACTGCTCAACCCGGAGAGCAGAACCTGCAGCGTGCACTCGATCGCCGCCTGGATGTCCATTGACTTCGACTCCGACGCCCCGGCGGTTCCCATGAATGGCAGCCCTAGGTAGCGGGCCAGCTCGGAGAATGCCGCGCTGTATAGGCTCATCTCCGGGCTTCCATACGAGGGCCGCGCCGTCCGCAGATCCATCGCACTCGGCACCCCGCCGATACAGACCGGGGCCCCCGGCCGCTTGAGCTGGAGTGCCGCGAGGCCGCTGAGCGAAGACGCTAGCGAGACCACCAGCGACCCCGCACCCGTGATCGGTGCTGTTGCACCGGCCGAGCCGCCTCCCAGGTAGACGACAGGGATCCCATGCTCCGCGGCCCAGAGAGCAGTGCCCATCCGCTCGTCCGTGTGCTGCAGCGGAGCTTGCGATGTGGCGAACAGGGCAAAGAAAGGACGCTCTTGAAGCGCCTTCTCGCCTCCTGCCACCAGCGCGCCTATCTCATAGATATCGTGAAGCGTGTCAATCGTGTACGCCCAGGAGATGGGGGGTTTCGCCGTGCCGGTAACCATCTCCGCAAACTCGTAGACGGGGGCCAGGTTCGGTGCCACGTCGTCGATTAGGCCCAGTCCCATGACGTAGTCGAAGTTGTCCAGTGCGTCGCAAACCTTGGCCGCTGCCTCCGGGTCCCCCCGACGGGCCTTCCGCCTTTCCCCTGTTTCCGGATCCAGGAAATAGGTGCACGTCAGCCCTGGTCCGAAGTGCACGCAGTCCGGCTCGCCGCAGTCGAGCAACGCGGCGCAGATCTCCAAACCCGCGGAAGCCTCGCTCCCCCCTGCATTGCCGATCGGACGACGCCACAGCTTGAACGAGGACGGCGCCGCGATAAGCGCATCCTGCACAAGACCCCGAGGTACGCGCACCCTCACCCCGTCGGCCTGGGCGCCTGCATCAACGAGCAACCGCCGCGCCTCGGCGTTCAATACGTTGACCCCAGTCCGCTCCAGGCAGGTGAGAGAGGCTTGATAGATCCTCTCGATCTGGAAGTCCGATAGGACTCGTAAGTGCGGTCGATAATGTGCCCTGAGACGATGGTTTCGTTGCATCATGCCTCTCTAACTACCCGAACGTGCCCACTGCGATACACCGGTAGTCTCATCCTGTCTCTGACCACCGGGCCCCAAGACTGGTCTCTTCACTGCGCCGACGCGAAACGTCTCCGTCAAAGAATCCCGTCCACCTCACCCCGCCACGCCGCCCCTAAAGATCTCCGTCAGAAACCTCGCCCTGTACCATCCTCATCCCGCTCCTGGCCCCCGATCTAGTGGCCATCTCTTCAGACCTTCAGAGTCGCCCCTCACCTTCCCCGCATACCTCTACCAACTCACGCACATCACCCAGGTTAGCCACATTCCATGCCGTCTTCAACACCCGCTCCACGCTACCCTCATCCAGAACCGATCCCACCACCCAGCGGAACTTCTCGTCCATCCTCGGCCGATCCCAGACCGGATTCGGGAACCGCGACCCTTCATCCACCAGCCCTGAGCGATACACGCTCCCGTCCTCCAGATGAATTGCTACCCGGCTCGCGAACCGTCCTCGCGGATCACCCTGCTCGTAGAGCCTCACCAGCTCGTTCAACACCTCCGACTCCACCAGCGTCACCTTCCGCGCCACCGTTTGGAGCTCAGGATCGTCGAGCCGCTCCTCCAACGTCTGCGCCGGCCCGATCTCGCCGTCCACCAACATGGCCGCCACCGGCCAGGCTACGCTGAACTGGGCCTCCTCCGTCGTCGTCGGCAGCTCGGTGCCCAGCCGGACCGTCTCGTGGAACCCCTCTACCAGGATCGTGTCGATCCCCTCCAGCGAAATCCCGTGCTCATCCATCAGCTCGCGCGCGCCCCTGGCCGCCGCGTGGGCCCAACTGCAGCAGGCATACCCCTTCTGCTTCCACGCCACGCCGCCCACCATCAGGTACTCTTCTCCAATGCCCTCGACCCCGTCCGCATATCCCTCGAATCCAAGTATGGAGGGAATGCCGGTGAAGCCCCGCGAAGCCAGCAGCGCGGACGTCACGCCCGTCATCGCCCCCCACCCCGTGGCGTGCTTCACCATCGCGGGGTCGTCGATGTCGCGCATCATCGGCGCGTTAGGTGCGTGGTATTCAGCGATCCCCAGCGCCTCCCACGCCTGATCCGGACCTAAATCCATCAGATTCGCCGCCGTGGCGGCCGACGCCACCGATCCCCACGATCCGCAGGCCTGGTACACCTCGCGGGAGTCGTGCCAGCAGCGGCCCACTCGGTGCGCCACCTCGTAGCCAACGACTATACCCGCCAGCATCCGTCCTCCGTTCAGACCACGCGACTCCGCCACCGCCAGCGCCGTCGGAAAAATCTGCGCACCGCCGTGACCGTACGCATAGCGCAGCCCGTCGTCGATGTCGAGGCTGTTCGCCGCCCACCCGTTGGCAAAGGCCGCGCCGACCGCGCCGCACCGCTGCCCTCGAAGCAGAATCGTCGCCTCGTCCCCCGGCCACGTCTCCACAGCGAAACTGCTGGTGATCTCGCTCACTCGGGTCATCGTCCCCGCCAGCGTGGCCCCCAGCGTGTCGACCAGGCAGCGACGGGCCTGCTCGCGGACCTCCGACGGCAGCGTGTCCCAGCGGGTATCTGCCACGAATGCGCCCATCAGATCTCGAACACTCATATCTCAAACTGCGATGAACGCCCAATGCCCTGGATCACGCCAGCTTGACGGAAGGACTCTCCCATCCGTCGCTTCTCCGGCAGAGACTTCAGACACTTGCCGATTGGCTTTCTGCGGGCGCCTCGCCCCGCCCCATGATCACCGGTTCGATCGCCTCCAGATCCGCCAGTGGGATGTGGCACGCAATCGCGTGTCCGCTCTTCGTCTCGCGGACCGGCGGCTGCTCCGTCTCACAGACCATTCCGATCTTCCTCGGGCACCTCGTATGGAATCGGCAGCCGCGCGGCGGGTTCAAGGCACTGGGCACCGATCCCTCCAGACGTATCCGCTTCCGATGGATCGTCGGGTCCGGGACTGGGACCGCCGATAGAAGCGCCTCTGTGTACGGGTGATACGGCGGGCGGAAGATCTCGCGGCACGTGCCCGCCTCACATATCCTCCCCAGGTACATCACCAGAATGTAGTCGCACAAGAAGTGGACGACACTTAGATCATGGGAGATGTAGGCCAGGCTGGTGCCGTGCGCGGACTGGATGGTCAAGAGCGTCTTCAGGACCGAGCACTTCACCGAGACATCCAGTGATGAGACCGGCTCGTCGCATATCACCAGCTCGGGCCGGCTGGCGAAGGCACGGGCGATGGCTACGCGCTGCTTCTCGCCCCCGCTCATCTGGCGCGGTTTCCGATCCATGTAGCTCTCATCAAGGTTCACGGCCGCGAGCCAGCGTCGAATCTCTTCCTTGATCTCCGAGCGCGGCACCACTCTGGAGAGTTTAAGCGGCCGCCCAAGAATCTCGTCGACAGTCTGCATCGGGTTCAGCGTGGAGTTGGGATTCTGGAAGACCATGCGCAGCTCCTCTAGGATCTCCCGCGGTCGCTTCTCCAGCGCCCGGGCAATATCCTCGCCCAAGAACTCGATCTTCCCATCCGTCGGCGACACCAACCCCACAATCGTCTTGGCCAGGGTCGACTTACCGCAGCCGCTCTCGCCGACGATGCCCAGCACGGCGTGCGACTTAAGATTCAGCGACACGCCGTCCACGGCCTTGACGCACTTCTCCTCCTTGCCCAGCAGACTGCCGATCCAGCTAGGCTTGTCCCGGTAGTAGGACCGCAGGCCGCTGACCTCCAGGACCGACGTCTCATAGTCTGGCACCGCGCACGTGAATGCCTTGGGCCCATCGCCGGTCCCGCAAATCTGCCCCTCGGCCACCGTCTCCCACCGAAGACAACGCACGGTTCTCCCCCCGTCCACCTCGCGGAGCGACGGGTGCTCCTCCTTGCACGCGTCCGTGGCATAGGGGCAGCGCGGCTCAAACAGACACCCCGGGGGCATCTCGTGCGCCGAAGGCACACGGCCTGGAATGGAGCATAGCATTGCGGAGTGCTTGTCGGCCGTGAATCCAGGCACACAGCCGATAAGGCCCCGGGCGTACGGGTGGAGGGGGTTCAAGAAGATGTCGTGGACCGTTGCCTTCTCCACCAGCTCGCCGGCATACATCACCCCCACGCGGTCGCAGACGCGGGCAATGACGCTCAAATTGTGGCTGATGTAGACGATGCCAGAATCGAACTTCTGCCGCAGGTCTCGGATCGTGTCCAAAACCGAAGCCTCGACCGTCACATCCAGGCCCGTCGTTGGCTCGTCCATAATGAGCACCGCCGGGTTGCACAGCAGTCCCATCCCAATCACCACGCGCTGGAGCTGGCCTCCCGAGAGCTGGTGAGGATACCGCTCCATCACCCGGGCCGGGTCTGGGATGTGGACCTTGTCCAGCATCTCGATACAGCGGGTGTAGGTCTCCTCATCCGAGGTGCGCGTATGGGTCGCGAGGACCTCCCGAAGCTGATCGCCGATGCGGAAAGAGGGATTCAACGTGGACATGGGGTCCTGGTAAATCATCGCCAAGCTGTTACCCCGGATGCTCTGCAGCTCCCGTTCCGTCCTCTCCAGGACATTCTCGCCTTGAAACAATACACGCCCGCCCTCGATACGCGCATTCCGACTCAGATAGCCCATCAGCGCAAACGCGGCCGTGCTCTTCCCACAACCCGATTCGCCCACGAGACCGAAGGACTCACCCTGAAAAACCTCGAAAGATACATCTCTCACGGCCCGCACGTCACCACGGCGGGTCTCGTACGTCACCTGGAGATCCTCGACCCGGAGAACGGGCTGGGCTGCTCCGTCTGATTTCACCAGAGGCCTCCTACCCATCGTCTAATGCGCGCTAGATCTTTCGTCATTGGATGCCTTCATCCCCTAGATACGGTGGGATGATTCGCTGATCCCGTCGGCAAACAGGTTCAAGCCAACGACCAGGCTCGATATAGCCAGCGACGGGAAGATAACCATCCAGGGACCGCTGGTGATGTGCTGCCGCCCCTCTGCTACCATCCGGCCCCAATCAGGGTCCGGGGGCGGCATCCCCAGGCCCAGGAACCCGAGCGTGCCGATAGCAAACGCGGCATACCCGATCCGGAGACACGCGTCGACGACTACAGGCCCCATACAATTGGGAAGGATCTCGCGGAACATAATATAGAACGGAGATTCTCCCCTCAACCGCGCGGCCTGCACGAACTCCCGGTTGCGGACATCAAGCACCAGGCTTCGGACTACTCGGGCAATCCCCGGTGTCCCGCCGAAGGCGATGGCGATAATCACGTTGAGGGCCGACGCTCCTACGGCAGCGATGATAACCATATACAGAAGCAGCGTGGGGAATGCCATCAGCGCATCCAGTAGGCGCATGATGACGTCATCGACCCTACCCCCGAAGTAGCCGGAGGTTAGGCCCAGCACGATGCCCGCCGCCACCGCGCAGAGCACAGACAGCGGGGCGAGCACCAAGATCGGTCGGCTCCCATACAGAAGCCGACTCAAGACATCGCGCCCCAGCAAGTCCGTACCCATGATATGTGCCGGAGAAGGGGGTGCCTTGAAGGCGCCCGTGGTATCATTAGGTGGATAGGGGGCAAGTACCGGCGCCAGGATGGCTATGATGACCCAGAAAAGGACGATCCCCAAGCCCACCTTGGCGACGCCCGATTCAAGGAGATAGGCCACTCTTCCGAATGCAAGCGTCCGCCAGCCCTCTCTTACCCGGTGGACGAAGCCGGGAGACTGGGTCGGCTGCAGGCTTCCGCTGCCAACCCCGGCTGTGTCTGTTCCAGGCTGATCAGCCATTGGAGACCCCTCCTTACGATTCACGAATGCGAATGCGCGGATTCAGGTAGCTGTAGAGCAGGTCCGCCAGAAGCTGCGAAGTCACAGCCACAAGAGTCATGACCATGGCCCCGGCTTCAATCACGTAGAGATCCTTGTTGAGCGATGCGGTAAGAATGGCACTGCCCAGACCCGGGTAGCCAAACAGCATCTCGACCACCACGACTCCCCCGATCAACCAATTGATGTGGAGCATGATGACTGTGATAGGGGCCAGGAGCGCGTTTCGAAGTGCATGCTTGAACACCACCTTCGACCGAGGAAGGCCCTTCAAGATGGCCGTGCGGATGTACGGTTCGCGCATCACGTCGACCATACTCGCCCGGGTCATTCGGGCCACATACCCGGCCTCTGCAAAGAACAGCACCAGGATGGGCATAACAAGCTTTTCCGGGCTGCCCAGTACCGAACCCGAAGTCGTGAGGGCGCTGATGCCCGGCAATGTGTCCAGCCAATACGCGAATACTACCACCAGAATCACACCGAGCGCAAACGACGGCGACGCCGTCGTAACCAGGCTCAGCACGGAGATGACTCGGTCCAGGATTCCGCCCTCCCTTAACCCGGCCAGCACGCCAAGGAACAGCGCTACGGGCATAGTCACCACAAAGGCAGCCCCGGCTAAGATCAAGGAGTTCCTTAGACGACGGAAGATATAGGGGCGTACTTCACTCCCCGTCACCGTCGATACGCCCATATCGCCCCGGAAGAGTCCCTTGCGATCTGCGCCCTCTGGCGTGCACCCGGAGGGCAGAGCCTGCGTTCCCAACAGGTTTCGCGCGGGGGGAATCCAGTCATCTCCAATCAACCAGGTTACGTACCTCACCGAGGAAGGGCAGTTCAGTCCAAGCCTTTCGCGCAACGCCTCAATCGTCTCTTGGGTTGCAAATTGCCCCAGGATATTGCGCGCAACGTCGATCGGCACAATCTCGCTGATGACAAACACCGCTACCGAAACAATGAACATTGTCAGCAGCAAGTGGCCGAAACGCCGCAGAATGATCTCCGCCATACGTCCCTCCCCGAAGCTCAGACTCCTCCGCGCTACGGAAGGCCGGCCCGCTCTAGAATGGCCGATCCAACCCAGCGGACGATAATTGCGAGCCAACCTAGCAGACCTGCGTCCCGCATACGGCTAACTGGAATCCTTCTGGCAATCCCTTGCCCTCACCGGATGGCTGATGGTGCGCCCGATGGGGGAACTTTCGGGGATCTGCGACCTCCCAACGATACGGGCCCGTTCAGCGTCCCCTCACGCCCTGCCAGACAGTCGAGGGCCAGCCCCGACACCACTATACAGTCAGCTCCCACATCCCACCAGCGCAGTCAACCCTCCCTGAACCCGCGCCGCCGTCCCGCAGAATCTCCGCCAAGACAAAGACGACGTATACCCTATCCCCTTGGCCTGATTCGACACAAACTCGCTCGCAGCGGAGGGCACGCAAAGACCGGGTCGCAGGCTGCATGGTCGGTCAGCCGATTCGCGTTGGCCTCGGACCAGCCGTGCAGCACGCTGACCGTCCCGGGCAGTATCGCGTCGGTCAGCTGGGCCCTCATCTCAATCCTACCCCGGGGGCTCTCGACGATCACAGGTGCACCATCTTGAACACCGTATGCGGCCGCAGTCTCCGGGTGGATCTCGGCAAGTGGCTCCGGCTCCCGCCGGCGCAAGCTCGGCAGACTGCGGTGCCTGGAATGTGTGTAGCCGGCAACGCGGCGACCGGCGTTCAGGACCAGTGGGTACGAGGCAGCAAGGTCTGGACTCCCAATGGGGCTCTCAGCAGGCTCCTCGTGCGCGGGCACGGCTTCATACCCATGAACCTCCAGCGTTTTTGATGCCAGCTCGACCTTGCCCGTTGGAGTGCTAAACCCGGTCCGCTCGTAGGTACGGTAGCTCAGAGGCTCGCCAAAAAAGACGCCGCCAGGGTTCTGCTCCAGATCACTGGTGGTGAGGCCCAGAGGAGCCAGCTGGAAATCGATGGCTTCTCGCACGGTCGTCCAAGGAAACTCTTCCTCGAAGCCCAGCCGGCGAGCGAGCTGGCTCCAGAACCACCAGTCTGACCGGCGTTCACCTGCCTCCTTAACTTGCTTGCGCAGCATAAGGTACAAAGGGGGCCGACCAGGGCCGAAATACCCAGTCGCCGTGATTAGCTGAGTCCGCTCGAGGTGGTCCGCCATCGGCAGCACGATGTCTGCTGCCTTCGCCGTTTCCGTCATGTATAGGTCCAGAACAACGAGCATGTCTAGCTTGCTCAACGCCCGCCTCATGAGGTCGGCGTTGGGCCATGTAACGAGCGGGTTCCCTCCTCCGACGATCATCGACCGCACCGGGTACGGCTCCCCATCCATCAGGGCCTCCATCAGAACGTCGCCGGGCACGAAGTCAGCGCTGGACACGAGAATGGGGTAGCGATCCCAGCCTAGCGGCCTGAGCCCAGTGGGGCGCCTTTCCTCCAGCTCGACATCGGCCAGTGGTAGAGAAGGCGCGCAGGGATGGCCTCCGGGTACGTCCAGGTTGCCCGTGATAGCCCTGAGGATCATGACACTGCGGATGATGTGCCTTGAGTTGGAATGGTGCTCAAGGGAGTTACCGGCGTCTAGATAGGCCGGGCGAACCGTCGCGTAGACCCGGGCGATCTCCCTGACGGTCTCCTCCGGGACACCGGTGATGGTCTCAACTCGCTTCGAGTCATACGCTCTCACCGCGTCTGCCAACTCGGTGAATCCAGACGTCCATTGCCCGACAAACGCAGCATCGTACAAAGACTCCTCAATGATCACATTGATCAGGCCCAGAGCAAGTGCGGGATCCGTACCAAACCTGGGACGAGCATGGATGTCCGCCAAGCTAGCAGGACCAGTCCGCCGCGGGTCGACGACGATCAACTTGCAGCCGCTCTTCTTGGCGCGCAGCATCGGAGCCCACTGCGTCGGCAAGTGACTCGTTTGCGGGTTCGAACCCCACAGTAGCAGGCACTTCGTGCGGTCGGGATCGAAGCCGTAGAAGATCGTGGACTGCCCGTACGTTAGTTCCTCCCCTATACGAATGGGTAGGGCACACATGTGCTCATTCCGCACGAAGTTGGGCGTGCCGTACAAGTTCATGAACCGCCTCACCCAGCCATCCCGTATGAACTGGAGCAGTGCACGCCCCTGGTAGACCGCCAGCGCTTGCGCCCCGTCTTCGTCCTTGAGGCGTTTCAGCCGCTCCGCGATCGTGTCGAGCGCATGATCCCACGTGATCCGCTCCCACAGGCCGCCTCGTGACCTCATGGGATAGCTTAGGCGCTCCCGGTCGTACGTCATCTCAAGCGCCGCCGCGGCCTGTGGACAGAGACGACCGCGGTTGGTCGGATACCCACGCGTGCCACTGATCTTGGCAATCTTGCCGCCCTCGACGTGCACGTCGATACCGCAAACGTCCGAACCACACATGCCGCAAACAGTCTCTACTACCGCCATGGCTATCCCCGATGCACTCGCCTAGATGGTCTCGCTGACCGCGCAAAGGTCAAAGAGATGGGCCCCACTGGGGGTGAAGCCCATCCCGGTCCTTTGCTCTTGCTACGCCGCGTCGTCCAGCCACACGGTGTCGAGATACGTGGTCTCCAAAGCGAATGCCCTGAAGCCCTTCACCCGTTTCGTATGGCCCCACAAGTAGGCACCCCAGCGCGGAATCGCAACCGGGGCCTCCTCCTTCATCAGCGTCTGAATCTCGCACATGATCTCCCGGCGCGCGGCCACGTCCAGCGTACCAGCCGCCTCATCGACCAGGCGATCGAACTCCGCGTTTGACCAGTGTGTCTCGTTCCACGGGACGCCGGTCTTGTAGGCCAGGTTGAGAACCATGGGAGCCAGCGCTCGGTGGGACCACCCGGTGATCCCGAAGTCCACCTCCAACCACTGATCCCAGTAGAGCGATGGGGGCATCATATCCAGATTGATGATGATGCCGGCCGGCTCACACTGCTGCTTCAGCAGCTGCGCGATCGTTCGATCGGGCTCTGCGTCGATGACACTGAGGGTCAGCTCCAAGCCATCCTCGTAGCCCGCCTCGGCGAGCAGCGCCTTCGCCTTCTCGATGTCCCGCTCCGGCACGTCCATCGGACAGTACGCCGGATGGATCGGCGCCACGTGATGGTCCTCGGCCTCTGTACCGCCGTACCCTCGCATGGTGGCCTCAAGGATCTGTGTTCGGTCCTGGCAGGCCTTGATCGCGTTCCTAACGGGGATCTTGTCGAATGGTTCCTTGTCGGCCCGCATACGAATCACGCTGGTATATGCCGACACGGTTGATGCGATCGTCACATCGTCGTTCAACTCTTCTGCGGAGACCGGTCGGATACGTGCCAGATCCGCCTCACCCGTATTCAACGCAGCTACAATGGCAGCCTGGTCCTCACCCAGATGGATGAAGCGGATGGCATCTATGTAGGGTAAGGGCTCTCCGTCCGCCCCCATGCGCCAGTACCCATCGCGGCGCTTGAGGAGCGCCCGCTCCTCAACGATGTACTCCTCCAGTGTATACGGCCCAGTTCCGATCGGATTCTCGGTCCAGTTCCCCTCGAAATCCGGATGGAGAATCGGGTTGGCGGTGATGTGCTCTGCCACGGCAATCTGCGGGATGTCCAGTTTGAGCTCCACCGTGTAGTCATCGATCTCCGTGACGTTCTCCGGCTGCAGATAGCCACCCATCGTGCCCACGGCTGAGGACCCAACGTCCGGATCGAGCCAGCGCCTGATATTCCAGACCACCGCGTCCGCCTTGAACTCCCGACCGTCCGCGAAATTGATTCCCTCGCGCAGGTGGAGCGTCCACGTCATGAGGTCTTCCGAGGGCTCCCACCTCTCGAGCAGCCAAGGCTCCGCCACGTTGTCCGGGTTCATCCGTATCAAGAACTCGTTCACGTGCATATACATGTTCCACTCCTGCCAGGCGGCAGCGTGCGGGTCATCGAGCCGACGGAGCACCTCAGTCAGCACGATTTCTCCGCCGCGCTTGGGCATGCCGGCCGCCTCTGTCGCGGCAAGAGTCGGGGCAGCGGCAGCTGTTGGTGCCGTGGTGGCCGCCGGCGCCGACGTCGGGCTGGCCGTCTCTTCTGGACCGCAGCCCGACAAGAAACTGGAGATGCCGCCCAAAGAGAGTCCAAGAAGCGCCGCATTCCGCATGAACTCTCGACGTGAGATCTTACCTTCCTGGTACTGCTTCTTCAACTCCGGTATGTACGAGTGCATCGCTTTCTTCTCCTTTGCCTGATTCCTGAATCGGCTCCCGTGCGTCAATCTGACCCTCGGGCACCAGACCGAGGGTCTGATACTCCAACCTTCGTCTCCCGTGTTCCTTTCGGCGGCTTCGCCTCCTTCCCCTAACTGGCCTACTAGTCGCAATCCCCTTCTGCTGATCGCGCGCCTCACATCTACCGTTGGACAAGACGGTTGCACTCCCAGCCGCTCGATCAGATTTCGCTTTCTGTCAATGATCCGACCACTAAATCGCGTCCGGATCCACGATGACACATGCCAAAACTCCCGAAGCCGTGCCAACGTGTGGACGGACCAAATCTCCGACCGACAGCTACTGGCACCTCCTGGTCACACGCGTAGCTGCAAGGACGACCGTGACGATTTCCTGGATCGGCTAAGCGGTCCTCTCCACTAACGCAGCTACCTGAGAGGCAAGATCAACCAATCGCTCGTGATCCGCCAAGCCCTCGATGAACCGCCCCGGTATCCCCGTAAGGCCTACCAGGCCGCCAGTGAGTGCGCCGGTGAGTGCAGCCCGCGCCATGTTCTGGCCGGGGCTGTTGACGGCCGTGAGCACAGCCGTCTCGAAGTCGTCCTCATACCGGGCGGCTAGGTAGTAGGCCGCGGGAAGCACCATGCTCATCTGACAGGGCAGACCAAACATAGTGACTGCCTCACCTGCCGGTTCAACTGCGATGCCCGGGTTGTTCACCGCATCGTAAGCATAGCGGAATTGGTAGACCGCGTCGACAGCCTCGTGATACGTAGTTTGGTCACCCGGGCTGTCTGTGCCCTTCAGAGTCAACCATGTAACCGGTATCCGATAGGAGATTCCGTCGTTCTTGATCCAATCAGGACAGTACTCAGCCGGATCTACTGCTGGAACGCGCTCGTCTGGAAGGACCATCCGCTCGGACTCCTTGCGGATGGTCATCAGTAGGTTGGAGATCTTGTCGATCGGAACGCCCATAATCACAGCGGATACGTTCAACCCGAAGGCGACTGATTGGCCAACGATGAACGGATCGTAGTGCGTCAGTATCGTGTTCGCAATCATCTTCTCCATGGCCAGTTCCAGATCGGCAGCGTAGCGCACGCCTAGCACCGTTTGGCGCACTGCGGCATTCGACGTGTCCCAGAAGCCGCCGATCTCAGACCAGTTCACGCCCGCCTCGCGGGCACGCCGAGTGAAATCGGCCTCATCGTAGCCGCCACAGGCCGCTACGCTTTCCAGAAGCCTGATCACCTGCCGGCCCATTGGGGAACTCTCTCCTGGCTCGAGCTCGGAAAGTTTGCGGCCTGGCACCGGCGCTACGTAGTCTTCGACCCACGGTCCATAGTGGGCCTCGATCTCTTCCTTGCTGTGGAACCAATACGGCCCGACCCCAAGGGCATCCCCCACCAGCGCTCCGACAATTGCGCCCTTGACCCGATCAGCACGCGAGACATCCTTCATCGCAGTTCTCCTTCTCCTACCGATGGCGGCCCGCGACGGTCCCTCGGACCGCATTCCTCGCGGCATGGGCAAGCTTGGCGAAGCCCCCATCCGATTCAATTCCTCCGCTCGATGACGCCACTCCGAGTTGCTGGAATCCGACTTGTTGCACTCTCCGGTTCTAGAAAAGTCCTGTCCGTAGGAGCCCGAGGAGCCCGCCCGGGCAGACTAGTGCTTCCCTCAAGCAACGGAATGGCTGCTCAGCCCGGAGACCATGCTGCCCAGCCTCTCTATGATTCTCCCTCTGCCGTCTCGGCGACTTGTGAAGCGAGCTCAACCAGACGCTCGTGCCCGACCAGACCGTCGATGAACCGCTCTGGTATCCCGCTCAGCCCGTTTAGGGCGCCCGACAGTGCCCCAGTGAGCGTGGCGCGCGTCATGTTCTGGCCAGGGCTATTGACGGCCGTGAGCACGGCCATCTCAAAATCATCCTCGAACCGGGCGGCGAAGTAGTACGCCGCGGGCAGCACCATACTCATCTGGCAGGGTATGCCAAACAGATGGACGGCAGCCCACGCCGGTTCAATCGTGATTCCCGGATGATGCACCGCGTCGTAGGCATACCGGAACTGATACACCGCATCAACCGCCTCATGCCAGGGATCGGTTGCGTCAGCTCCCTCTCCCCACTTCTTCCCCAGCCACGTGATGGGGACTCTGTACGAGATACCTTCGTTCTTCTGCCACTCAGGGCAGTACTCCGCAGCACGTACCGCCGGAACTCTCTCCTCCGGCAGGATCATCCTCTCTGACTCCTTCCGGATCGTCATCATCAGATCGGAGACCTTCTCGATCGGAATCCCCATCACCATCCCGGCCACATTCAACCCGAACGCGACCGACTGCCCCACAATGAACGGATCGTGATGCGTCAACGTGGCGTTCTCGATCATCTTGTGCATCGCCAGCTCGAGATCCGTGGCGTAGCGAGCGCCGAGCACGGCCTGACGAATTGCAGCATTGGAGGAGTCCGTGAAACTGCCATACGTTGTCCAGTCGATTCCGGCCTTGCGCGCCGCGTGCAGCTGACGCACCGCGCGGTGGCTACCACGCCTGTGTTGACCACGCTTGTCACCACTGAAGTCATGCGCTCCAAGGAATTGGTCAAAACGGCGAGTGTAGTCTTCGTGATCATACCCGCCGCACTTGGCAACACTCTCAAGGAGGATCGCAATCTGCAAGCCTGCTTGGGAGTTCTCTCCTGGCTCAAGGCCGGCATGTTTACGGCCTGGCACCGGCGCTACGTAATTGTCAACCCACGGGCCGTAGTGGGCCTCAATCTCTTCCTTGCTGTGGAACCAGTACGGACCGGCGCCAAGCGCATCCCCAACCAGCGCCCCCATAATTGCGCCCTTGACACGATCACCGCGCGAGACGTCCTTCATCGTAGTCCTCCTTGCCCTCTTGATGGCGGCCCTTGGCGGTTGCTTGGACCGCATTCCTTTCAGCATGGCGAAGCTGGGCGAAGCCTCCATCTCAACTGGTTGCTCCGCTCGACGATCCAAGTCGAGGTTACTGGAATCCGACTTCTCATACGCTCTGGATCACGGGAACACGTCTCCGAAGCAGCCCGAGGGGCCCCTGCGTCAACACTGGTCAGTCCCCCCAATCAACCGAGTCGCTGCTGAGCACGGATATGGTGCTGTCCAGGCTCCCTATGATTCGCTCTCTACCGCCTCGGCGACTTGCGAAGCCAGCTCAATCAGGCGCTCGTGATCCTCCAGCCCATCGATGAATCGTTGGGGTATCCCGCTGAATCCCACCAGGGCACCAGACAAGCCGCCGGTGAGCGTGGCGCGCGACATATTCTGCCCGGGACTGTTGACAGCGGTGAGCACGGCCATCTCGAAATCGTCCTCAAACCGGGCGGCGAAGTAGTACGCCGCAGGCAAAACCATACTCATCTGGCAAGGTAGGCCAAATAGATAGACCGCAGCCCAGGCCGGCTCAATCTTAATTCCCGGATGATTCACGGCGTCGTAGGCATACCGGAACTGGTACACCGCATCAACCGCCTCGTGCCAGGGATCGGTTGCGTCAGCTCCCTCTCCCCACTTCTTCCCCAGCCACGTAATCGGGACTCGGTACGATATCCCCTCGTTCTTCTGCCACTCGGGGCAGTAGTCCGCAGCACGCACCGCCGGGACTCTCTCCTCCGGCAGGACCATCCTCTCTGACTCCTTGCGAATCGTCATCATCAGATTGGACACGTGCTCGATCGGAATGCCCATCACCATACCAGACACATTCAGCCCATAGGCGGCCGACTGCCCCACGATGAACGGATCGTGATGCGTCAGCGTGGTGTTCTCGATCATTTTCTCCATCGCCAGCTCAAGATCGGTGGCGTATCGAGCACCCAACACCGCCTGACGAATCGCGCCATTACAGGCGTCCGTGAAACTCCCGTACGTGCTCCAATCGATTCCGGCCTCAACTGCTCCTTGGAGCTGACGCACAACACGGTGGCTTCCGCGCTTGCATGAACAGCTGAAGTCGTGTGCTGAAAGATGCTCACCGAATCGGCGAGTGAAATCCTCATGGTCGTAACCGCCACAACTGGCAACACTCTCAAGGAGCATCACGATCTGCAAGCCCGCCTGGGAGTTCTGCCCCGGCTCAAGGCCTTCATGGTAGCGACCCGGCAAGGGCGCGACGTAGTCGTCAACCCACTCTCCATAGTGGGACTCCATCTCTTCCTTGCTGTGGAACCAGTGTGGCCCGGCAGCAAGCGCATCCCCCACCAACGCTCCCATGATTGCGCCCTTGACCCGATCAGCACGCGTAACGTCTTTCATCGCAGTCCTCCTTGTCTCCTGATGTTGGCCCTCGGCGGTTGCCTTGAGCACGCCGTCGTTCAGCTTCCACAAGCTGAGTCAAACGTAGACTGGAGTAGGTTGTTCCATTATTTGGAACCGGCTTCCAGGGATTTGACCAATATAGCATGTCGGTGCACGCTTGTCAAGAGGTTGGGAGCGTTTGCATCTTAGGCCTAGGGCGAAATATCAAAAAGGTCGGCAAATGTCCCTTTCGGGGCCTTCTCCTGGTGTACCCTTGAGGCAATCTGGATCATCTGCCCCCACGTTGAAATGCACTCCTACCAGCAGTGCAGCGACCGACAATCCGACACGAGCAACTGTGGGGGGGCGCCCCACTTCAAGTCCCCCGTGTGGCGGTTCAGCCAGCGACGCTGCGATTCATCCCAGTGTCCAATCGACTCTTGGGCAACCTTGATCCGGCTCGCAATGCGATGGGTCTCGCTGCACGAGCACGCTGTATGCATGTGTGCACCTTGGCACCGATCTCCAGTTGCTGCGATACGCCCTACGTTGGCCCGCCTTGACGGGATAGCCCTTCGTAGTAGACTGGGTGCGCAATGTCAATCTCTGCAGATGCAACGCGCTCCCACTACCGCTGGAACCATGTGGCTTTTGTCATTGACTACGTCTTTTTCGGCATAGCGATGTCTTTTGCCCGACCCAATAGCGTCCTCCCCGCCTTCGTGAGCCAGTTCACTCGGTCCGCACCAGTCATCGGGCTCGTCTCTACCGTGCTAAACGGTTGCTGGCTACTTCCACAAGTTGCGTCGGCCCAGTGGATCTCAGGTAAGCCCCGAAAAAAGCCCTACCTGGTGGCTGCCATGGGCGGTCGCGTCGGATTCTGGATCATTGCCCTGGCTTTGTGGCTTGGTCTCGCGCAACGAGCCAATCTCATGTTGCTCCTATTCTTCGTCTGCTTCGGGCTCTTTGCCACCTGTGATGGACTTGCCTCAGTGGCCTGGTTCGACCTTCTCGCCCGATCGATCCCGATCAAACGGCGTGGGGGGCTCATGGGCATCGCTCAAGTCATCAGTGGACTGGCGGGGCTTGGCGTCGGATGGGTCATCACCCAAGTGCTGACAGGCACCCGATTTCCGTTTCCGGAGAACTATGCCCTCATATTCACGTTTGCAGCGGTCGCCTTCATCCCTTCTGCAATAGCCCTCATTTCGCTGCGAGAACCGAGGATCGACCCCGTGGAGCACGAGCCGAGGAGGCCCCGCAAAAATGGCTGGCTCACGCCCTTCGCGAGGGATCCGGCGTTCCGCCGCTTTGTTCTCTGCCGTGTTCTGGTTGGTCTGGTTGCACTCGTCTCACCCTTCTACGTAATCCACGCGACGGACGTACTCGCCCTCTCGCCCGCCGTAGTCGGTAGTTTCGTTGCAGCCCAGCAGGTGGGGGCGCTGGTGTCTGGAGCCTTGCTCGGCTTGGTCAGTAACCGCTGGGGCCCCCTGCTGACTGCTCGAATCAGCAGCGCCCTCACCATCGCTGCACCGGCTTTCGCGCTGGGAGCGCACCTGGCTCAGGACAGCTTTCTCGTGCAGGCCTACCCTCTGGTCTACTTCGTGCTCGGGGTCTACCAGAGTTCATCCATGCTGGGGTTCTATAACTACTTGCTGGAGATTGCACCGGACGACCTCCGACCATCCTACATCGGCCTGGCGAATACAACTCTGGGCATCTTGACCCTGGCCCCCACCCTGGGCGGATGGTTGCTCGAGGCGACCTCGTACACCGTGCTCTTCGGTTTAACGGTCGTCTTGGTGTCCCTGGGATTCGTGGTTGCGCTGAACATGAGACCATCAGCCAACCAAACCCGAGAGCCGATGCCGGTTCACGAACGCGGACCATGAGTGGTCGCATGGGGCACTGCCCGCCATCCATCAATCAATCACTCACCAACTGGGTGCGCTGGCGCACATTCTCCAGATCTTCCATACTCCACGTCATCTCCAGCAGGGCGTCGATCTGCACATCATCCAGAACGAACCCTGCCAGTCAGCGAAACTCATCGACCATCTTGTCGCGGATTCACTTTGGGTTCGGGAAACCCGAGGTCCCGTCCACCAACCCGGAGTCCAGGGTGGTGCCGTCCCACAACACCAGCTCGACCCTGCCCGCGATCTACTCCTCCGGGTTGCCCTGCTCGCAGAGCCGGCAGAGCCGATTCATCTTCTCCGTCTCCTCCACCCTCACCTTCCGGGCCGCTCACCGGATCTCCAAATCATCTGGCTGATCCCCCAACGTGTGCCCCGACCCTATCTCGCCTCCACCAGCTTGACCGCTGTCCTCATCCACGTCGATGCTCTTCAACTCCAGGCCGATCCCACCCACCACATCCAGGTTGTTTCCGCCGCAGCGACAGCCCTGTACAAAGGCCCGCTCCATCTTCGCGTGCGGTCCCACCCCCTTCAAAGGGCTCAGATCAAAGACCTCCCCGCAATCCCTACACGCCATCTCCAGCGGCAGCACCTCGAAGTGGAGTTTGGCCCCCTCGGCCAGTGTGTCCTTGCTAAAGTGCTTGAAAAAGATCTCCACGGACCCAGGGACCACAGACGAAATCTCCCCTACCTGCAGTGTGATCCCCGTCACCCGCCGCCCCTCCGCCTGGTCCAGCGCCAGGTCCAGCATCGCCTTGGTGATCACCATCTCATGCATCGCCCCGCCTATCCCACTCTCCTCGACCCTAACGGTCCGCCGAGGCCGCTGCGGGTCTGCCCGGATTCTGTTGGGGCCCTCAGGGTCTCCAAACTCAGCACCGCTCCATCAAGACCCTGAGGGTCCCACCGCATCCTCATCCCTTGGGGGATCTCAACCGCTCCGAATGGGCTCAGACAAGCAGACAATCCCACGAACCCCCTTAGCGTCGAATGTCCATCTCAATCGCCGACTCCAGACACGCTGTAGCGCAGATCCCGCAGCCCCAGCACCGCTCGGCGTCAAACGCCACCACCGCGGCCCCCTGCCCCTCAACGTGCTCCAGGTGAAACGCCCCAAAGTGACACCGCTCCACACACATCCCACAATGAACGCACGCATCCAGATCCCTCACGGCCGTATGGTGACGCCGCGGCCACGCCCGTTCGAGGCCCACCCGCTCCGCCGCGCGAATCGGGAAGCAGTCACATGCACAGCAACTGCAGAAGCCGTACAACCCGTTCTCCCGCCAGGCCTGATCGCCCGTGTGCATCAAACCGGCCCGATCCGCCTCCACGACGATCCGCTTGCACTCCTGCCGCGAGACCCGCCGCCCCATCCCGTGCTCCAACGTCGCCAGCGCCCCTTTATCAAGCCGAACACAATTCTCAACCGGCCTGTCGCAGGCCTTGATGATCGACCGACAGTCGCACGGCACCACCACGTGCACCTCAGCCGCCTCCACCATCTCCAGGGCCTCCTCCAGCAGGACGACGTCTCGGTTCGGAATGACCACCGCCGCGTCCGGGTCCGCCTGGATCTGCCGGATGGCGGGCTCCCAGAGTTTGAGGAACGCGTCCAGGTCCCACTCGATCACGGCCTCCCGCACCTCCGCCGGGACCGCTCCCCACTGCTCGTACATAGCCAGCGGATTGAGTCGCTCATAGAACGTGCCCGAGCTATAGCGCAGCTCTCCGTCATCCGTCGCCTCACGCCCCACGACGTGGCGGTGATAGGCCCTCTCAAGAAACCCCTCCGCCTCCTCCAACGAGGTCTCCATCATGTCGGCAATCTGTCCGACAGATGCCTTGCCGTCGCCCAGCCACAGGATCAAGTCCATCTCCTGCCTCGTCACCACAAAGTCCACGTAGGGCACCATAGCTGGCGGGAGCTTGAAGATCCTAGCGAACTCCTCTATCCGGTTCATAGAAAACTCCTTGTATGCCGAGAGACCGCGTAAGCGCCCCAGGCACGCACATCGCAGGTGCACTCCCGACAAGGTCACTCCCTGTGGAGGATCTTTTCAACGCCTTCCCTAACCTTGTCCGGCAATCCGCCTGTGGGACGACGGTCCATCAGAGCGACGGTCTTCTCCCTCAGCCGATCCCTCAGGGGCCGCCGACCTCCTGCGATCCAGTCACCCACACGCACTCGGCTCAACAACGAGGGCTGCCAGAACTCCCGGAAGTGGGCCATGGTGTGATCCGTGCCGAGGAAATCACCGCCCGGCCCCACCTGGTCGATCACCTCGAGAGCTAGCGACTCCCCGTCCAATGATACACCCTTTGCGAACCTCCGCATCGCGCCGATCATCTCGGCTGTGAAGACCATCATCTCCGGTGACGTGGTTAGACCGGCCTCCAGGTATCCGACATCGTGAACGAGATTCGTGCCGGTCAGCAGAGCGAGAAGCACAGACACGGCTGCGTCCGCAGCTGCCTGTTCATCCATCACACAACTATCGGACATGCCGGCGTTGCCCCACGTCGGCAGACCATAGAACCTCCCCATCTCCGCGGACATGGCCCGTGCAAGTTGATAGATCGGTGCTCCGTAGACGCTGATCGTCGTCTTCATATCCAGGTGGTGCGCTTGGACCCCATAGACGAAGGGAGCACCCGGATTCTTGAGTTGATGGATCACCAGGCTGGACAGCACCTCTGCATTGCCAAGAGCGTACCCGCCGGCCAATGTGACGGGCGCCGTACCGCCCATCATGGGGGCCGGCGAGTGCACGACGGGCAAGCCATACTCGGCCATTGCCAGAAGCTTAGCCGTCGCCGTTTCTGAGTGCGTCAGGGGCGTGGAGGGCTCCGAGTACAGCACAATAGAGGGGTTCAGTCGCAGGGCCGGCAAGCCCCCGGCAGCCGCAGCGGCCATCTGCACAATCGCCTCACAATCAGCGAGGCCGTCGCAAACGAAGACAATCGGCTTCGTCGTGTGCTCCAACATCAGAGCGAACTGCGCGCGGTAGGGGCTCTCACCATTCACGTCCGGAGGGATGCCCATCGACATGCAGAAATCGAGCTCGGGCAGGACGTCCACCAGCTGGATGCACGCAACGAGGTCGTCCCTAGTGAACTTCCGCCGCTCACCACTTCTTGGATCGAGATAGTTGGGGCAGTCAGAACCGGGGCCAAAACTCACACGACGGGCCTCCAACGGAACGGCAGGCCTATCCCCTCCTCTATGGCACAGTGTGACCCGCGAGGGTGCGCAGCCCAGCGCCCACTGTACCAGCTCGGCCGAGATGGAGACGCGGTCGTCGCCTACGACCCGCGCCCCACCATCGACGAGGAGATCAAACGCTCCCTGATGGAGAACGGCGATACCCGTACGACGGAGAATCTCAAGCGAGGCGCGGTGCACGACATCACAAGCGCTATGATCGAGGAGATTCAGATGAGGCACCGCGTACACCCCCAAACCCGGGAAGGCAAAGGAACGACCCGAAACCACGGATTCCAAATGTTGGAATCCGTTTCCACCCTATACAGTATATCATCCAGGCCGACGCAAGTCAAGTCAGCATACCACGCCCGGTGTCCTTCAACTTTGGGGCAGATTGCCCAACCTCGCCCCGTCGGACCGCACCCAAGAGGGTCGAATAGAGCGTCTGAGGTTTCTAGTACCACAACCTCACCTCCCGGTCAGGAGGGGCGGCACTTTACCCAAGAAGCAGACCACGGGCCCCCGTGGGAGACAGATGTCGAAAACTCCGTCCCAGCGGGTAGCCGAAGGGCCCTAAACGGGCATCTGCGGTTGTAGTACGAAGCGGTAGTCTGGGCTCGTTCCCTTACGATGTGCCCCGAAACTGAAATGTACCCTGCCACGCGAGCACGGCTTCATCCGTGTCCCGCGCCAACTCAGTAAACTGGCCCGTCGCTGGTGCGCCGGAGCTGCGCCCCGGCGCCCTCGGCGCCGAGCTCGGTTCCGAGGGTGGGGCTTTCACCCCACCCTCGGGCGGGGGGTGCTCCCACCCCCCTGCACCCCCAGGGCCAACCCCGCCCCAAGGGGCGGGGCTTC
>CAZIWL010000051.1:0-27723 GCA_964542755.1 uncultured Anaerolineales bacterium
ACGAATCATCTCTAGCCAATCCGCGGTCGATCCGCGACAACTCGTTAGTGCACCCGTGCACGCATTGGAGGGCCTTCCTGGGCAAGCTGGCTAGCACGGACCGAGCCTGCGTAGCATACGGCGTGGAGCAGGATCGGCGCCGACACCACCACTTGGTCATGCAAGACGGAGGGAAAGGCGGTGTGCCGATGATTGTGTGGCCTGACGAAAACCACTGAGATCGTGCCCCATCGCACTTGCAAGGCGTGAGGGATGTGACCGCCAGCTGGAGAGGAACCACAGCCGATCAATCCACCACTTGCAGAATGGCCAGCCTACCAAGCCGGGCCACCTGAGACGCCTCGCCACCTGCTTGCTCGCGACAAGAACGCCCTCACGAGGGGGCGCTAAGGATGGCAATCTCTCTAAGGGTACCAGACAACGACCATAGGCTGCCTTTGTTTCGGCCAGCTCCACCGACATCCCTCGCGCGTCGCTTGGGCTAGTCGACCGGCGTCAGGGAGATGAGCTACGCCAGTCCCAACAGGAGGCTGGAAGCCTTCCGGCTGGGGCTAGCGTAGCTCGATGGTCCAGAGGTTTACCGCTCGATCTGCTGACGGATCCACTTCACCACTTCAACGACGATGAAGACGATGGTGCTGAACCCGAGGCTGAGCAAGAGCTGCTCGGTCGTGAGCGGCACCGTATCGAAGATGTTCTGCATGAAGGGCACATAGATGACGGCCATCTGGAGCAAGAAAGTCAGACTCACAGCGCCCAAGAGGGCGAGGTTGCTAAAGAGGCCAAGCTGTGCCAGCAGGAGACGGTCGGAACGGATAGCCAGCGCGTTGCCCATCTGTGCCAGCGCCAGGGTCGTGAAGACCATCGTGGCGTAGGCGTCGCCGCCCAGCGTCAGTCCGCCTATACCCGCCACCGCGAAGAACTCGGGCAGCAGGGCTACGAGACCCATCAGAGGACCTACCCAGACTATGTAGGATCCCAGCCCACGTGCCAGGACGCTCTCATTGGGCGGGTGCGGCGGACGGTCCATGGTGTCCGGCGCCGCGGGCTCCACGCTGAGAGCCAGACCGGGCAGGCCGTCCGTCACCAGGTTGATCCACAGGATCTGGATCGCGTTCAGTGGGATGGGCAACCCAAACAGAGGGGCGACCAGCATGACGAGAATCTCGCCGATGTTGCTGGACATCGTGTATTTGAGGAACTTGCGGATGTTCTCGTAGATGGTGCGGCCCTCTTCCACGGCACGGACGATGGTTGCGAAGTTGTCGTCCAGCAAGACCATGTCGGACGCCTCCTTGCTCACGTCGGTGCCGGTGATGCCCATGGCCACGCCGATATCGGCGCGTTTCAAGGCCGGGGCATCGTTGACCCCATCGCCCGTCATCGCCACGATCTCACCCAGGTCCTTGACGGCTTCCACAATCTTGACCTTGTGCTCAGGGCTCACGCGGGCATAGACTGAGATGTCGCGGACATGTGCCTGCAGCTCTTCGATCGGCATCTCAGCCAACTGCTGACCGGTGACCACCTGCTGTTTCTCTTCTCGCTCCTCCTCGGCAATACCAAGATCGCGCGCGATATTGAGCGCCGTGAGGGGATGGTCTCCGGTGATCATCACCGGTCGGATCCCGGCGGTGCGGCATTTGGCCACTGCCTCGCGTACCTCAGGTCGCGGAGGATCGATCATGCCGGTGAGGCCGACGAAGATTTCCTGGGTTTCCAATTGATCCTCGCCAGCCTCCTCGGGAACGTCGTCCAGTTGGCGCATCGCCAGGCCGAGCACGCGCATCCCCTCTTGAGCCAATCCATCGTTAGCCGCCTCGATGCGCTGGCGCCAGGTTGCGTCGAGCGGCTCAACGTTGCCGTCGTTCCATACGCGGTCACAGATGTCGAGCAGATGGTCGACCGCTCCTTTGGTGAAGACGACGTAGTCGCTGTCTGGCAGCGTCTCGAGCAGTCGAGGCAATGCGTCCCCCTCGGTGGGCGCGACGCTGTTCGAAGACCGATGGACGGTGGTCATGCGCTTGCGCTCCGAGGTGAAGGGTACCTCAGCGACCCGGGGCATCACCTTTTCCATCTGAGACTTCCACAGTCCAAGACGCGCCGCCGCGACCACGAGCGCACTCTCGGTGGGGTCGCCGATGGCGTGGCAGCTCTCAGCCGAGTCCTCCTGAGGCTCCAGGGTGGCGTCGTTCGCCAGAGCGCTGCCGGCAAGCAGTAGGGCGATATTGGGATCGGGGTCGACGATGGGTTCCTCGTCGGGCGCGAGGGTAGCGCCGGTGTGCTCGAGATGCGTGGTGAGATTCAGGGTCTCCCCTGCCACGTCCAGGATCGTCACCGTCATCCGGTTCTCGGTCAGGGTGCCGGTCTTATCCGAGCAGATGGTGGTGACGGAGCCGAGCGTCTCCACAGCGGGCAGCTTGCGAATGAGCGCCTCCCGGCGCACCATGCGCTGCGCGCCCAATGCCAGGGCAATCGTGACCACGGCAGGCAGCCCCTCGGGCACGGCAGCCACGGCGAGGCCGATGGCGGTGAGAAACATCTCCTCAATAGCGCCGCCCTGCCAGACGCCGACGGCAAAGACGATGGCTACGAGGATCCCGGCGGCGCTGGCCAGCACCTTGCCCAGCTCCGCCATCTTCCGCTGCAACGGAGTTCTTTCGTCGGAAACCTCCTGGAGCATATGAGCGATGTTCCCCAGTTCGGTCTCCATCCCCGTGTCGACGATGAGGGCGGAGCCGCGTCCGTAGGAGATGGACGTCCCCATGAAGACCATGTTACGCTGATCGCCGAGTGGGAGGTTCTCCTCCTCAAAAGGCTCCTCGGTCTTATCCACCGGCACCGACTCGCCGGTGAGGGCAGCCTCCTCGGCGCGAAGGTTTACCGATTCGACCACCCGGCCGTCGGCAGGGACGCGGTCACCCGCTTCCAGGAGAACGATATCCCCTGGCACCAGGCTGGTGGCCTCTACCTCGCGGGTTTGACCATCGCGGCGTACCCGTACTGTGGGGACCGACAGTTGCTTCAACGCGGCCATGGCGCGTTCGGCGCGGTACTCCTGGGTGAAACCCAGGAGCGCGTTGAGGACGACGATGACGAGGATGACGATCGCATCGGTCGTATGCCCCAGGGCCAGGGAGATCCCCGCGGCGATCAACAGGACCACGACCATGATCTCCGCGAATTGCCCCAGCAGCACCTTCCAGGGGCTGCGCAGGCCACGCTCTTCAAGTTCGTTGGGGCCGTACGTCTCCAGTCGGCGCTCGGCCTCTGCCCCGTCGAGCCCACTCGGCGAGGTGTTCAGTTGCTCGTAGATCCGTTCTCGTTTCAGGGTATGCCATGCAGCCACAACCGTTCTCCTTGATTCACGGGAATAATGACCAGGTTGATCTGGACGCAACTCCACTATTTTAGTCTGGTAATGGCTGCATCGCAACCTCGTGTGACAGTCCCGAGGGTGGGAGGAGAATGTATGAGTCGTGGCGCAGAGGAGCCATTGGTGTTCCTGCCCCGATGGGTGAGCTGCCCGAGACAGATCGGCTCGTTCGCAGCGTGGGAACGACTGAGGGGAAAGCCAGCCGAGTCGTCCTCGACCACGCGCGTTGGGTGCAGATTCACCATCCCGGACCCGGCACGTCATAGGCTCTGCTGGAGGCCTCTTTGATCTCCAGAGCTATCCAAAGTCCCGTGGGGGCTCTACCGGGCTTTTTTCGCCGATCTGTCAGCTCTTGGGTTCACGGACGGCGAACACAGGACAGGGCGTTCACCGGGCTACCGCATTGGGAGTGGTACCGAAGAGCAGACTCCGGAGCGTGCTCCCGTCGGACGCGCTGGGACACCATCGGGGTCACGAGGATGACGATCAGCACGGTCAGAGAGATAGGGACCGGCTCGTGAAGAAGGGGTGATTCCCGATAGGATGAGCACAGACCGCTCCGCCGGCTCTGCCCATCAAGCCACCGCGGTGCGGTATCTCCCGTCGTCTCTCGGCATGATGGCCTGTTGTCAGCTAGGAGGAACGGTGGACCCGCCAAGGCGTAGGCCGGCCAAGCGCCCGAAGCCGGTCGTCAGGCAGCTTGAGGCGGAGACCGGTCCAAGGCTTGATCAGTGACGCGGCGAAAGGCTGCCTGGGTCCTGGTTGACGACCAAGACGGGACAAGGCGCGTATTCAATCACGCGTTCCGCAACACTCCCGACGAGAGCGCAGCGCGGCCCTCGGCAGCCCACGCGGCCGATGACGATCAGTCTGGCGTCGATCTCGCGCGCCAGATCCGCGATTTCGCGATACGGGGTACCGGTGCGGACCACCTCCTCGTGACGCACGTCATTCCGCTCGGCGATACGAGCGATGTAGTCCACGTAGCGCTTCCCCTTCTCCTCCAGCTCTCGGATCGTCGACTCTCGGTTCTTGCCCGTGGCACTGGCGATCTCATCAACGATGGTATCGTCGACCACGTAGGCGATAGTGAGCTTGGCATTGTGGATGCCGCTCATCACCGTGGCCAGCCGGCCGGCGTGATTCGAGTTATCGGACCCGTCGGTAGGGACGAGGATGCGAGTGAAAGGCGTCTCCAGAGGCATGGTCTGTCTCCTTTGCAGCTCTTCTCTTCTTGGGCCGACCCACGTGCGCTTCAACTGGTGCGACCCCGATGCGATGTTCAGCCGGCCTAGGCCAGGGCGGGCTGAACGGGCCGGGCAGCCCGGCTGCTCGGCTGCCCGGCTGCCCGGCACTGTACGATTCTAGTTGTGGCTCGGAACTTCTGCTGCCCCGGGCAGCAAGTCGGCCAAGGCCGCTCCCAACCCGCGCGGCGATGGAGCCTGCTAGCTTAGCCCTCGCCTGGCCGCCCTCTCGCGTCGAGCGCAGCTCGGCCCTGCGGGGCCTCACGGCGACCTGCTTGGCTGTCTTCTCGGGGCGCCGTATTCGACTCGCCCGAGCGTGATTTGAGGACCTTAAGCCGAAAGGTCTCCTCTCGTTCCCGTTCCTCCAGGGCGCTCTCGATCCAGTCGGCGGTCTCTGTGTACTGGGGGATGAAGATGTGCTCCAGAGCGTTGACCCGGCGCTGGGTCTTCTGTAGATCTCGAGCCAGTCGGTAGGCGGTGACCAGGGTCTCGGCGAGCAGCGGGATCTCTTCGAGCACCCGGCGGAAGGCCAGGACTGCCTCGTCCAGCGCCACGGTGGTGTCACCGAGTCCGTACGGCGTCTCGGGCGGCCGCCCGCGAGCCTCAGCCGAGGGAATGACGACCCCCATGATGCTGTGCGGGGTGACGTCGACCTTGATGGTCTCGCTCACGGAGAGGGCGGCCCATTCCAGGTGCTCGCGTCCCACCGAGAGCCGGGCCATGTCCAGGGCCTCGTAGGCCTCCGCCAGTCGGCCCCAGACCTCCTCCTGGAGCTGAGACGCATCGTGGGCCACACGGAGGAGCTCCGAGGTGAGAACCTCACGTTTCTGGTCCAGAATGTCGTGACCTTCCTGGGCCAGCTCCAGGGTCTCGCGAATTCGGAGCAGATTGCTGCGGGTGGGCGCGACATGGAGCCTGTCCACTATCCTTGCCTCGTGTAGTGCTCCTGGATCTCGTCCTCGGGGATGCGCGTCAGTTCCGTCTCCGGGAGACGGGAGAGAGCGCGCCAGCTAATGCCCAGCGTCTCCGTCACGGTGCGCCTTTCCCGGCGACCCTGACGGAGGAAGGTGCCTTCGAAGGCCCGCCCAAACTCCAGGTATTGCTGGTCAATGGTGGTCAACTCCTCCTCCCCGATCACAGAGGCCAAAGCTCTCACGTCCTGCACGTGCGCGTAACTGGCATAGAGCTGCGCCGCCACACTGGCGTGGTCGCTGCGGGTCAGTCCCTCGCCGATGCCGTCCTTCATCAATCGAGAGAGGGAGGGGAGGACGGCGATAGGCGGGTAGATGCCCTGCTGGAAGAGATCGCGGCTCAATACGATCTGACCCTCGGTAATGTATCCGGTGAGGTCGGGCACGGGATGGGTGATGTCGTCGTTGGGCATGGTGAGGACGGGCAGGAGGGTGATCGACCCGTCGCTGGACTCGATCCTTCCGGACCGTTCATAGATGGAAGCCAAGTCGCTGTAGAGGTAGCCGGGATATCCCTTGCGGCTGGGCACCTCCCCTCGGATGTTCGAGATCTGCCGCAAGGCTTCGCAGTAGTTGGTCATGTTGGTAAGGATGACGAGCACGTGCCAGTTTTGCTCGAACGCCAGATACTCGGCCAGGGTCATGGCGGCGCGGGGCGTAATGAGCCGCTCGATGGGCGGATCGTCGGCCAGGTTCAGAAACATCGTGGCGCGGGTCAGGGCGCCGCTGGCGATGAAGGACTCGCGGAAGAACTGGGCCACATCGTGTTTCACGCCCATGGCGGCGAAGACGATGGCGAAGCGCGCCGTATCCTCGCCCTCGGCCGCCTGCGGCATACGTGCCTGGCGCACGATCTGAGCCGCCAACTGATCGTGCGGCAGGCCGCTGCCCGAGAAGAGGGGCAGCTTCTGCCCAAGCACGAGGGTGTTCATCCCATCGAGCGCCGAGATACCGGTCTCGATGTAGTCTCGAGGATAGGCCCTTGCGGTCGGGTTGATGGGCTGGCCATTGACGTCGGCCCAGTCCTCGGCCAGTGGCGGGGGCCCTCCGTCCATGGGGTTGCCCAAGCCGTCGAATACCCGACCCAGCATTTCCGTCGAGAGAGGCATGCGCATCGGCCGCCCAGTGAAGTGGACCTCTGTATCCTGGATGGAAAGACCCGTGGTGCCCGCAAAGACCTCGATGACCGCGATGTTCGTGCCGACCTCCAGCACGCGGCCCTGGCGGACATCGCCCCCGGGAGTCAGGATCTCGACCAACTCGTCGTACCCGACGTCTCCCATAGCCTCAGCGATGACCAGCGGGCCCTCAATGCGAGCGACGCCTGCGATCTCCTGGCCGCCGTAGGCTGCAGTGTTCGTCACGCGTAGTCCTCCTCGACGTCGTCCATTTGTTCGTCCAACGTCTGCTTGATGTCCTCAATGCGTTCTGCTTCGTCGCGCAGGACGCTTTCCTTCATGCGCAGGATGGTGTTTACCACCGGCAGGGCCCGCAGCACGGTGATGGGGCAGCCCTTGGCAATGATGCGCTCGGCTCGATGGTGGAAATGGAGCATGAGCCGAAGCATACGTATCTGTTTATCGATAGGCGCGTAGGCGTCAACATCGTGGAGCGCATTCTGCTGGAGGAAACCCTGGCGCAGGAGGCGTGCTGTCTCCAGGGTCAGACGCTGGTCGTCCGGAAGCGCGTCCGGCCCTACCAGCTTGACGATCTGTTGGAGTTCGCTCTCTCGTTGAAGGATGGTAAGAGCCTCCTCACGGAGGTCGTGCCAGGTATTGTAGCCGCGCTCCTCCCACCAGCTGGCTACCTCGTCCGCGTACTCGCTGTAGCTTTCGAGCCAGTCGACCGCCGGGAAGTGGCGGGCAGAGGCAAGGTCCTTATCCAGCGCCCAGAAGCAGCGGATGAACCGGCTGGTGTGCTGCGTGACGGGCTCGGAGAAGTCACCACCGGGAGGGCTGACGGCTCCAACGATTGTCACAGAGCCGCGACCACCGCCGAGGGTATCGACCCGGCCGGCGCGCTCATAGAAATCGGCCAGGCGGGCGGGGAGGTACGCCGGATACCCCTCCTCCGCGGGCATCTCCTCGAGGCGGCCGGAAATCTCTCGCAGCGCCTCAGCCCAGCGAGAGGTCGAGTCGGCCATGAGCGCTACGTCATACCCCATATCGCGGTAGTATTCAGCCAGCGTAACGCCGGTGTAGATGCTCGCCTCACGCGCGGCGACGGGCATATTCGACGTATTCGCGATCAGGATGGTGCGCTCCATAAGGGGCCGCTGCGTGTGTGGATCCGTGATTTCGGGGAACTCCTGGAGGACGTCGGTCATCTCATTGCCGCGCTCGCCGCATCCGACGTAGACCACGACATCGGCGTCACTCCACTTCGCGATGGCCTGTTCCAGCATCGTCTTACCCGCGCCGAACCCGCCGGGAATGGCGCCCGTGCCGCCCTTGGCCATCGGAAAGAATGTATCGAGCACGCGTTGTCCGGTGACCAGCATCTCAGTGGGGGTCAAACGCTCACGCGAAGCCCGCGGGCGGCGCACCGACCAACGCTGCAGCATCGTCAAGTCTCTTTCGCCGTTCTCGTTCTTGATACGGGCGATGGGTTCAACGACCGTGTAATCGCCCTCAGAGACCACCCAGGTAAGGCGGCCCGAGACGTCGGGGGGGACCATCACGCGGTGCTCGAGCAGAGGTGTCTCCGGGACCGTACCGAGGATGGTGCCCGGACCCACCTCCTCCCCGGCTGTGACGGTGGGCGTGAAGGTCCAGGTACCCTCGTGATAGAGAGGCGTCAGCTTGATGCCTCGCCCGATGAACGACCCGCCGAAGTGTTGGAGGACTGGTAGAGGGCGCTGGATGCCATCGAAGATGCTCCCGAGCAGACCAGGCCCCAGCTCTACAGAAAGAGGCAGACCCGTGCCGTAGACCGGGGCGCCGGGACGGAGGCCGGAGGTCTCCTCGTAGACCTGGATCGTGATGATGTCTCCCTCCAAGCCGATGACCTCGCCTACGAGCCGCTCGTCGCCGACAGCAACGACCTCCAACATGCTGACGTGCCGTGAGCCACGCGCTTGAACTACGGGCCCGCTCACCCAGATCACATGACCAGTCGCAGCACTCACGATGTCCCTTCCACGAGGAGGTGATAAACAGGAGCACGCAGGTTCGGCTCCATGCGCCTCAGGCGGTTCTGAAGGCTGTTATCGTACCGCCGGTGACCGTCGGGCGTCGAAACCACCACGCCAGTCCCTTCATCCAGCGGCTCGCCCAAGCTGAGCTTGGCTTTGGGCTCCTGCTCCAGCGACTCAAGCAGATCGGAGATCTCTTCGTCGAGTGTTTCCTGGGTTCGGGTGTCGAACCGAACGACGGCCTCTTCAGCGCCCAGATGCCCAAGGGCCTCACGCGTCAGGCGATGAAGGATATCGGCGTAATCTGGGCGCGCGACGACGGTGGCGAGCCGGTCCCTGGCTTCCTGGAAGACAGAATCGAGCAGCTGCTCACGCTTTTTCAACTGGAGCTGATGCGCCGCTATCTCCGCCTCGCCCACGGCCTCCGCGCGGACAGCCTCAGCTCTCTGGCGTGCGTTCTCGAGGACTTCGACTCGGTCAGCCTCGGCCTTCCGCTCCGCCTCCTGGAGCATGTCCTTTGCCTGGGCCTTGGCGTCGTCGATGACCTCCTCGGCGTCAGCACGAACCTGTGACATAATGGCCTGACGCAAGACGTCCACGTTTTCGTCATGGGCGACCACACGGAAATCCGGTCGGCTCCGCGCGCTCACAGCCTCACCCCAATCGTACGTTGGATGATCTCGCCGATGTCCGGGCGGTCGGGACGGGGTCCCCCCGGCCCTGGAATCTCTACCAATAGCGGATGCATGCTGCGTACCTTCAGCTCGTCGACCCGCTGCCGCGCCAAGTCGGCGGCGTCCTCAGTGACCAGGAGGACACCCAGGTCCTCATTGGCCAGGACGACGTCGAGGGCTTGATTGACCTCCTCGCGGGTGGTTGCGACCCTCCCGCGCACGCCGACCAGCGCGAAGCCCCATACGGCGTCTTGATTGCCGATAACGACCATAGCCCTGCCCCCGCTAGCCGCCGACGATGATGAAGGCGATGATGAGACCGTAGATGGCCACGCCCTCAGCCAGACCGACGAAGATGATGGCCCGACCGAAGACCTCCGGCTTCTCCGTGACCGCGCCGACGGCCGCGGAGCCCGTGGTTCCCACGGCGTAGGCGGCACCGAGGGACCCGGCCCCGACCGCTATCCCGGCAGCCAGGGAAGCGTATGGATCCTCAGCCGCTGCCTGACTCAGGCCGGCGGCCTGAACGGTGTCTGGCGAGATGAGCCACACAAACCCGGCGCCGAGAATCATCAGCGCAATGATGATGTCGAACCCCGCCAGAGCCGACACGAGCTTGCGCGTCACCGGAGCGGGGGCTAGACGGCGGCGTTTGACGAAGAACACAACGGCCGGAACCAGGGGAATCAGTCCGACCAACAAGGCGATAGCGAGTCTGAACATAAGGACAACCTCCTACTAAGGTGGAACGTCACTGCTCCCTGGGCAGCAGTGTCAACGGGCTGTAGCGCACGCCGCTGCCGGAGAAGAACCTGCCGAAGAACTCGTAGTACTCAAGGCGGAGCGTTTGGATGCCGACAACGAGGCCCTCAAAGGCGACGAGAAACAGGTTGCCCACGGCCACGACTCCCCAATAGGCGAATCCCTGCCCGGGACCGATGCGATTGGCCAGGATCAGAATCATCAGTCCGAGAGCGCCGTGGGCGACGGCAAAGGCACCCACGCGTACAAAGGAGAGCGTGTTGCTGAACAGGCTGATAGCCGTCTCGAAAAGTATGAAGAATCCCTCAATGAGCGAGGTGCCCCAGCCTCCCTTGGCAAGCGGGCGCTGGCCGTTGACGAGGTTGGCCAATATCTCGTCGAGCGCCAGAGCTGTGCCACAGACCGCGGCCGAGGCGAGGAACACCCCGGAGGGGATCGGCAAACGACCGACAAAGCGCCCGGCAACGAGACCCAACAGCGACCAGTAGAGGACCAGGCCGCTCAAGCCGTTATGTCCAAACAGAAGCCGCCCCACGTCCCCAACGAGAAGGGCATTGACAAGATTGTAGATCATCCCAAGGCTGAGTAGAGCGGCGCCCGCGGTGACGGTTCCGATCAAGATCGTCTGGATGCCGTCCACAGGGCGCAGCCAAAGGGGCTGAATCAGGTGCTCGAAGCCGAAAATGCTCCCATACAGCGCGCCGAAGACCGCGCCCGTGAAGCCACAGGCGATCAGCAGGGGCGCGACGCCTCTCAACGACCGCAGGACGCTGAGGCTCTGCGTGCTGATGAGCAGGAAGCCGGCGAGGAGCAGCAGGAGACCGTGCCCCACGTCACCGAACATCGCGCCAAACAGGAGCGAGAACGTGAGAGCGGTGACGAGCGTGGGGTCGGTTTCGCGGTAGGACGGGTAGCCATAGTTGGTGACCAGGTCCTGAAAGGGCTTAAGCAGCCCAGGGTTGTTCAAGGCAACCGGGACCTCGCCCTCATCTTGCTTCTCAGGATCGTTGGTCCTGAGCACCACCTGATCGGAAACCTCCGCCATACGCTCTTCCAAGGCCGGGAGCTGCGACTCGGGCACCCAGCCCTCGATAACGCGGATGACGACGTAGCGGTTTCGGAGCTGGCCGTAGCGGGCAATGGTCTCGACGATGGTGCGGCTGGCCCGGACGCGCCAGAGCAAATGGCGCAGGTGATCGACGCGGGCTTGATGGATCCGGCGGATGGTGGCTTCACCCTCTCGAACGCGGCGCCGTGTGCGTTCGATACCGGCTCGGAGAGCCTCGAGCACCTCGGCCGGAGTCCCGCGATAGGTCTCGGGCAAGTCCAGTGGTTTGAGGTAGGCGCTGCGGGCGGCCCGGTCGAGGATCTCGGCGTCCCGCTGAGCGCCGAAGAGGATCACGGTGGCCAGGTGATCGTGGCGATCCATCTCCACCAGCACGGAGGGAATGATGTCCAGGCTGCTCCGTAGACGTGCCAGATTGACCGTGGGCATCGTACCCATCAGGGCGTAGAGGTAGTGGCGGTTGCGCAAGGCCTCAAGCTCGACATCCAAATCGGCGATGGTCTGGAGCTGTCTCACGTATTCCTGGAGCTGCTCCAGGCGCTCCTGCTGCTCTTCTAGCTGCCGTACTGGCCCCTCGACCTGCTGCTCAAGATGCTCCAGGTCGACGCGGGCCACCTCGGGCTCGATCAGATGGGGCGTCTCCTCCGGAGGCGGTCCCTCGCTCACTCCCAGGTCCTCCATCACGGCAAGGACACGGCGCTCCAGGTTGGCGAAGGTGGCGGCCTGCTCACGCCAGTCCTCGCCTCCCGGCGGAATGTGGTCGGTCTGGGGCAGGTGGCTGGCGGCCGGATGGAAGACGTGTGAGGCGGCCAGGGCCTCGGTCACCTGGACGACGATGCTGTCCGGTACTACCAGTTCCACCCTTTTCATGTTCTCTGGTCGAAACATAGCACCTCACATCAGCTTGCTGAATAGATGGCGGATCGGGTCACGAGCAAGGGCATGAACCTTTCGCGGGGAAGATCAGACGCCTTGGCCTCAATCAGCACAACCAGGTCGCGGTTCTCGTACTCGCTGACGAGGAGGTAAGCGACTGGGATGCCGATGTGGAAGGGAGAGCCGACGAACTCGCTGTAGCACATACGGACCAGGCGCCGCTGAAGCGCTACCTCGATGGACTCCAACGGAGTGGTGCTTGCCGGTTTCCGGTTTTCCAAAGCGGGGAGGCCTGTCAGGTCGGGATAGATGCGGCGCAGAACGCTGGCGATGTCCGCGCCGGACGCGATGGCGCGTATGTCGTCGTCCTTCACCTGGTAGCCGAAGGGCAGGGTGTAGTTGATGATCTCCTGCTCGGACAGATGATGGTAGGCCCGGTAGCGTATGGCCCAGAGTAGGTTATCCAGGTCGACCAGACTCCCGACCAGCCGCATGCCGTGCTCGCGATCCTGCCCGCGAAGGCGGTCCAGCGCCTCCCAGAGGCTCCGGGTGTACGCCAGATCAAGCGCCACCTCAAGAGGGAAGAGATTTCCCTCAGCCTCATATCGGTTGAGGGCATGAGCCAGGGTCTCGTGGTAGGGCGTACCGCGGGTTTCCGCGACGGCACCCGCCACGCTGCCGCTGAGGACCATTTCCTCCAGGTCCTCCAGCTTGAGCAGGGAGTACTTGTGACGTGGATAGAGAAGGAACCGAACGCGATCCCAGCTGGCGCCAGCCTCAATCCCGCGGAAAGTGGCCTTCAGATCGTCCACCTCGTAGAGGCGCCACAGCCAGAGCAAGAGAGGGCGGGCACGATCGGGGGCAAGACGGATGACTTTTTCGTAGACGTCAGCCAGGCGTTGCCTGATCTGGTAGACGGCCCGTCGGGGGGTCATCCTGTCGCGCGGGATTTCCTCGAAATAGGGTCCGAAGGCCGTCTTGGACAGCAGGCTGAGGACGATCTCGAAGTCCTCGGCATCGAGGAGGGCTTCCCAGGTGTCGGGCGAGAGTTTCTTTGAGTACAGGCCGCGCACCGCGGCCTGTACGACGGAGTACGCTGAGACGGAACGGACAGCCAAGGCTCTTACTCCTGTCCAGCCACCTGATCGACGACGAACCTGACGGCCCGGTCGTGATTGGGCTCGACGGACGCCTGAAGCTCGCTTGCCTTTTGCTCCGCCTCGGCCAGGATCCGCTGCCGCTCGGCCTGCGCATCTTCCCGAGCCCGCTCCACTATCTCGCCAGCCTCTTGCCGCGCCGCTTCCATGGTCTGGTCGCGGAGCTGGGCAGCGTCGTCGCGGGCCTTGTCAAGGATCTCCTCGGCACGTTCCTCAGCGTCGCGGTGAACCTCGAGGGCCTGGCGCTCTATGCTCAGGACTTCCGCTACGCGTTCCTGCTTCATCTATGACTCCTCCAAAGATCACTGTGTGCACAATGATGGCACCGTCGCCTTGGCGGTGTCACGGAAGAGATTGTAGCACCTCGTACAGTGACGTCAAGCGCATCGACCCCGGACTTGGAATTGAAGTGGCTGACCCGAACGAATTCTCGGACTACCTTCCGTTCTTTCGAAACGTCGCGATCGGCCCGAGGGTGATGTCATGGCAAGTTGCCAGATTGGCTTCAGGCGAGTCCTCCCCTGGCCCAGGATCGGCAGAAAGCAGGCCATTTGCTGCATGCGCAGAAGGACCAGGTCGTGACGACGTGGGAGACGGCAGCTACCCCGGGTGCCTGGGGGGGACCGACGCGAGGACCGGCGGCATGAAGGGAGCGTGCGTGTTGACGCCCATCGTGCCCAAGCCGAATGGGGCACGATGGGCCCTCGCCTCGCTCAGCAGTGGGCCGCTGCTCTCGCGCGCTGCACAAGCGCGAACTTTTCTACCACAAACGCTCGAGGCGGTGGGCCCTTGCAGGGCTCGCTAAGCGGGGTAGTAGGAGGGTGTGACTATGAGCTGTTGCCGGTTTCCCCGGGTCCGTTCTCCCCGTCGTCGCCAGGGGACTGGAGAAGCTCTCCTCTCTCCCGCTTCCGATAGTAGTAATAGAAGCCACCGATGAGGGCCAGGACAAACAGAATCTGTACGATGGTCTCGACGCTCTCAAATCCCTCCATGAAGGATTCGGTGGCCGCAAGGCCCGTGAACCCGATCCAGAGGAAGAAGAGATTGCGGAAGACGCTCCCGATGGCCGTGCCGATGGCGAAGACCCTGTAGTTGAGCTTGATCAAGCCGCAGACCACGGAGATAGGCGAGCTGGGCATGACGGGGATGCTGCGCAGAACGATCAAGGTTAGATAGTCCCGGGCGGTGCCGTTGAAGCGGGAACCAATCTGTTCGACCTCGCGGTGCGAGACGCCCAGGAAATCGCCAAATCTGCCGAAGACGATGTCCTCGAAAAAGTCGGCCAGGACGTAAAGGAATGTGGTACCCACAACGCGGCCGGCGGCGCCGATCAAAGAGATGATGATGAGATAGCCGAGCATATGTCCCTGGGCCCGGGCGATGGAACCCGTTATCGTCATCACAAAAGGCGAAGGGATGGGGGCGAGGATCTCCTCGAGGATGGTGCCGAAGAAGGTGAAGACCTCCAGAGGGACATAGTTGGCCAGCTTCTCCAGATAGGTCATCAGTTCTACGAATAGTTGCATAGTCTTTCTTCCTGGCTAGTGCGTGTGGGCCGCGATTCAGAATTCAGCAAGCAGTCGTTCGATCGTGGCCCCGGCGATGGACGGCGGCACAGGGTGTTCTACCAAAAGGAGCCCCGTGCGAAGCACTGTTCCAGAGGGAGAACCGGCTGTGCTACCTCTGGTTCGTGAGCGTCTCGGGCGGTGGCCCCTGGGCTCTGCGTTGTTTTCCCCCGTCATAGACAATCTCAGATGGAACCCGGCTTGAAGCCCAAATGGGCGCGAGACCCGTCACGCGGCACAGGGGGTGTCCTCATTGGCCTCACGATCTGTTTCCTCATCCGGTAGATGGTCCACCAGCACCTCGCGGGACGGCCTCTGGCCGTGGGATGGCTCCACGAACTCGTTCGTCAGCCGGATGGCTTTGAATCGACAGGATTCCTCGCACTGACCGCAGGAGATGCACCGATCCGGATAGTGAAGAAGGCGAAACTCGTCCCGGCCTTTCTTCTCGAGTTCCAGGCCGAAGGCGGGGCAGTCGCGCACGCAGGCCCCACATCCACGGCAGAGATCGGCCTCAATCCTCACCCGGCCGGTGTAGTTTGCGGGCAGCTCCAGCGGTGCAAAGGGATAAGCGACGGTGATGACCTTCTCGAACAGCGTCTCGAACAGCTCGGGGAGCAAGTAGAGGAGTGATTTTATTTGTGACATCAACCGATTCCCATCAAGATGGTGGCCGCCAGCTGCAGCAGGCCGAGGGGCGCCAGAATGCGCCAACCCAGGTTGGCGAGTTGGTCGATGCGCAGGCGGGCGTAGAGGACGCTGGTTACGGAAAGAGTGAGCAGCATCCCAAGGGCCTTGATGCTGAAGGTCACCGCCCGGGCCAGACCAAGCGGTGCCGAGCCCTGAAGAAGCGTCAGGTCGCCACCCCCGAGAAACATGTTCACCAGGAGGAAGATCCCCGCCACGGTCTGGATGTCGACGACGAGGCGCCAGAGCGCCAGCTTACGGCCACTGAACTCTGTGAGCGGCCCGCCGACCACCTCGGATTTGGCCTTCGGAATGTCGAAGGGCACCCGCTTTAACTTGCCGATCAGGCCCACGATTGCGAGCAAGAAGCCGACAGGCTGTGCAAGCACGATCCATGCTGACTCTGCTTGCTGGGTGATGATGTCCGAGATCGACCATGAACCAGTGAGAATGGCGGGGGCGCTCAGGGCCATAAGGAAGGGCACCTCATAGGAGAAATACTGGAGCACAGAACGACTCCCCCCGATGATGCTGTAGATGCCGACCGAGACCCATCCCGCCAGGAAGTAGAAGAGGGCGGGAAGGCTGAGCAGAAAGAGGACGACGATCAGATCCCCCTCAAAGCCGTAGACCACGCGTCCGCCGACCGGGATGTAGAGCGCGGCCGTCAGTACCGCGGCCAGCGAAACCACGGGCAACGCCGTACAGATCGGTCGGTCTGCCTGGCGAGGGAGGATGCTCTCCTTGGAGAGGAGCTTCACTAGGTCGGCCAGGGGCTGGAACCAGGGCGGCCCGACGCGGGCCTGAAGACGTGCAATGGTGCGCCGGTCGATCCACTCGAACAGGAGCGCGCAGGCGACCAGAAACGCCACGCCCGGGAAGATGAATAGGGTGACCAGTACGGACAACAGCTCTCTCAATCCAACCTTCCTTCTCTCGTCATCAGCGATCGGCGCAGGCAACGCACAGGTCGATGCCGGAGATCACAGCGGGGACGTCGGCGATATTGATGTCGCGGAGCCGTTCCCGCACCATGCTGAGCGCCGGCAGCGTGGGGGTGCGGATCTTGATCCTGGCGGGGCTATCGGATCCATCGCTGCGGATGTAGTAAATGACCTCTCCCCGCGGCGCCTCGGCACGGGCGACGACCTCGCCCTCCGGTACCCGCCGACTTGCCCGGACTGCGACCTCGCCGGGTGGCAGGTCGTCCAGGATCTGCTGGCAGAGCGAGAGGCTCTCCACAGTTTCGCGGACGCGGACGCGGGTGGCGGACCACACGTCGCCGCCGGACTCAGTGACGACCTCAAACGATAGGCGATCGTACGCTGCGTAGGGGGCATCACGACGCAGGTCGCGGTCCAGCCCTGCGGCCCGGGCCACGGGGCCCACGGCGCAGTGGCGGCGTATCTGTTCTAGAGAGGCACCTCCCACTCCCTGGGTCCGAGCTTTCAGCGTTTGTTCATGCTCCACCACATTGACCAGGTCGTCAACCTGCCCATGCAGCTCATCGAGGCTGCGCCGGATGGCATCGATTTGGTCTGAGTCAAGGTCGATGCGCACGCCGCCGATCACGTTGACAGCGTGGGCGATGCGTCCGCCGGAGAGGTTCTCCATGATGTCGAGGACGATTTCTCGATCGCGCCAGGCGTACATGAAGACGGTGCTGAAGCCAATGTTCTCGGCCAGTACGCCGAGCCAGAGCAGGTGACTGTGGATCCGCTCAAGCTCACAAAGGAGCGTCCGCAACATGAGCCCCCGGGGAGGGACCTCCAGGTCGAGGAGGGCCTCCACCCCCTGACAGTAGGTGGTGGTGTGGACGTGGGAGCAGATGCCGCAGACGCGCTCCAGAAGGTGGAGATTCTGGACGTAGCTGCGCTCCTCGGCCAGACGCTCGATGCCCCTGTGGACGTAGCCCAGGCGCATGGTAGCTTCCACGACGCGCTCGCCCTCAGCAATGAGGCGGAGGGACAGCGGCTCCTTGAGCAAAGGATGCTGGGGACCAACGGGGATCGTGACTCGGGTCATGCCTCACCTTTCTCGTCTGGTTGTTCCTTCAAGAGTGGCGGTCCGCTCTCCCAATCCTCTGGCAGCAGCAGGTGTTCCGGGCCGGGATGGGCCTCGAACGTCACACCAAGCATCTCCCCAACCTCTCGCTCATAGAAGTCTACGCCGGGGATCGCCCCGGTGAGGGTGCTCACACGGGCATCCCCCCGCGGGACCTTCACCTGAAGCGTGATGCCTCTCCCATGCCAGAAATGGTACAGTAACTCGAGGTCCGCCCCCCGGTCCTGGCCTGTGATGGTCGACAGGTGATAGACGGAGAACGTGCCGAGCAGGACGTTAACCACCTCCTTCAGGCAAGCTGCCGGGATCTCGATGACGGTCTCGTCCGTCAGCATTGTGCTCGCATCGAACGAATGGTCCGGACACGTCGCCCGGAATGCCTCCAATACGGCCTCAATCTCGATCACGATCTTGCCTCCCCTGACGTCCCTGATTCACTTCCTGTATCTCTCCGCTCCACATGCCTCACCAGTCTTCATCTCTCGGATGGCGTCCCATCACTCTCGAAGCCGATGCTTGCGCCTTCCTCGTCTGCAGGGTCCGTGCCGAACTTGCCTTGGTCTCGGCTTCCCTCGATGCTCTCAAATAGTTTGGCAAGTCCGGCGATGATCACCTCGGGCCGACAGGGGCAGCCGGGGATGTAGATATCGACGGGTATCACCTGGTCCACACCGCCCATGACGTTGTAGCTGCCCTCAAAGACGCCCCCTGAGCAGGCGCACGTGCCAATGGCGACGACCCACTTCGGCTCCGGCATTTGCTCGTAGATGCGGCGCAAACGGTCCCGGGATTGTCGGGTCACCGGGCCGGTGACCAGAAGGATGTCGGCGTGACGCGGTGATGCCTCCTTGAGGATGCCCAGGCGCTCCACGTCGTACCGGGGCGTGAGAAGGTCGAGGATCTCGATGTCACAGCCGTTGCATCCTCCGCTGTTGAAGTGAAGCACCCACGGCGACCGGCGCCGTGCCCATTTCAGAAGCCGCTCTATCATCTACACCTCACGCTCTTCGACAAGAACCAGCACGCTGACGGCGATCGCGACGAGGTAGACCAGCCCTACAGCCTGGAAGGCGCCCCGACCGGGAAGCGTTGAAACGGTCAGCGTTGCCAGGTGGAGGACGCTGAACATCAACGCCAGGCGGAAGAACGAGTGGTATGATAGCTTGATCGGCCCCGGCCTCAGGTCCTCTCCACAGGCGTACGGTTCTTCTTTTCCCGGGTGATCCGTGCCATGGGCTGCCCAGGCCCGCCCGAGACGATACAGCCCGTAGCCTACGCCCATGTACACGAGCATAACGACGGGTGGGCTCAACAAGATGCTCCTCATGGCCTACCTCCCCAGCAGATACGGTCCAACTCCGTCGACCCAGGTCCACCACGGTCCCGGGTAGAGGCCGATGGCAATCACCAATGCGGCCCCCATCACGAGGGGCACAGCCATCCATGCAGAGATGGCGACGCGCTCCATCGTGCTGCCTGTATGATGGTGGGGCAATACAAAGAGGCGCGCGACGAGGGGTAGATAGTACCCCAGCGCCAGCAATGTGTTGAGCAGAAAGATGGCGAGCCCGACGTAGGCCAGCGGCTCACCTGGCTGCAGGACCTCGCCCAGGATGAACCACTTCGAGATGAAGCCTGCCAGCGGGGGCACGCCTGCCAGCCCGCCCAGAGCCACGGTGAACGTCACAGCGATCAGGGGCAACTGGAACGCGGTCCCCCGGAGGTCGTCGATCGAGTTGGCGTCCAGATAGAAGCGGTGAACCCCTTTGCTAAGAAAAGCGAGGGCCTTCATGGCGGCGTGGGCGACCAGGAGAAAGAAGCCAGCCTGGATGGCCTCCGGGATGGCGTAGTGAAGGCCCACACCGATGCCGAAGATGATGTACCCCATCTGGGCCACAGTCGAGTAACCGAGCAGGCGCTTCGTGTCCGTCTGGACCAGGGCCATCACGTTGCCCAAGGTCATATTCGCTATGGAAACAGGGATTAGAATCCCTCCCAGGGCCCGGGCGGACATCCCGGTCCCGAGGGACACTTTGAGCAGTGCGTAGAACGCGCTCTGGATGATGATTCCGGATAGCAAGGCGCTGACGCTGCTCGGGGCCCTGCCATGGGCGTCCGGCAGCCAGGTATGGAGGGGCACCAGGGCGCTCTTGACCCCCAACCCGACGAGGATGAAGGCCAGCCCGGCGCGGGTCCAGAGTTTCAATGGATTGGCGGGCGCCACGCTGGGGACGGGTAGGGCGATCGTCCCCTGGGCGCGGTAGATGAACGCCACACCTGTCAGGAAGAGGAGCGTGCCTACGCTCCCCATGATGAGATACTTGAAGCCGGCCTCAATGGCTTTGTCGCTGCGTCTCCTGAAGGCGACCAGAACGTAGGCGGCGATGCTCATCAACTCACAGAATAGATAGAGGTTGAAGAGATCGGCGGCCAGCACCGTGCCGCACAGGCCGGTCACCATAAGGAGTAGGAGGGGGTAGTAGAGCTTATGTCGGGGATCGCGGGAGAGATAGCGACCTGAGTAGATCGACGTGAGAATGCCGAGCCCCAGGGCCGTTGCCACGATGACCAGGGCGCCGGGGTCGGATCGCATCCTGACACTTCCCGGTTCTGTGCTTCCCCACGTGGGCAGGGGATTGGAGACCTGCACCGCGTGCCGCGTGCTCAGCGCCAGCGGCACGAGCGTGATGAGGGCGGCTGTGAAGATCAGTGTCGTGCAAAGCGCCAACCATCCATTCCGCTCCGTGATGATGCGCGACACCAGATAGATGATGAATGCCCCTGCGCCCAGCCACACCAGGGGGGCGACCACCCAGACATCGCCGCTCACCAACGTCCTCCCAGGATAAGGGGCAGCTCGCGAACGACCCAATCGAAGAGCATCGCCGGGAAGATCCCCTCAATGAAGGCCAGCGCGGTCAGCAGGGCTGTCGGCGCAACAATGGCCCAATGCGGCTTCTTGACCGTGAGACCCTCCGGCGGCGAGCCGAAGAAGATGCCGATGATCAACTGCGCTGCGTACACGACGGTCAGCAGCGAGCCCAGCAGCGTGATCACCGAAAGCCCGATATGGGCGGTGTGGAATCCGCCGGAGAAGATCATCCACTCACTGTCGAAGATGCAGAAAGGGGGCATCCCGGCAATAGCCAACGCTCCTACGCCGGTACAGAGCGCGGCCCACGGCATCTTCTTCGCCAATCCGCCCAACTCACCAATGCGACGGCGGCCGGTGCTCTTGATGACCCAACCCGCACCCATGAATAGGAGCGCCTTGACGATGGCGTGGTAGATGACGTGGAGGGTGGCTCCGGTGATGCCATCGGCGGTCAGCGTACCCAGGCCGAACAGGATGTATCCCATCTGACTAACGCTGGAGTAGGCGATGATCCGTTTGATGTCCCGCTCGGCGAGGGCCATCAACGCGCCGTAGATCTCCGAGAAAACCCCCGCGATCATCATCGGCAGGGCAAATGACGCCACGTCTGCCCGACTGAAGATGCTCAACGGGAAGCGAAGGATGCCGTACGTACCCATACTGAGCATCGCCGCGGCAAGCATGATGGTGACGGGCATAGGGGCGACGGTGTGGGCGTCAGGCAGCCAGAGGTGGACAGGAAAGACGGCCATCTTGACGGAGAAACCCACCAGGAAGAGGCCGATGACCATCCTGGTCAGGCCCGGGCTCAGCGAGACGCCGGCCCGCAGGGCCGAGAAGGAATCCGTGCCCGTGGCGTCGTAGAGTGCGATCAGCCCCACCAGCACCAGCAGCGAACCGAGATGGGTGAAGATGAAGTACTTGAGGGCTATGGGACCCCGCTCTTCTCCCTCTCCCCAGAGGAGGATGAGGATGGATGACGCTACAAGCATCAGCTCCCAGAAGACGTAGAAAAGGACCATGTCGTCGGCCAGGGTGGTGCCGGACATGCCCAGGCCAAACAGCAGCAGCAACCCGTAGAACGCGCCGCTGCGCTCGTCGCCGCGGTGGTAGCCCCAGCTGTAGGCGATGGCGACGAGGGTCACGGCGGCCTCGGTGACCAGGAAGGGGAGGGTGAGCCAGTCCACGTGCAGGCCGAGTTCGATGCCGGCTGCCGGGATCCACGGCATGCTCAGCGTTGGTACCTCGCCCTGATAGAGCGCCGGGAGCATGGCCAGCACCGCTGCCAGGGATAGGGCGGCGCTCACCCCGGCGATCCATCCAGCGAAACGGATGCTTCGCCCCCGCAGCAGGAAGAGCACCACCGCGGTCGCAAGGGGCGCCGCCAGAATGGTCACGAGTCCTATCGTCTGCGTGTCTATCGGCATGTCTTATCTCCCGTAAGGCTTGTCGACATTGACCTGGCGACTACCAACAGATCGTGACCAGCAGTGCCAGCGTCAGGGTTATGGGTATCCACAACAGGTTGTGGCGGAGCAGGCCAGTGTGGCGGCGACTCAGCATCTGGCTCAATCCAAGAACCGTCTGCACAGCGCGACGGAGCAACCCCTCCAATCCTTCCTGTTCGACGAGACGGTACGTCATGCGCGCTCCGTCTACCACGACCCGAACACTAAGCACGATGATCTGTTCTAGAAAGCCGACCTCGACAATGGCGCGCAGAGCTCGGGCGGCCTGTGCCAGGCCCTCCTGGAGGTCGTAGGCCATCTCGACCTGCTCGCCGTCCGCCGGTCCGGGCACGTGTACCCGAATGCGGGAGCGGCGCTGCATCTGCCAAACCACCAGAACCATAATCAGCGTCAGCAGGTGCGCCGGGGCTGTGACCAAGTAACGCAGGAGCTCAGTGAGGCGAGGGACCCTTCCCCCCCCCAGGTCCGCGGATTGCATCAGCCAGCGGGCCAGCGGACCGAAGCTCACGGCACCGCCCAGCGTCGCCACGCCCAGCGTTCCCAGTGCCACCCAGCGCGCGGGGAGGCTGCCGGCTTCCTCTCTCCGGTGCGGGCGCGTCGCTTCGCGGATGGTCCAAATGCCGAGCAAGGCGACGGACGTTTCTGCCACGAATAAGGCGTCGACCGGGACACCCGCCTCCCGCGCCGACCAGGTGATCAGTACCCCGGTGCCGGTCAGGGCTAGCCCTGCCAGGGCGAACAAGCCCTGGGCTGCGCGTCCCCCGATGGAGGACGCGCCTCTCTCGGGCGCCTCTGCTGCGAGGAAGAGAAGAAGCTGAAGGGGCGTCGTGGCAAGCAGGCCAAGCCACACGGCGGCCTTGAGGCCGGACACAGCAGCAAAGACCAGGAGGGCACCCCGTGCCGCGGCGATGTAGATCAATGCGCTACGGAGGTCCCGACGGGTGAGGGCGGTGATGACGGCCAGCATCGTGGCCCCCGCGGCCAGCCAGAGTAGGAGGGTCTGGACTGCCAGACCTGGTGCTAGAAGGGGAGCGACGCGGTAGAGCAGGTACGCGCCGAGATTGGGCATGAGGGTGGTGTAGAGCCAGGCCTGCGTACCAGGCGTGAGCCCCCGTCCCCAGCTGACCCACAGGTGGAACGGCCAAAGGCCGAGCTTCACCCAGACGGCCAGCAGCAAGCCGAAGATGACCCAGCCGAGGCGGGCCCCGCCCAGCGTCCCAGCTGCCTCGAGAGCGGGAGTGATCTCCAGTGTCCCGCTGGCGGCGTACAGGATTTTGATCGTGCTGAGCAGACCGATGTCTCCCAGGCGGAGCACCACGTAGACGAGCCAGAATCCTCGGCCACCCTCGTCGCCCCTGAGCTCAACCAACGGCGCCAGGGCGATGGAGAGTGCGACGACCTCCAGAGCCACGTAGCGGGACAAGAAGTGCTCGCTGAGAAAGGCCACGTTGCCTGCTGAGAGGGCCAGCAGGACCAGGGCGAACAACAGGGAGGGCGTCTCTCTGTCCGCCGAGCTGGCAGCGAGGAGAGTCAGGAAAGCGGCCCAGGTGGTGACGACGGCCGCGTAGAGGCTCGTGGCGTCCAGGCCGAAGGTCATTGGTCCGGTTCCGGGCAACCACTGGATGACGAGAGTTGGGTCGTCCCCCGCCCGGGGGATGAGCGCCGTTGCGAGAAGCGCTGTGGCAGCACTGGCGGCTAGGGCCACGCCGCGGGCTGCTTCCTGGGACCGACGGAGGAACAAGGAGATCACGAATCCGGCCAGGAAGGGTAGGGTGAAGAGCGCGACGAGAAGCTGGTTGGTCATACTAGCCACGCAGTCGGTTCAGGTCGTCTACGTCCCCCGAGGGGTAGGACTCGTAGACGTTGACGATCAATGCCAGCGCCACAGCAATCAGGATCGTCTCGACCACGAGAGCAGAGATGACCATACTCTGCACCGTATTCAGATCGCCGCTGATGTGACCCTGGTAGACGAGACCAAGCGTCACCCCCTGAAGCATGATCTTGAGGCCAATCACCTGCTTGATCGTCTCGCGCTGGGTGATGAGACAGGCCATCCCCAACAGGAGTAGGAATCCGCTCCCCGAGAAGAATAGCAGGTCATTCACGTACGGGAGGCTCAGGTTCATTCAGCACCCTCCTTCTCCGGCGGCATGAGGGCGGCTATGCCGAGGGCTCCGGCGAACACGAGCCCCAGATGGACGGCCAGGTCAAGTTCTCTGTGATCCCACCACCACACTCGGAACGAGGTGGGCGGAGGGAGGGCCGTCGAGCTCCACAGCCAACGGCCCAGGATCAGGCCTACTGCCAGCAGCACAGTAAGGAGGAAGGCCCAGGACGAGAATCTAGGACTCATCATTCGCCCCCTGCATCGACTCGGTGAGGCTAATGGCCACGATGAAGAGCACGCTGATCAAGCCGGCTCCGACGCTCAACTCGAACGCGCCGGCATACGGCGCATTCAACAGAAAGAACAGAGCGGCCAGGGCAACGCTGCTGGCTCCCAGCGCGACCGCTGCGCGGAGCAGGTTCTTCAGGAACACCGCTGCCGTACCTCCGACAAGGACCGTCACAATTAGGACGAGAGCGAACAATAGGTCCATCTGCTATCCTCCCCACTCGCGCTCACAACGTACATTGCATGGGTGCCCATGACACACACGCGCTTCCCACATGACCCCCCTCGGCAAGAGGCTCTACCGGGATGCCTCCAGCACGGGGGGGACGATGCCCGGCAAGGGGACTCGCCCAGACAACACCAAGGTGTGGAACGTGACGACCACGATGGTCAGAAGGGCGGCTACGGGCTTGTACAAGGATTGCATCCATATCTGTATCTGGCAAGGCTGATCTCAATCTGCGGCCCGGGTATCTTCCCAAAACAAGGCGGGATGGAACGAAGACTTGAGGGGGCATGCCGTCAGCGAGTCCTGTTCCAGCGCACCAACCAGGATGGAAGGAGTCACGTGTGACACAAGAAAGCCCCAGGCACAGGCCTGGGGCCAATACGCCCACGAGTCTGACTCTTCCACCGCCGACGAAGTTAGGGCTGAAAGATGCCCCTCTCACTCCGGGTGAGACTAACCCCAATTTGGGTACTGCGCTTGCCGAAGAATCTGATTTCGCTCGGCAATTTGGCGGACAGCGCTCATCGTATTCTATTGTGCCATTACCGAGCGGAGTTATCGCTGGGCAACGACCCGTCGAAAGGATTATACACGGTGCTGATGAAACCGCAAGTACGAGTGACCACTGAACGCATTCTGTTTGAACAGCGCCCACCGGGCGACGCAGCCGCCGTGTGCTCGCGGGCGGCGCGCAACGCCGCGCGACGTGGAGACACCACCGGGTCCGCCCTGAGGATGCGCCGGACACGTGGGCCTGCGCCAAACGCCTGCGAAACGGGGGCGACCTTCTGTCCCCGGTTCGCCGACCAGCGGGCCATGGCAGTCACTGGAGGGACTGGTGAAGCCGGTGTGGGTATGGCGTTCGAACGCGACGGCGGGAAGCCCCGGAGGGCATACTCCACCGTCTACGGGCTTCCAAGCGCGGCCAGAAGCCCCTTCACGTACTTGGAGTTCTTGCCTCGGCAGACGGGGAAGCGCGCCGCGATCTCCTGCAGACGATCGATGCTCTCTGGCGGCGCCTTGAGTTCGATGACGACGTACTCCTCCATAGGCAGCGGGCACCTCAGGGCGGGGCGGGGGGCGGTTCGTTGGTCACACGCGACTGGGGAAAAGTCGATTGTGGCCCGGATACTTCGATCATACGTCCAGTAGTAGTCCCGTTGATAGCGATTGAAGAGCGTGGGCTGTAGAGCGCCGTGAGCCCAAGTGGGGCACTCCGGTGGGACGGCGCCGCGGACCACGGCCAGGATGCTCGGCCACGGCTCTGTCAGGTCGATGGGAGTGGCCGTACGAACGCGCCACTTGCGGCCGACCATGTTCTGCTTCTCTTTCACCTCCACCCACGGGGCGACGCGGTCACCGCCGGGACCATACCAGCGCAGACGGAGCTTCTGCCGGTGGCTTGTCCCGGATAGGTTGTCGTTGAGACTGCCCAAAAGCGGCGTGTCGAAGTAGATATTGTTGACCTGACGGGTGGGGTAGGCGGTCACGAAACCAGCGGGGTGGAGCCGCACCCAGCTTCGGGCCTGGGCTATTTGGCGAGCCTCGCAGACCAGCTTGAGCTCATACCGCCACCCCGACAGCGTGGGCCTCACGGGACGATGAGGGAGGCCGGTGCTCCCTGGCGTGCCGGCGTGAGCTGACGTCCCTCAAGGCCCAGGATGCGGGTGGCGACACTGATCTCCGTGGGGCCCAGGAAGAGACTCTCTCCGTCGAGACGCGCGATCTCAGTGGTGGGAAGATGGAAACGGACGTACCGAGGGGTGGGAGAGGTGCTGGCGAGGAGGACAATCTGCTCGGCCTGGACAGTCACCAGATCCGGGCCGAGGTCGGTGCGGATCCACGCTGGATCAGCCTCCAGGAAGGTGGTTCCGTTGATGTCGAATCCAACCACCTCGATGGGCAGGGCTACCACGCTGGCCACGTCAATCTCAATCGTGGCGCTGACGCCGGCGTTGGCGTCCCCCAGGTAGGCAAAGACCGGTTGGACAGGGGCCAGAGACTGCCGCATCCACATCTGGCGCTCCTCCAGGGCGTCCCAGGGGGGAGCTAACTCGCCCGCAGCGGGCTCCAGGAGCCGCTGGAGGCGCAGGAGCTCCTCCTCCACGTCGGCCCTCAACGCCTCAAGATAGGATGGGTCACTGACGCGCTCGGCCTCCCGGGCATAAGCGGCTTGAAGCGCGGCGTCCCCATAGGTCGCGGTCAAGGGCAGGCGCTCCTCGCTGCTCAGGGGATTCCCAACGAATCCAATTGGTTCGACGCGCTCGGTGCCGGGATCGTAGTAGTAGCGCAGGTTCACCACCGAAACCGCCTCGCTGGACCCCCACAGGTCTGCGAGCGACAGAAAGCGGGCGTAGGTTTCGAGGTCGAAGACCTCCGAAGCCGGGATCCGGCCGGCCTGCAGCGCCCGCATGCGACTCAGAGCAGCCTCCCGCTGGCCGGAGCGTGCAGCGTCGCGGTCGATTGCAGCGTCGGAGAAAGCGTCAATCTCTAGGAACGGAAAGGCCGTGCTGGCGAGCTTGCTGACCGGATCGGCATACGCGTGCTGGGCTTCGCCGAAATGGGCGATGGAGCGCCATAGAAAGTCCGTGTCATACGCGAGAAGAACGCCGGCGACGCGGTTGTTACGGGTCATGAGGGCGTCGCCAAAGCCCTCCTGGAGAGCATACGTGCCCCAGCTCTTTCCGTTGAAAACCACGTCCACGAATACGTACCGCGTGGTCAAGATGCCCGCGCGTTCCAGGGAGTGCGCGAAAGCCCACTGATTGAGCCAGTTGTTGTCGGCCGGATCGAGGAGGTAGAAACGGTCCATCCCATCCAGCGTCCGATCGTCCCTGGTGCGGACATCGAACTGCCAGCCCTCGGCTTCCTGGAGGTGCTCGGCTGGCCCGTCACGGAAGCGCAGATCGACCGGGACCGCTGATTCGTTCAGTCGTATCGTCGCCGTGACGAAGTCCGCGTGTGACGAGATGGTGACGCCTTGCCGAAGGGCTTCTTCGCGCTCCTGGAGGAGCCGCCTGTAGCTGTCAAACGGCATGTCGACGGTTAGTCTGGGCAAAGGGTCGACGGCAGACGCGAAGCGGAGCGAGCGAGGCAGGCGCGGAAGCCAGTGCAGCACTGGACTGAGAGGGTCCTGCACTCCGAGGAAAACCCCGAGGACGAACGCCAGGGCCAGAG